>JAKAFK010000022.1 GCA_021817985.1 Pseudomonadota bacterium | reverse complement strand
TGTCCGTAAGGCGGCCGCTGACCACGTCGTAGAAGTGATGATGGGGCTGGGTATTGGGGTCATAGAACACCTTGTTTGGGTCCACGATGACTTCCCGAATGAGTTTGCGCTGCAAGAAGAGATTGAGCGTGTTGTACACGGTCGCCTTTGATGTCTCGCTGTGACGCAGATTCACGATAGCCATGATCTGATCCGCCGACAAATGCTCCTGCCGCGAGAAGAGCGCGTACGCGATCTCGATGCGCTGGTGGGTCGGATTGATGCCGTGCTTGCGCAGCACGTCAGCCATATTGTCTCGGGTGTAGGCTTCCATGATCATCTCAAGCGGGGTCGCTGGGCGATTCTTATATTAATAAAAAAATTGGACGTTGTCTAATATTGACCGCTATCCGAGGCGCCATCGGCCGCTCCGCTCTCACCACGAAGGCCAACGGTAGGGTGCCATGTCGAAGGGCTGCGCGGCTTCGATGAGCAGGTTGCGCATCAATCGCGCGGCCATCGGTGCCATCGTCACCCCGTAGCGAAAATGCCCGCCGTTGACATAGAGATTCGCGATTTCCGGATGGCGCGCGATGGTGGGCACGTTCCCCGGCGAACCGGGCCGCAGCCCCGCCCAATGAGCGATGGGCGTCACCTCCGCCAATATAGGGGCGAGTGCTGTGGCCGCCTCGTGGAGCGCACGCGCAGCCGCCTGCGTCGTCGTCTTGTCGAAACCCGCATCCTCAAGGGTACTGCCCACCAGGAGGTGTCCATCGCTGCGAGGAATGAGGTAAAGCCCATCCCGGTAAAGGATATGCGGCAGCACGTCCGGTGCGAGCTTGAACAGGAGCATCTGGCCACGCACCGGCCGGATATCGAGCGCCGGTCCATACGCCTTCAGGACGCCAGCGCTCCAGGCGCCGCCCGCCACGATCACGTGCCGCGCGCGCAAAATGCCCTGCGAGGTCGAAATGCCCTCCACCCGGTCCCCATTGCGGAGGAAACCCAGCATCTCGGTGTGCTCGCGGATGCCCACGCCCTTTCCGCGCAGTGCCTTGGAGAGTGCTTGCATCAGGCGCGGATTGCGCACTTGAGCCACATCGGGCAGCCAGAGTACCGGTTGCGCTGTCGCACCCTGATCGCTTCCGCCAAGCTCGACAGTCATCCCGTGAGCCGTCGCCCAGGCACGGGCCTGTGCCGGGTCGCAGGGCGGGAAGACCAGCATCCCGGTCCGACGATATTCGGGATCGACGCCCCCACAAGCCTTCAGGCTGTCGACCCATCCGGGATACGCATGCATGGCCGATAGCGTAAGCCTCGTCACGGCCTCGCTGTAGTCCCAGGGCAGCAGAGGCGACAGTATCCCTCCGCCCGCCCAGGAGGCTTCGCGGCCGATCTCGCCGCGCTCAATGATGAGGATGTCGCGACCGGCGATGTCGCGCGTCAACGCCCACGCGGTGGCGCATCCGATCACCCCGCCGCCAATGATGATGATTTCGGCGTCCACACATTGCTTCCTGAGTAGCCTGCAGCCGGACATTGTATCAAACCGGTGGGCGCACGACCGCCCCGTACCGGTTACGCGCGACCTGTGCGACGCAGGTCAAGGCATCGGTTTCGCACCCCAAGGGCGCCCGGCAAAAAGGGGTTTTCGTCTTAGGCGGGCGCGGTCTGCGGTGCCGTGTCGGGTTTGTGCCGGAAGGACGCGGCCAGGGCCTGGTAGATGGGTTCGGGACACACCAGATGGGAGGCGCCCCGCGCGATGAACGCGACGGCGATGAGCGGCAGCAGGATGCCCTGGTTGGACGTCATCTCCATGATGATGACGAATGACGTGATGGGGGTCTGGACCACGCCGGTAAAGTACCCCGCCATGCCGAGGATAACCAGCGCGCCGAGCGGAACGTGCGGAAAAAAGTGCCCCAGCAGTGAACCGAAGCCCGCGCCTGCGGACAGCGAGGGGGCGAACAGGCCTCCTGGGATGCCGGCCAAGTACGAAATCAGTGTTGCCAGCGCCTTGAGGGGCGCGTAGGTTGCCGGCATCGTTCCGGTGAGCGTCACCAGGCTCTTCGCTTGCGCGTAGCCCGTGCCAAATATCGTGTTGCCGGAGAGAAGACCGACCAGGGCGAGGGCCAGACCGCAAGCCAACGCCACGCGCATCGGATAACGCCGGCGTATCGGGCCCACGAGACGGGCCGCAACCACCAGCATCTGCGAGAAGAGTCCGCCCAGCCCGCCCCCGACGATGCCGGCGACCGGCACGATCAGCCAGTCGTGCCAACTCGTGAAGGCCGCATCCGACACCCCGAAGTAGGTGTAGTTGCCGAGCAGCACCAGCGAAGTCATGCCCCCGACCAGGACAGCCGCCAGGACGACGCCGCTGGTCTTTTCCTCGAACGACCGGCTGACCTCCTCGATGGCAAAAACGACTCCCGCCAGCGGCGTGTTGAACGCGGCCGCGATGCCTGCCGCACCTCCCGCCAGAATCAAGGCCCGCTCCATGTATTCCGGGCGATAGCGCATCAACTTGCCGAAGGAATGCATGAAGGCCGCGCCAACGTGCACGGTCGGTCCCTCGCGCCCGATCGACGCCCCCACACAAAGGCTCAACACGGCCACCAGGATCTTGCCGAAGGCGATGCGTAGGGAGAAAAGCTTGTCGCGCAGCGCGCTCGGCGCCCCCTCCTCATAAGCCGCGATCGCTTGCGGAATGCCGCTGCCTTCGGAACCGGGAAAGAAGCGCAGCGTCATCCACAGGCAAAGCATGAGACCAAGGGGCGAGAGGACGAAGGCGGCGTACGGCGAAATCTTGAGCGCGGCGTAGAAGACATCATTCGCCTTCTCGCTGATGTACGCAAAAAAGGTGGCCGCGACACCCAGAAAAATCGCGCCCCCCCACATCACCAACCGGATCTGCCACTCGTTGACGGAAAGATAAGAACGGGCCTGCCGTTTGAGATGCCTGCGCATGGAAAATCGAACCTAGCCCCGATCGCTTCGAATGGATCCAGCCGACCCGTATGTCAGCACCCAGTAATACCCGCCATGCGAGTCTCACGGCAGCGCAGAACGGTTTCAATGAACCCAGGCCACCGCCGCATGTGCGTCATCGGGTCGGGGACGGACTAACGGCGCGTGAGCGCGCGTCGTGCCGACCATCCCTGAAGGGGAAGTCGAGCATGCACGGCGCGGCGGCTCGGGCAAGCCGCACTCCTCGGGGCACCCCCCTTCAGGAATGCGAGCTCTCCGCCGTCTCGCAGTGGGTAGCGGGCACTGCCGCCCCTCCGACATCGGAGGTCACGCATTCCATGTCATGGGGCGCTCCATGTCCGCCCCCCGTGTCGTCGTGCCTCTCCTTTACGCGGCGTCCGGTGATCGCGTCGAGGAGCGAGGGCTTCCTTCGCCCTTCCTCCAGTCCCAGCGCTTCGGTGTAGACCGAATGGTCTCGCAGCAAGCTTCCGATGACCGAGGCCAGCACGCACGCCGGCATGGCCGCGAGCACGACGTTATAGTTGCGCGTCACCTCGAACACCATGATGGCCGACATGGCAGGAGCATGCGTGGTCGCGGCCAGGAGGCTACCCATGCCGACGAGGACCCAGAGCGCCTGCGAATGGGTCGCGGTCGAGGTCAGGAGCGTATGGAAGACGATGAGGCCCAATCCCGCGCCCATGGTCAGGGTCGGCGTCAACACGCCGCCGGGGATCCCCGCGGCACTGGCCGCCGTGACCGCCAGGATACGCAGGAGCGACACAATCACCACGGTCGAAAGGGCCCAATGGGTGACGAGAAAGGACTGAACCACGCTATAGCCGTTGCCCCAGACCTCGGGCCGTGCAATCGACAGCAAGCCGATGGCGAGTCCGGCCAAGCCCATGCGCAGCGGCAAAAAGGTGACCATCTTACGGTAACGCCGGCGCGTCGTGTCGAGGAGCGTGAGAAACATGGGCCCAATCAAGCCGGCCAGGATCCCGATCAGCGCCGCATCCACCAAATCGGAGAACCCGACCATCTGGACCGGATGCGACAAATAGAGCGGACCGGTGGCAAAGAGGGCCTGGGTGGTCAGTTCCCCGATGACCGCCGAAACGAGGATCGCCGTGACCTCTCGCAGCGCAAGGCCGCCCAGAACGATTTCCGAAACGAACATCGTCCCCGCGATGGGGGCATGGTAGGCCCCGGCAAAACCCGCCGCAGCGCCGCAGGCCACGAAGAGGCGGCGATGCGCCGCATCGGTAGGCACCAGGCGTCCAAACATGGACGAGATCAGTGCCGCGAACTGAATCATCGTACCTTCGCGGCCGATCGTGATGCCGCCGCTCACGCCGACCAGCGACGATAGCGTCCGCGTGATATTCGGGCCGAGGGCCAACTTGCCGTCGCCGACGCGCACCGCCTCCATGTATTCAGGTCCACTGGGCTGCTTGATCCAGCGGTGGCCGGCCCACATGATCGCGCCGCCCAGCGTGCCGCAAACGACGGGAATCAGCGCCCGTTCCCACAGCGGCAGCCCCGCTGCCGCTGCCACGAGATGCTCGTGCGTGCTGTAAAGATGGATGATGGCATACATTGCCTTGCGGAACAGCTCAACCGCGATCGAACCCACGAACCCGATGATGGCTCCGCCCATGACCATCGGCACCATGGGGTCGAGATCCATCCAGAATGCCTTGAGACGGCTTCGCATTTCAGCTAACACGTGATTCAATCTCCTGTGAGTCCGTTCGCACGGTGCCGCAGGGGCGCCGGATGAGGCCTTGCGTATCCTCCCCCGGGGCGAACGTCCGATTCTTAGCCATGATCGCCATGGGTTTCCCAATGCCAGATGATGCCACCCATGTGCCGCACCACCCCACGACGCACGCCTCGGAGGCGCACAGCGCGAATGCCATGGCCACCGACAGGCGCGCGAAAAGACGGCGCGCCAATACATAGCAATATTCGAATTTGGCGATGCAGAAGTGCGCCCACATGCAGCGCCTTGCGTCCGACGCGCTGCAGCCATCAACCGAGGAGCGCGCGGGTAAACCGACAACGCGCTGAATCTGTCACGCTAAGGAGATGTCGAGTGAGCTCGGCGCAGACGCGCCCTTCCTTCGTGGAAAGCTATGATAGCACACTTCGGCGGCGCGCCGTCCAGCGTTTTATGGCTCTGGCGGGAGATAATCGGACCTTATAGTCCGATAAGTATCACTAATTATTCAACCGCGAACATCCAGGGGCGAGAGAAAAGCCTGCCGAGCACGTCGGCGAACCTGTGCTGTTCGGCCGAGACCTGCCGATGCGTATCTTCATTCATGGCCTCCTGTGCCCCTGCGACAAGGGCGCCTTGGAGAAGATGGCGCATTCGCGCCGCGCCCATGGCGAGGGCGAACCCCTCGCGCGCGGTGATGCTCAAGCGCTGGTCAGGCACGGGCCACCCATGGTCATGCGCCTATCACCACACAGGAAAAACAATGGACTCCCGACGAGGGAAGGCGTCTGTCGTTCGAGGAGAATGGGCGCGGAGGCCCCCTTGCGCCTAGGCGGGGACCAGGGCCTTGGGCAACGGGAACACAATGCCTTCGATCGACCCGGTCGCCTCCTCGATGTTCTGCGCACCGAGTTCGCGCAGCCGGGCGATCACGGCTTGCACCAGCACCTCCGGCGCCGACGCCCCCGCGGTCACGCCGATGCGCCGCTTGCCGCGAAGCCAGTCCGGATCCAGCTCGCCCGCGTTGTCCACCATGCGGGCTTCGACGCCTCGCTTGCGCGCCACTTCTCGCAGCCGGTTGGAGTTCGAACTGGTGGGCGAGCCCACGACGATGACCAGATCGCATGCCGTGGCCAGCCGCTTCACGGCATCCTGCCGGTTTTGCGTGGCGTAGCAGATATCGTTCTTCTTGGGGCCCGTGATCCCGGGAAAGCGCGCCTTGAGCGCCTCGATCACCTTGGCGGCGTCGTCAATGGACAGCGTGGTTTGGGTGACGAAGGCCAGATTGTTCTCGTCCTCGACTTCGAGCAGGGCGACTTGTTCCGGATTCTCCACCAGATAGATGCCCTCGGGTGCCTGGCCCATCGTGCCTTCCACCTCCGGATGCCCCTTGTGCCCGATCACCACGATTTCCTTCCGCTGGGCACGCATGCGCGCCACTTCGAGGTGCACTTTGGTCACCAGGGGACAGGTGGCATCGAAGACGTTGAGCCCGCGCGCCTGCGCCTCGGCGCGAACCGCCTGCGAAACGCCGTGGGCGCTGAAGACGACCGTCGCCCCGGCAGGAACCGCCGCCAGGTCCTCGACGAAGATAGCGCCCTTCTCCTTCAAGCCATTCACCACGAACCGGTTGTGCACCACCTCGTGCCGCACATAGATCGGGGCGCCGAACACGCTCAGCGCGCGCTCGACGATCTCGATCGCGCGGTCGACCCCGGCACAAAAGCCGCGCGGATTGGCGAGAAGAACTTCCATCGGTTCACTATCCTTCACGGCGCGGGCCTCGTCATGGGCGAACGCCCTCGCTTCGATTGGAACATCACCATCCCTGCCCCTGCGGCCGCGATCTTCGCAGGAGGCCGTCCCAGGCGATCAGGAACGCCCCGCAGGTGATGGACGAATCGGCCACATTAAAGGCCGGAAAAGAAAAGCCCCGATAGTGGAAATAAAGGAAATCCACCACATGGCCCAGCGTGATCCGGTCGACCAGGTTCCCCAGGGCGCCCCCGAGAATGAGACTCAGCGCAAGGCTCAGGAACGCGTTGCGGGCATTGCGCCACAGGACATACACAATGACCGCCGAGGCCGCAATGGCAATCACGGTGAAGAACGCGCGCTGCCAGCCGGAGGCATCGGCCAACAGGCTGAACGCCGCACCGGTATTGTAGGTCAGGATGATGCTGAAAAAAGGCGCGACGTAGATGCTGCCGCCGCCGCCCAGCGCACTCACCACGGCATGCTTCGCGATCTGGTCGAGTCCGACCACCCCGAGAGCCAACACCACCCAACCGGCGAACCTACGCATGGGTGCGCTCCTCTCCGGGACCCTCGAGGTTGGACACGCAGCGCCCACACAGCGTCGGATGCGCCGCGTGCGCGCCGACGTCGGCCGCATGGTGCCAGCACCGCTCGCATTTCTCGTGCGCGAGGGCGGACACCTCGATGCGCTCCCGATCCGCGCTTCCCGCCTCGACGACGCGAGCCTCGGAGGTGATGAACACAAACCGAAGGTCATCGCCCAGCGCTTTCAGGCGTGCATAATCCGTCGCGCCCGCGTGCACCACCACGCCCGCCGCAAGCGACGAGCCGATTTTCCCCGCGGCGCGCAGGTCCTCCAATTCCTTCTGCACCCGCGCACGCAGGGTCCGAAGGCTGCTCCAGCGGGAGCGCAACGCTTCGGCGTCCTCAGGCTGGGGAACGGCATGCCACTCATGGAAGAAAACGCTGTCGTCGTCCGTCCCGCGCAGGACCGCCCACGCCTCTTCCGCGGTGAAGCTCAAGATCGGCGCCATCAGCCGAACGAGGCTGTGGGTGAGGTGGAAGAGCGCGTGCTGCGCCGAGCGCCGCGCGCGAGAACCCGCGGCGCTCGTGTACAGCCGATCCTTCAGGATATCGAGATAGAACCCGCCCAGGTCTTCCGAGCAGAAGGTCTGCAGCCGCTGAACGGCGTGATGGAACTCGTAGCGCTCGAAATCCGCGCACACTTCGGCCTGCAGATCCGCCATCATCACGCACGCATAGCGATCGAGATCCACCCACTGCGCCATCGGCAGGCCGTGGGCGACGGGATCGAAGTCGCTCACGTTGGCCAGCAGGAAGCGCAACGTATTGCGAATCCGGCGATAGCTCTCCACCACGCGCTTCAATATCTCGTCGGAGATCCCGAGCTCGCCCGAATAGTCGGTGGCCGCCACCCACAGCCGCAGGATATCCGCGCCGTACGTGTCCATCACCTTCTGGGGCGCCACCACGTTGCCTCGCGACTTGCTCATCTTGAGGCCTTGGCCGTCCACGACGAAACCATGGGTGAGGAGGGCCTCGTAGGGCGCTCGCCCGTCCGTTGCGCATCCCGTCAGGAGCGACGACTGGAACCAACCGCGGTGCTGGTCCGAGCCTTCCAGATAGAGATCCGCGGGGTGGCGAAGTTCGGCACGCGTCTTGAGCACGCAGGCATGGGTGACGCCGGAGTCGAACCAGACATCGAGGGTGTCGGTCAGCTTGCGGTAATCGGCCGCTTCGCGCCCGAGGAGCGTCACCGGATCCAAGGCGAACCACGCCTCGATCCCCCGCTCACTCACCTGCCGGGCCACGGCCTCGAGAAGCTCGGGCGTGCGCGGATGGAGTGCGCCTGTCTGCCGGTGCACGAAGAAAGGCATCGGCACGCCCCAGTTGCGCTGGCGGGACACGCACCAGTCGGGCCGGTTGTTGATCATCGCCTCCAGCCGCGCGCGTCCCCACGACGGGAAGAACGTGGTGCGCGCCACCGCGCCATCGGCGAGCTGCCGCAAGGTCTCGCCCTTGCCCCCTGGCGCATCCATGGCGATGAACCATTGGTGCGTAGCCCTGAAGATGATCGGCGTCTTGTGGCGCCAGCAATGCGGATAGCTGTGGGTCAGGCGCGCCTCGTGCAGAAGCGCTCCATGGCCTCGCAGAAGGTCGATGAGGACCGGATTGGCCTCCCACACGGTGCGCCCGCCCACCAGGGGCACCGATGCGTAAAAGCGGCCGTCGTCGCCGACCGGATTGTCGACGGGCAGATGATAGCGCGTCCCGGCCACATAGTCTTCGAGCCCATGTGCGGGCGCGGTATGGACAAGCCCGGTGCCGGCCTCCAGCGTCACGTGGCTGCCGCATATCACGGGCACGCACCGCTCATGGAACGGATGCTTGAGTTCGAGGCCCTCGAGCTCGAGCCCGGTCACCGAGCCGATCACCGGCGCGCTGCCGAAGCCATAGCGCGCCAGCGCGGACGCCGCCAGCTCATGGGCGAGGATGAGCGTGCCCGCGGGGGTCGCCACGAGGTCGTAGATCAGGTCGGGATTGACGGCGACCGCCTGGTTCGCGGGCAAGGTCCACGGCGTCGTGGTCCAGATGACCGCACGCACGGGACCTTCGGGAAGCGGCTCTTCGAGCGCGGCCGCGAGCCGTGTCGCGTCCTTCACCTCGAAGGCGACGTCGATCGCCGGAGAGTTCTTGTCCTCGTACTCCACCTCGGCTTCCGCCAGCGCCGAGCCGCAGTCCACGCACCAGTGGACCGGCTTCTGGCCCGGCGCCAGGAATCCCGCCGCCAGGATTTTGCCGAGCTCCCGGATGATGCCGGCTTCGTTCTCGAAGTCCATGGTTCGATAGGGATGGTCCCAATCGCCCAACACCCCGAGCCGGATGAAATCCGCCTTCTGACGGTCGATCTGGGTCTGCGCATAGGCGCGGCAGAGCTCGCGGAAGCGCGCGGCCGGGATGTCCTTGCCATGCGTCTTTTCCACTTGCAATTCGATGGGCAGACCGTGGCAGTCCCACCCGGGCACATAAGGGGCATCGAACCCGGACAGCCCCTTGGACTTGACGATGATGTCCTTGAGGATCTTATTGACTGCATGGCCGATGTGGATATCCCCATTGGCGTATGGCGGGCCGTCATGCAGGATGAATTTCGGCCGGCCGCGCGCATGGCTGCGCAGGCGCTCGTAGCGCTTTTTCTCGGTCCACGCGCGCAGCCACAGGGGCTCGCGCTTGGCCAGATCGCCCCGCATCGGGAAAGGCGTGTCGGGAAGGTTCAGCGTCTTTTTATAATCAGGCATTTTGTTCAATTCGTGTCCGAGCGCGGCGGGCTTGCGGGCCTCGCGGCCGGCCCATGCGCGCGCCGGTTGAGCGGCCTAGCCGGCGACCGACACGGCACTTGCAAAGTACTCCCGCCCGTCGGCGCAATCGCGGCCGATCTGGGCGACCAAGGCGTCGAGACTCGGGAACTTGGCCTCGTCGCGCAGCTTGTGCCAAAAATCGACGCGCACATGGCTGCCATAGATCTCGCGCGCGAAGTCGAACAGATGCACTTCCAGCGTGGGGCGGCCATTGGCCTTCACGGTCGGCCGCAGGCCCAGGCTGGCCACGCCGTGCCGCACGCCTTCGGGCAACCCATGGAGCTCCACGGCAAAAATGCCGGCCAGCGGCGGCCGGTTGTGCTTGAGCTGGATATTGGCGGTGGGGAAACCCAGCCGCTTGCCCAGCTTGTCCCCGTCCACCACCCGCCCGCTGATGCTGTAGGGGCGGCCGAGGAGTTCGCGCGCCCCCTCGATATCCCCATTCGCCAACGCTTCGCGCACCAGCGTGCTGGACGCGCGCCGTCCGCCGACGAGGACGCTGTGCATGGCCGCCACATCGAAGCGAAGGCGCGCGCCCATCGCCTGGAGCAGCTGCAAGTCCCCCGCCCGCCCCGCGCCGAACCGAAAATCGTCGCCGACCAGCACCCATTGGGCCCGCAGGCCCTGCACCAGAATCTCGGAGACGAACGCATCGGGGGCCTGCCTCGCCAGGGTCGCGTCGAAGCGGCAGACATGCACGCGATCAAGCCCCACGCAGGCAAAGCGTTCCAGCTTCTCGCGCAACGAGGTCAGGCGCGAAGGCGCCTTCTCGGGTGCAAAAAACTCCCTCGGGTGCGGCTCGAAGGTCAGCACGCACGAGTCGAGCCCTTGCCGCCGCGCCACCTCTGCGACCCGACGCAGCATCGCTTGATGCCCCTGGTGGATGCCATCGAAATTGCCGATGGTCACCGCCGTGGGAGACTCAAACCTGGGAACGCCATGGGTAATCCGCATAACCTGCCGCTTCCTGCTTCTCCACGGCGTAAGGCTTCGCCCTGGAGGTGAACTCAAGGTATCGAATTCTAACGGGTTTGCGCGTGCCGCGAAAGCCAAAGCCCCAGTTCACTCGGCGGCCCGCCGGGCGAATTGCCGGACGCGCAGGCCCAGCGCCATGAGCGTAGCGAAATACGTGCCCCCGCCCAGCCCGATGAGCAGCACCAGATGCGTGGCACGGGCGAGGAAGCCCTCATGCAGCCAGGTGTGCGTGCTGCCCATGGTGGCCGTGATCGCCAGGCCCATGGCGGCAAGCGCCAGGACAATCCGGAACAGGAATGCGCCCCACCCCGGCTGGGGGCGATAGATGTCCCGCCGCCGCAACTGCCGGTAGAGAAGGCTCGCATTCAGGCAGGCCCCCAGGCTGATGGCCAGCGCGAGGCCCGCGTGCTTCAAATGCCAGACGAACACGAGGTTCATGAGCTGGGTCGCGACCAATGTCAGGATGGCGATCCGCACCGGTGTCTTGATGTCCTGCCGCGCATAGAAGCCGGGCGCCAGGATCTTGACGAGGATGAGGCCGAGCAGGCCCACGCTGTAGGCGACCAGCGCCTGCCGGGTCATGAGCACGTCGTACGTATTGAACGCGCCGTAGTGGAACAAGGTGACGATCAGCGGCACCGCCAGCAGCGCCAACGCGAGCGCGGCCGGCGCCGCGAGGATCAGGGTGAGCCGCAGCCCCCAGTCGAGCAGGCGCGAATACTCCTCGTGGGAACGCTCGGCATGGTGCTTGGACAGGCTGGGCAGCAGAATCGTCCCGAGCGCCACGCCCAGGAGGGCTGTGGGAAATTCCATCAGGCGTTCCGCATAATAGAGCCAGGACACGCTGCCGGTCGGCAGGAAAGAGGCCACGACGTTGTTGATGAGGAGGCTCACCTGCGAAACGGACACCCCCAACACCGCCGGCCCCATCAGCTTCAGAATGCGCCAGACCCCCTCATCGCGCCAGCGCAGCTCCCATTTCGGCAGCAATCCCAGGCGCCGCAGATAGGGCAGCTGGAAGCCCAGCTGGAGGACGCCGCCGGCGAACACGCCGATCGCCAGCGCCAGGATGGGGGGATGCACGTGCGGCGCCAGGAAAATGGCCGAGAGGATGAGCGCCACGTTGAGCAGGGCCGGCGTGAAGGCCGGCACGTAGAAGCGGCTATAGGTGTTGAGCACCCCGCCGGACAGCGACACCAGCGAGATGAACAGGATATAGGGGAAAGTGATCCGCAGAAGCCGCGTGGTGAGCGCGAATTTGGCCGGATCGTCGAGGAAGCCGGGGGCACTCACGTAAATCACGAGAGGCGCCGCGAGCATGCCGAGCACCGTGACCACGACGAGCACCAGGGAGAGCAGGCTCGCCACATGGCTCACCAGCTCGCGCGTGGCCTCATGCCCGCGCCGGCTCTTGTATTCCGCGAGAATCGGCACGAAGGCCTGGGAGAACGCCCCCTCCGCGAAGAGCCGCCGCATCACGTTGGGAATCTTCAGGGCCACGATGAACGCATCGGTCGCGAGCCCCGCGCCGAACACGCGCGCCACGATGGTGTCGCGGGCGAAACCGAGAATGCGCGAGACGAGCGTCATGCCGCTCACCGTCGCCATGGCCTTGAGGAGATTCATGCCGGATAAACCAGTGCAGGTGCGAAGCAGGCAACGGCGCCTGCCGGGTGATCAAGAAAATCCATGCCAGTCCGGCCTGCCCCGTTCGTTCCGGGCAGGCGCGCGTCGGCCAGCGGAAAGCTGCGCGTGCGAAGGTCCCATCGGCGGCCCAACGCTGCTTGCAAAAAATCGGACGCGGCCGTATGATACCACGTTTTCTGTCACCCTCCAGGACTTAGGAGTCTAAATGGCCAATTCCGCGCAAGCCAGGAAGCGCGCACGACAAGCGGACAAGCAGCGCGCCCACAACGCCGCACAACGTTCCGAATTTCGCACGGCAATCAAGAAGGTCAAGAAGGCGGTCTCCGCCGGCGACAAGAGCGCGGCGCAGCGCGTGTATGACGATGCCATGAGCACCATTGACCGCATTGCCGACAAGAAGATCGTTCACAAGAACAAAGCCGCCCGCCACAAGAGCCGCCTTTCCGCGGCGATCAAGGCCATCGCCTAGCGGCTGGCATCCGACGCGCGCGGAAGCGTCGCCTCCTCGGGCGACGCCTCGACCGTCTGTAAGTCGTTGTCCTGCGCGAAGCCCAGGAGGAAGCGGTAGGCCCTGGGCTCGATCTCCTCGAGCTTCCGATCCACCACCACGCATTTGACGCCCTCGATCGACATCGGCCGCACATAGGGCGAATAGCTCATCCGATGGTCGGCGCCAAAGGTCGACAGCACGCCCGACAATCGTTCCGCCCAGTCGCTGGGCCGGAACGTGCGCCCTTCCTTGGTCAGGCCTCGGATGATGATTTGCGTGGAGGGCGGCATGCGGTCACCTTTTTCGTGGAGCGGGGTGAACGTATTTTAACAAGGATTGGCGCGGCCGTCAGCCTCGATCGCCGCGCTGGACGCGAAAAATCCCCTCCCGGCGGCAGGGATACCCCCCTTATTTCTGGGTCGTTTCGAAGAAGGCCCTGAACATGTCGAGCGGGACCGGAAAGACCACGGTGGTGTTTTTCTCCACGCCGATCGCGGCCAGCGTCTCCAGATAGCGCAGCTGGATGGCTTGGGGTTGGCGTGCGAGGACCTGCGCGGCCTCGAGCAGCGTCTCGGAGGCCTGCAGCTCGCCTTGCGCGTGAATGACCTTGGCCCGCCGCTCGCGTTCGGCTTCCGCCTGGCGCGCGATGGCGCGCACCATGGACTCGTTGATGTCCACGCGCCGGATCTCCACGTTCGACACCTTGATGCCCCAGGCATCGGTCTGCACGTCGAGCGCCCGCTGAATGTCGATATTCAGCTTCTCGCGTTCGGCCAGCATCTCGTCGAGTTCATGCTGGCCCAGCACCGAGCGCAACGTGGTCTGGGCCAGCAGGCTGGTTGCGGCAAAATAGTTCTCCACCTGGATGACGGCCTTCTCGGGATCGACGACGCGCTGGTAGATCACCGCATCGACCCTGACGGAGACGTTGTCGCGGGAGATGACGTCCTGACCGGGCACCTCCATCACCACGACCCGCAGGTCCACCCGCACCATCTGCTGAATCCCCGGCAGCACGAGGATCATCCCCGGTCCCTTCACTTTCCAGAAGCGTCCCAGCAGGAAAATCACGCCGCGCTCATACTCCCGGAGCACTCGAAACGATGCGACCAACAGCATCAGCACGATGCCGACGATCACGCCCAACCCCACACCGAATTGCATCATCGCCTCCTTAGGTCAGCCCACCGGCCCCGGGATTTCCGGGCTACGCTCCGGCCTGACGTCCAGAACGAGCCCCTCCCGCCGCACGACCCGGACCTTGTCGCCTCGATGCAATGGCGTTTCGCTCCGGATCCTCCAGGTCTCTCCATGCACCCTCGCAAACCCCTCCCCCTCAAGGTCGCCCAACACTTCGCCCAGACTTCCGATCATCTCTTCCGCCCCGCTCACCGGTCTTCGGGAGCGCGCCTTCACGGCCAAGCCGACGATGGACGCGACGAACACGACGCTGAACAGCGCAAGCGGCAGGATGACCGCCCAGGGGACGCCGAAGCCGGGCGCTTCGGGTCTGATCAGCAACACCGAGCCCACGATGAACGCAATCGCCCCCCCCACTCCCAAGGCGCCGAATGCGGGCATGAAGGCTTCCGCCACCATGAACCCGATCCCGGCAAGAATGAGCGCAAGCCCCGCGTAGTTCACGGGCAGCATCTGGAAGGCATAGAGCGCCAGGATCAAGGACACGAGTCCGGTCACGCCCGGCAGCACGAAACCTGGGTGAAGGAATTCGAGCAGCAGGCCGTACACCCCGACCAGCATCAGGACATAGGCGATGGAGGGATCGGTGATCACCGTGAGCAACCGGCTTCGCCAATCGGGTGCGAGGTTCACGAGCGGTGCGCCGCGGACGTCGAGCGTCTGGACGCCGCTCGATGTCGTCACCCGCCAGCCGTTCACCTGGGCGAGCAAGTCGGGCACGCTGCTCGCGATGACATTGATCACTTTGAGGTGGAGGGCCTCCGTGGCCGTCAGGCTGGCCGCCTGCCTCACCGCCTGCTCCGCCCATGCCGCATTTCGGCCACGCAGGATGGCCAAGGCGCGGATATAGGCCGCCGCGTCATTGACGGCCTTGCGCGCCTCGGTGGATTGGGGCGAGATTTTGCCCCCGGGCAACGCCCCGATCGAGACGGGGGTGGCCGCCCCGAGGTTGGTCGCCGGCGCCATGGCGGCGACAGGGCTGGCATAGAGGATATAGGTCCCGGCACTTGCGGCGCGCGCGCCGCTCGGGTAGACGAATGCCGCCACAGGCACCGGGGAGGCGAGGATATGTTTGATGATCTCGCGCATCGAACTGCCCAACCCGCCGGGGGTATCGAGTTCCAGCACGACGAGGGCCGCATGAAGACGGGGCGCGCGCGCCAGGGCGCGGACGACGTAATCGGCCGTGCCCGGACTGATGGCGCCATCGATGCGTAACACCACCACAGGCGCAACGGCAGCCCCCCAGGCAACGCCCGGCAGCGTGAGCAGCAGGCAGAGCGCGACGGTGCGCAGCATGGCGTGGCTGTCTCCCCAGCATCTGATCGCTTGCCCCTATACTAGCCCTTCTCCCGCCCCTTGTCATGGGTCGGGCGGGCCCATTGGCCGCAAGACAGGGGGGATCTCGCGATCGCCGGGCAAGACTGTGACCGGGGCGCGCGACGTCGGCTCAGTAAGACGCGCCATCCTTGTGCGCGAACCGCCACTTGCCGTCGGGGCCCAGCGTCGCTTGCAAATCGTCGTCCGGATAGGTGGCCTCGTCCCCGGGGCTGCGATCGCCGACTTCCAGATAGACCACGGGTTCAGCGCCCCGATTGACCAGGTGGTGGGCGCTTCCGGCACCGGCGCGAAATCCCGCGCACAGTCCGGGACCGAGCAGCGTTTCCCCTTCGTCGGTGACCAGGATGGGGGTGCCGGAGAGCACATAGATGAACTCGTCCTGCCGGGTATGCGCATGACGCAACGCCGAAATGGCGCCAGGCTCGAGACGCGTCAGATTCACGCCAAAATTCTTCAGGCCGAAGAACTCGCCCAAGGGGCGCTTCTGGCGGCCCGCCATGCGCGAGGCGAAGGGCTCCGGATAAATCGAAGGGGTGGTGCGCGGCGCCGCCTCAGCCGCGACGATGGCCTGTGGAAAGGAACGGGTCGGCATAAGGTCTCCGGACGGTGCGGTCGGTCAAATGGGCGCGGGACAGGCCCGCTCCCCACCGGCACATCAAGAACGGGCTTGGCTGCTTTGGTGCCTCGGCCAATCGATGGCCCATCCTATCATAGCTATCATAGCCGTCCGCCGCGCTCGGAGAGCGCGCGACCGCCCCGGGTGCGTCGCACACGCCCTTCAGAGCGCACTCTTCAGCACGACGCTGCTGGCGATCAGCACGAGCAGAACCCCGAAGCCCCGCTTCAGCGCCTCGTGCGACAGACGATGGGAAAGCATCGCGCCCACGAAGCTGCCGGCGATGATAACGCCCGTGAACACGGCCATCAGCGGGTAGTCGATCGGAACTCTTCCCAGATAGCCGATGAAGCCGGTCAGGGTATTGAACGTCACGATGACGAGCGTGGTGCCGATGGCCTGCTTCATCGGCGTTCCAGCCAACAGCACCAGCGCCGGGGTGATCAAGAATCCGCCCCCGACGCCCACGGCCCCCGCCAAGGCCCCGACCGACAAGCCCACCAGCGCCGTATACCAGGGCCGGCGCGTCAGGCCCGCGCCCCCCGCCACGGCGTCGGACTCGGGCCGCACGACATCCGCCCCGACGGGCTTGAATGCAGCCGTCCCGGGTTTGAGCATCTGATAGGCGGCCACGTACATCATGACCGCAAACAACGTGAGCTGAAGCGCCGGCGGCATGACGATCCCCAAGCGCGTCCCAAGATAGCTGCCGCCCGCGCTGAAAAGTCCGAACACGGCGGCCAGCTTGAAATCGACGTTTCCGCGCTTCCAGTGGTTCAGTGCGGAAATGAACGAGCTGATCGCCACGATGCCGAGGCTCATGGCGATCGCCTCCTTAGGGGCGACCTTCAACAAGTAGACCAGCGCGGGAATCGTGAGGATCGACCCGCCGCTGCCAAGAAGCCCCAGAATCACGCCGGTGACGGCGCCCACCGTGACCGCAATGGTAAGCATGATGCACCCCTTCCAGGTCCTAGAATCGCGGCGATCCGCGCGTTTCCGCAGAGCCGCTGCACACGCTCTCCTGGTCGTCGTGCGCCCGTCGAGCCGCAAAAGCCACCGGCATCCCCTTAGGCCAAGACAACGGTCGATAAAGCAAGATGCGGCATGGGGGGACGATGAGGATACCGCAAGGCCTACGTTCAAACGAATTATTGAATGATTATAGATTGAGCCGGGCGGTCCGTCAAGCGCGCGTTCGCGGACGGCGAGAACGGCTATTTCGCCATCCCTCCAGTTTGGTGTATAGTAGAAACGCACTCGGCGGCAACCCTTGCCGCCGAGTGCGTTTCTATTTTCGGCCAAGCGAAATCTTAAAGACGCCATGTCACACCTGATGAACACCTATGCGCGGCTTCCCGTCGCCTTCGTCCGCGGGGACGGCGTATGGCTATGGGACGAGGCGGGCCGCCGCTACCTCGATGCCCTGTCGGGGATCGCCGTCAACGGCCTGGGCCATGCGCACCCCAAGCTCACGCAGGCGATCTGCAGCCAAGCGCAGGCGCTCATCCACAGCTCGAACCTCTATCGCGTCCTCCACCAGGAGGCGCTGGCCGACCGGCTATGCGCGGTGACGGGCATGGACAATGCCTTTTTCTGCAACTCCGGGGCAGAGGCAAACGAAGCGGCCATCAAGCTGGCACGCCTGTACGGCCATGGCCGGAAGGTCGACGCACCCACCATCATCGTGATGGAGAAAAGCTTCCACGGCCGCACCATGGCCACTCTCACCGCAACCGGAAACCGCAAGGTGCAGGCCGGCTTCGAACCGCTGGTGAGCGGCTTTGCGCGCGTCCCGTACAACGATGCCGAAGCCGTGGCGCAAGTGGCCACCCACAACAAGGATGTCGTGGCCATTCTGGTCGAGCCGGTGCAAGGCGAGGGCGGGATCCACGTGCCGGACCCCCAGTACCTCGCCCAGCTGCGCCGCATCTGCGACGACAAGGGCCTGCTCCTCATGCTCGACGAAATCCAGACCGGCATGGGACGCACGGGCCGCTGGTTCGCATTCCAGCACACGGACCTTGCGCCCGACGTCATGACCGTGGCGAAGGGCCTCGGCAGCGGCGTGCCGATCGGCGCATGCCTCGCGCGAGGCCAGGCGGCGGAGATCTTCAAGCCGGGCAACCACGGGTCCACCTTCGGAGGCAACCCGCTGGCCTGCGCGGCAGGCCTCGCCACGATCGAAATCATCGAACAAGACGGCCTGATCCCCCATGCCCACGCGCTCGGGGAGGCACTGAAGTCGGGATTCGCGCGCGCCTTGGCCGATGTCCCGGGCGTCCGGCACATTCGCGCCTTCGGCCTGATGATCGGCATCGAACTCGACCGCCCGTGCGGCGAATTGGTCAGGCTCGCGCTCGACGCCGGCCTTCTGATCAACGTCACCGCGGAGACGGTCATCCGGTTGCTGCCGCCCTTGGTCATGACGAACGAAGAGGGCGAGGAACTCGTGTCGCGGCTCTCCCCCCTGATCGTCGACTTCCTGCGGGGTGCCGCCCGACCGTAACCGGGGCGGCACGTGCTCGGCCACTTTGAGCCGGCCGGCAATCACGCCTATAATGGCCCATGGCTGGGAATCGCGCAGCCGGCGGCTCGAGATGAAGATGGCAAGCGGCGCCTAGACGGTCCGCACACAGGTGTCTTATGCAAGTTAGGCATTTCCTACAACTGACGGATTTCGAACTCTCCGAATTCGAATACCTTTTCAAGCGCGCGCGCACGCTCAAGCAGCGCCTGGGCAAGGGCGAGCTGTATCAACCCCTGCGCGCGAAGACGCTGGCGATGATTTTCGAGAAGAACTCGACGCGCACCCGCGTGTCCTTCGAGGCCGGCATGAACCAGCTCGGGGGCTCGGCCATGTTCCTCAGTCCACGGGACACGCAACTGGGCCGCGGGGAACCGATCGAGGATGTCGCCGAAGTCATTTCACGCATGGTGGATATCGCCGTCATCCGCACCTTCAAGCAGGATGTCGTCGAGCGGTTTGCGCAGCATTCCCAGGTTCCGGTCATCAACGGACTGACGGACGAGTACCATCCGTGCCAGATCCTGGCCGATATCTTCACCTACATCGAGAAGCGCGGGTCGATCCGCGGCCGCACCGTCACCTGGGTCGGCGACAGCAACAATGTCTGCCACACGTGGCTGCAGGCGGCGCAGCTTTTCGATTTCAGCCTGCGGGTGTGCACGCCCGCAGGCTACGAAGTCGCACCCGAGCATTGCGGCGACCCGTCGCACCTCGAATGCTTCACCGATCCGCTGGAAGCGGCGCGCGGCGCCGACCTGGTCACCACGGACGTATGGATCAGCATGGGCAACGAGGACGAAGCCGAGGCACGCCGGAAGGCATTCGCCGCGTTCCGCGTCGACCAGGAAATGATGGCCTTTGCCCGGCCGGACGCGCTGTTCATGCATTGCCTGCCCGCTCACCGCGGCGAAGAGGTGGAGGCGGCGGTCATCGACGGTCCCCAAAGCGTCGTATGGGATGAGGCAGAGAACCGCCTGCACACACAAAAGGCCCTGCTCGAGTACCTCATTGTCGGCAAGATCAAAGACAATTATTAGGGCCCTCACGGAAGTCGAAGATGAGCGATATCAAGAAAGTCGTCCTGGCCTACTCCGGCGGGCTGGACACCTCGGTCATTCTCAAGTGGCTGCAGGACACCTACGCCTGCGAGATCGTCACGTTCACGGCGGACATCGGCCAGGGGGAAGAGGTCGAACCGGCGCGCGAAAAGGCGCAGCGGCTGGGCGTCCGGGAAATCTACATTGACGACCTCAAAGAGGAGTTTGCGCGCGACTTCGTCTTCCCGATGTTTCGCGCCAATGCCATTTACGAGGGCGAGTACCTCCTGGGAACCAGCATCGCCCGCCCCTTGATCGCCAAGCGGCAGATCGAGATCGCCCGCGAGACCGGTGCCGACGCGGTGGCCCATGGCGCAACCGGCAAAGGCAACGACCAGGTGCGCTTCGAGCTCGGCTATTACGCGCTGAAGCCGGATATCCGCGTCATCGCCCCCTGGCGCGAGTGGGACCTGACCTCGCGCGAGCGGCTCATCGCCTATGCGGATCGCCACGGCATTCCGGTGGAGAAGAAGAAAGGCGGCGGCAGCCCGTATAGCATGGACGCCAATCTTCTGCACATCTCCTACGAGGGCGGCATCCTGGAAAATCCCGCCGCCGAGCCCGAGGAATCGATGTGGCGATGGACCGTCGCGCCCGAGCATGCGCCGGATGGCGCAGAGTACGTGGAACTGCGCTATGCCGGCGGCGACATCGTCGCCGTCAACGGGACGCCGATGACGCCCGCCCGTGTGCTCGCGGAGCTCAACCGACTGGGCGCGAAGCATGGCGTCGGCCGGCTGGACATCGTGGAAAACCGCTATGTCGGCATGAAGTCGCGCGGCTGCTATGAAACACCCGGCGGCACGATCATGCTGAAGGCCCATCGGGCGATCGAATCCCTCACCCTGGACCGGGAAGTCGCCCACCTCAAGGATGAGCTCATGGCGCGCTATGCGTCCCTGATCTACAACGGCTACTGGTGGAGCCCGGAACGCCAGATGCTGCAACAGATGATCGATGCCTCGCAGGCCACCGTGAACGGGTGGGTGAGGCTCAAACTTTATAAGGGCAACGTGTCCGTTGCCGGCCGCGATTCGGAAAGCGATTCGCTCTTCGACCCGGCCATCGCGACCTTTGAAGAAGACCAAGGCGCCTACAACCAGGCGGACGCCGCCGGCTTCATCAAGCTCAATGCGCTGCGCATGCGTATCGCGGCAAGACGCCAGACGCGCTAATTCTCACTCGCGAGGAATCTCATGTCCCAGTTCGACGGCGTCGCCGTGGTCAAGAAGGCGAACATTTATTTCGACGGCAAGTGCGTCAGCCACACCGTGAAGTTCCCGGACGGCACGCGCAAGAGCGTCGGCGTCATCTTCCCCAGTCGCCTCACGTTCAAGACCGGCGAGCCGGAGGCCATGGAAATCAATGCGGGAACGTGCAAGGTGCGCCTCGAAGGCGAGGCGACCTGGACCCTCTATGGCGCCGGACAGACCTTCACCGTGCCCGGCAACAGCGCCTTCGACATCGAGACGCTCGAGCCGCTGGACTATGTCTGCCACTTCGGCTGAGGCGCCGCGTCAACCGCTGCGGGAACCCTGATGCCATCGTTCGATATCGTCTCCGAAGTCGACAAGCAGGAAGTCAAGAACGCCATTGAACAGGCCAACAAGGAAGTCGGCACACGCTTCGACTTCAAAGGCTCGGACGCGCGCATCGAGCAGGCCGACCATGTCCTGACCGTGTACGCGGACGACGAGTTCAAGCTCGGCCAGGTCATGGACATCGTGAGCGCAAAGCTCATCAAGCGGGGCATCGACATCAAATGCCTCGAGCTGGAAAAGATCGAGAAGGTGAGCGGCAACAAGGTCAAGCGCGCCGTCACCGTCAAGACGGGCGTCGGTTCCGACGTCGCGAAACGCATCGTCAAAATCGTCAAGGATTCGAAGCTGAAGGTCCAGGCCAGCATTCAGGGCGAGACGGTGCGCGTGCAGGGCGCAAAGCGGGACACCCTGCAGGAGGCCATCGCCCTGGTCAAGAAGAGCATCACGGACTTTCCCCTGCAATTTACCAATTTCAGGGATTGACGGCGTCTTTTTCCCTACAACGCGGCAAAGATCGCACCCTCTGGGCCGTCGCGGTCCCGGGCTGTCGCTTTGTCCGTCATCCCCACTCGGAGACAAGAATGTTGAATACGGCCATCCGTTATGGCGCCATTTCCCGAATCCTGCATTGGCTCATGGCGTTGATGATCGTCGTGCTGGTTCTGCTGGGCATGTACATGACGGATTTGCCCAAGGCCGATCCCGCCCGGGCACAGATCATAGCGCTGCACAAGGCCTTCGGCGCGCTCGTCCTGCTGGCCTGGGTCTTGCGCCTGGCCTGGCTTCGCATCAGTCCGGCACCGCGCCTGCCGGGCGCGTTCTCGAAGCAGGAACGGCGATTGATCAAGGGATTGCAAGGCATCCTGTACGCCCTGATGTTCCTGGCGCCGGCCGCCGGCTACACCCTTTCCGTCGCCAGCGGCCATCCGGTTTCCGTCTTCGGCGTGTTCGATCTCCCGAGCCTGTTCGGCGTCAACCACACCCTCGCCCATCTCGCGCGCACCCTGCATGCGCCGCTGGCCTATGCCCTGCTCGGCGTCGCGGCCCTGCATGCGCTGGGCGCCATCACGCACCGCCTGAAGGACCGCGGCGGCGCGACGGACGTGCTGCCTCGCATGCTCTGACCGAAGGGTTGGGGAAAAGGGGTCCGGCCTCAAGCGCCGTCGAGACTGTAGCGACCGGGTCCGAGCAGCACGATCGCGAGAGCGCTCAATCCGTAGAAGGCCTCGAGCTCGATGATCCACCCGCCGTGCGCGTTGAGATGGAGGAGGTTGGCCCCCCGCGTCAAGGCAACCGCCACGATCAGGTCGACCAGCACCAGAAAACCGCCGATGCGCGTGTAGAACCCGAGAATCAGCAAGACCGGGGCCAGCACCTCGCCGATGTAGACCCCATACGCCAGGTACCAGGGCAGGCGGTGCGCCGCCAGCATGGCCTCGATCTCGTGAGGCCCGGTCCAGATCTTGTGCCAGCCATGAAGGAACAGAAGGCCACCCACCAAGAGGCGCAGCAGCAGTTTACCGGCGTCATCGAAGCGCATGAAGGTCCTTTCGATCGACGATCCCGCCGCGAGGGTCCCCGGGGCGGCCGTCTAGAAACGACTATAGCGCAAGTTCTCGCCGCAGACTATCCTACGCGCGGGCGTGCGTCCATCGGGAGCGAGCGGGTCACGCGCCTAGGCGATTCCCGCAATCCATCGCGTATAAAGACGCGCCGCGATCGCATTCAAGCCACGAACCCGCGCCGCGAGATCCTCCATCATCGCCGGTGCGCTTTGCACCCCCGGCCCCGGGCTTTGCCGGATCTCGTCCGCGCCCACCCGGCACCAAGTCGCGACCATCTCTTCGGTCATCTCGACATGGCATTGCATGCCCAGATGCCGACCTAAAACATAGGCCTGGTTGGCGCAGTAGTCGCTCTTCAGCATCCGTATGGCGCCTTCGGGGATCGCGAAGGTTTCGCCGTGCCAATGGAAGACCGGAAAGCGGCGCGCCTTGAAGTCTGCCCCGAGCCATTCCCGGGCCAGCGCCTCGTCCGTCACCTCGACGTCGGCCCAGCCGATCTCCTTGACCGGGTTGCGCACGACGGGTGCACCCAAGGCCTTGGCCAGCAACTGCCCCCCCAGGCAATGGCCCAGAACGGGGATGTTTTTCCCCACCGCCTCGCGGATCAGCGACAGTTCAAGCGGTATCCAGGGCAGCTCGTCGTTGACGCTCATGGGTCCCCCCATGAGCACAAGGCCGGCAAACGCATCGGCCTGCCGCGGCACAGGCACGCCCTCGTCAAGCTGCACGAGTTCGGACCGCAGCCCATGCCCGGCCAGGAAGGTCTCCAGATAGCCAGGGCCTTCCGTCGGCGCGTGGCGGAGCACGAGTATGGGCTTGTGGCTCACGGCCTCCCCCCCAGGATGCGATTCACTTCCCTGCCCCTCACGCGCGGGTCTTGTCGCGCTCGATCAGGGCGTAGGCGGAATGGTTGTGGATCGATTCGAAGTTCTCCGACTCCACGACGTACGCCTCGATGCGCTCGTCGTTGTTCAGCACGGCGGCCACGTCGCGCACCATGTCCTCGACGAATTTCGGGTGATCGTAGGCGCGCTCGGTCACGTATTTCTCGTCCGGCCGCTTGAGCAGCCCGAAGAGCTCGCAAGACGCCTGATCCTCGACCATGCGCACCAAGTCTTCGATCCAGATGAATGCGTTGGTGCGCACGGTCAACGTCACGTGGGATCGCTGATTGTGGGCGCCATAGTCCGAGATCTTCTTGGAGCAGGGGCACAGGCTCGTCACCGGCACCACGATCCTGATCGTCTGCCGATAGTGCCCGTCTTGCACTTCCCCCACCAGGGTGACATCGTAGTCCATCAGGCTCTTCACGCCGGACACCGGCGCCGACTTCATGATGAAATACGGGAAGCTCATTTCGACATGGCCCGAGCCCGCCTCCAGCCGCTTGACCATCTTGCGCAGCATGTGCTCGAACGACTCGACGGAAATCTCCCGTTCATAGTCATTGAGGATCTCGACGAAGCGGGACATGTGCGTTCCCTTGAAATGCTGGGGAAGATAAACGTACATGTTGAACGTCGCGATGGTGTGCTGGACGCCGCCATCCTTGTCGGCCACCCGGATAGGATGCCGAATCGCCTTGATCCCCACCTTGTCGATCGCCAGTTGCCGCATGTCCGGCGTATTTTGCACGTCAGGGATCAGAGCCGTTTCGCATCGGTTCATTGGGGGTTCCTCGAGAAGATGTCTTGGATTCTTTGCAAGTATAAGCCATCTCGAATAGTTGAGTATACTACTCGGCTAATTTCCTCTGGATCGCCTGGACCATGCCCGCCGGGTCCAGACCGCACTCCGCCAGCAAGGAAGCCGGGTCGCCGTGCGTGACAAAGCGATCCGGCAATCCCAGCTGAAGGACCGGGACCTCGAGCCCCAGCGACTGAAGGCATTCGGCGACTGCGCTCCCGGCACCGCCTTGAACCGCGTTTTCCTCGACCGTCACGAGCAGCGCATGGCTGGCCGCCAGTTGCCCGATCAGCGCGTGGTCGATGGGCTTGACGAAGCGCATGTTGGCCACCGTCGCGCCCAAGGCTTCCCCCGCTGCGAGCGCGGGCTTGAGCAGGCTTCCGAACGCGAGGATCGCCACCTGCGCGCCTTCGCGGCGGATTTGGCCGCGGCCGACCGGCAGCGATTGCAAAGCCTGGTCGATGGGCGCCCCAGGGCCGCTGCCTCGCGGATAGCGCACCGCGGCGGGCGTTCCGAGCCGGAAGGCGGTCGTGAGCATCTGACGGCATTCGTTCTCGTCGCTGGGCGTCATCACGGTCATGTTGGGCAGGCAGCGCAGATAGGACAGGTCGAAGCTGCCGGCATGCGTCGGCCCATCGGCTCCGACGAGCCCTGCCCGGTCGATCGCGAAGGTCACCGGCAGATTCTGCAGCGCCACGTCGTGCACCACCTGATCATAGGCACGCTGCAGGAACGTCGAATAGATCGCCACCACCGGCCGCATGCCCTCACAGGCGAGCCCGGCGGCGAAGGTCACCGCATGCTGCTCGGCGATGCCCACATCGAAATAACGGCTGGGATACTCTTCCGAGAAACGGACCATCCCGGACCCCTCGCGCATGGCGGGCGTGATCCCGACCAGGCGTTCGTCGAGGGCGGCCATGTCGCAAAGCCAATCGCCGAAGACCTGGGTGTAGGTCATCTTGGCGGCACTGCCGGTCGTCGTGTCCAGGATGCCGTCTTCCGGGTCGAACCGCGCCACGCCGTGGTAGAGACAAGGATTCTCCTCCGCGAGGCGAAAACCCTTGCCCTTCCGCGTCACGACATGAAGGAATTGCGGCCCTTCGAGCTGGCTCACGTTGGACAGCGTGGGAACCAGAACTTCCAGGTCGTGGCCGTCGATCGGGCCGATGTAGTTGAAACCGAACTCCTCGAACAGGGTGCTCGGCGTCACCATCCCCTTCACGTGCTCTTCCGCCCGCCTAGCGAGCTCCCGGATCGGCGGCACGGCCCCCAGCACCTTGCCGCTGCCCTTGCGCACGGCGGCGTAAAAGCGTCCCGACATCAATTTCGCGAGGTAGTTGTTCAAGGCGCCGACGTTGGGCGAGATCGACATGTCGTTGTCGTTCAGGATGACGAGCAGGTTCGCATCCATGGCCCCGGCGTTGTTGAGCGCCTCGAAGGCCATCCCGGCGGTCATCGCCCCGTCGCCGATGATGGCGACGGTACGCCGCTTCGTGCCCGAGAGCTTCGCCGCCACCGCCATGCCCAGCGCGGCGCTGATGGAAGTGCTCGAGTGCCCCGTGCCGAAGGTGTCGTATTCGCTTTCGTCGCGCCTCGGGAACCCCGCGATGCCCTCGCGCGTCCTCAGGCTGCCCATGCGGGCACGCCTGCCCGTCAGGATCTTGTGCCCGTACGTCTGGTGCCCGACGTCCCACACGAGGCGGTCATAGGGCGTGTTGAACACATAATGGAGGGCGATCGTCAGCTCGACCGTCCCGAGGTTGGACGCGAGATGTCCGCCGGTCTGGCTGACGCTTTCGACCAGGAACTGCCGGAGTTCCGATGCCAGCAAAGGCAGCTCGCGGCGGTCTAGCGCGCGCAGCTGCTCGGGATTGTCGATACCCTCAAGCAACTCGTACATGACGTCTCAAAATGACCTGAACACGATGAAATGAGCCAGTTCGCGCAGCCGCAACGCCTCCGGGCCGAAGCTCTCGATCGCCCGCAGCGCATCCGAATAGAGTTCTTGGCCCAGGGCCCGCGCGCGCTCGGCGCCGAGAAGCGCCACATACGTGGGCTTGTGCTGCATCGCGTCCTTGCCGGCCGTCTTCCCCAGAGTGGCCGTGCTCGACTCGGCGTCGAGGACGTCGTCGATCACCTGGAAGGCGAGCCCGATGGCACCGGAAAAACGTTCCAGGCTCGCGCGCGCCTCGGCGGCGAGCGGCGCCCCGCAGGCGGCACCCAACATGAGGGACGCTCGGATCAAGGCCCCCGTCTTGTGAATGTGCATCACCTCCAGCTCCGGCAACGACAGGGTCTGGTCGACGCTGGCGAGGTCGATGGCCTGCCCTCCCGCCATGCCCCTCGAACCGGCGGCGATCGCGAGCTCGCGCACCATCTGCAGCTGGGTGGACGCATCCGTCCCGGCGGCCGCGTCGGAAAGCCACTGGAAAGCCAGCGCCTGCAGCGCGTCGCCGACCAGGAGCGCCGTGGCCTCGCCATAGACGACATGGCAAGTCGGCCGCCCGCGGCGCAAGGTATCGTTGTCCATCGCGGGCAAGTCGTCATGGACCAGGGAATAGGCATGAATCAGCTCGACGGCCGCCGCCGCACGCTCCACGCAGGCGCCGGGCGCTCCTGTGAGCTCGCCTGCGGCGAACGCGGCCAGGGGACGCACCCGCTTGCCGGCGCCCAAGACGGCATAACGCATCGCCTCATGCAAACGTTGGGGAACGATGTCGGCGCCCGGGAGCCAGCGCGCGAGCCTGTCCTCGATGGCGCGCTGCCGATCCCGCACCCAGTCGGCAAAATCACTCGCCATTGTCGGGACCCGCAAAATCCTGCAGCGTGTTGCCTTCCAGCACCCGGACCTGCGCCTGCGCGTCCTCGAGCGCTTTCTGGCAGAACCGCAGCAGGTGCGTGCCGCGCCGATAAGCGGCGAGCGAGTCTTCGAGCGACAACGTGCCGCCTTCCATGGTGGCGACGATGCCCTCCAACTCGGCGAGCGCATGCTCGAAGGTCTCGGGCACCGCCCCTTCAGATGATGGGTTCATGTTCTCGACGAGAAAAATGTGTCAGAATGCCTGGAACAGCAGCTCCGGGCCAACACTCCATTCTACCAGAATTGCGCGGACATCCTCGCCATCCTCCGACGCCAACGATTGCGGGACCCACGGATTTGCGACAGAATAGTCTCCTTTTACCTTAGCATCCGCCTCGGCTTTGGAAGCTGCAACGACAATATCCGGCGACCGGCGCCGTGCCTCAATGGGATCAACAAGGGGTGTTCAGTGACTGACCTGGCCAACACGTCTGCCCTGGGCAAGACATTATCGCAGTTGCCCACAGACTGGTATTTCGATCCGCAGATCTTCGAGATCGAGAAGAAGGTGCTCTTTGAGAACGGGCCCGGTTACGTCGGCCATGAGCGGATGGTGCCGAACCTCGGCGACTACTATACCCTGGAGTGGCTGGGCAACGCAAAAATGCTGGTCCGCAACGCGGCGGGGATCGAGCTCTTGTCGAACATCTGCCGCCATCGCCAGGCTGTCATGCTGAAAGGCCGCGGCAACGCCCAGAACATCGTATGCCCCATTCACCGCTGGACCTACGACACGCAAGGCACGCTGCTCGGCGCGCCGCACTTCCCGGGCAACCCCTGCCTGCACCTGGGAAAGCAGGCGCTCTCGAGCTGGAACGGCCTGCTGTTTCGCGGCGGCCGCGACGTCGCGCGCGATCTTGCCTCGCTGTCCGCGCTCGGCGACCTGGATTTTTCCGGGTATCTGCTCGACCGCGTCATGATCGATCACTACGACTTCGGCTGGAAAACCTTCATCGAGGTGTATCTGGAGGACTACCACGTCGCGCCTTACCACCCTGGCCTTGGGCACTTCGTCACGTGCGATGACCTGGCGTGGCAGTTCGGCGATTGGCATAGCGTCCAGACGGTTGGCATCAACCGCGACTTCGCCCACCCGGGAAGCCCGGTCTACGCCAAGTGGCACGAGCAGCTCCTGCGCTACGACCAAGGGAAGCTGCCACCGCATGGGGCGATCTGGCTCACCTACTACCCCAACGTGATGGTGGAATGGTATCCCCACGTGCTCGTAGTCAGCACGGTGTGGCCCACCTCGCTCGAGACCTGCGTCAACGTGGTCGAGTTCTACTATCCCGAGGACATCGCACTGTTCGAGCGCGAGTTCGTCGAGGCTGAACAGGCGGCCTACAAGGAAACGGCCATCGAAGACGAAGACATCTGCCTGCGCATGCAGGAGGGAAGGCGCGCGCTGTTCAAGCAGGGCACGGGCGAAGTCGGCCCCTATCAGTCGCCCATGGAGGATGGCATGCTGCATTTCCACGATTTCCTGCGCGCCCAGATCACGCCCCACCTGTAAGGCGCCGCATTTGCCGGCAATGGCCAGATGCCTTATATTGCGGAGAGTCGCATCGCCTCGCAAAAGGACATAAGAGCGTGATTACCGCAAAGATCGAAAACCATCTGGTCAACGTCGCCGTGCTGGGCGAATTCACCCTCGCGGACTTCAAGGAGTTCGAGGAGGCCGTGTCGGCGGGACTCCAAGGCAAGGCCGGGGGCAACGTGCTGCTCGACTTGCGCGACATGATCGGGTTCACGGTGGATGTCGCATGGGAAGACCTGAAGTTCAGCCGACAGCATCTGCGGGACCTCGGACGCATGGCCATCGTCACCGATGACCAATGGATCACCTGGAGCGCCTGGCTGTCCAACCTATTCGTCAAGGCGGCCGTCCAGGTCTTCAAGGATTACGATGAAGCCCTTTCCTGGGTGAGCGCACCCTAGCCGCCGGCGGCGCCCTCCTCTCCCCCGGCAACACCTCGTGATGCAGACCCTGGCCGATGCGGTCCTGATCCTCCATCTCCTGTTCGTGCTGTTCGTGGTGGGAGGCTTCGCGACCATCATGCTGGGCGCAGTCATGGGCTGGGGGTTCGTTCGCAATCTCTGGTTCCGCATGATCCATCTGGCCGCCATCGCCTATGTCGCGCTGGAATCGCTGGCTGGCCTCAGCTGTCCGCTGACGACCCTGGAACAGTGGCTGCGCGGTGCCCGGCCCACCCGCGAGGGATTCATCCAGTACTGGGTCTCCCGGTTGCTCTACTACACCTTCCCAACCTGGGTCTTCACGGCGGCCTATGTCCTCTTTGCGCTCGCCGTTGCCCTCGCCTTCTGGCTCATCCCGCCACGTCACCGCCGTCCGGGCGGCCGATGACCCGTGGGTAGCCGCGCCCGAGGGAAAACGCCGGATCCGCCCACCTTCGCGCGGCGACGAGGATCTTTGCTGCCTTCTGCCGCCCCATCCCGACGCCTTCCAGTGCCAATAGCACAAGGCAGGACGACAGGTCTCCCAGGGCAATGCGCGCGACCTTCATGCTTATGCCTGTCGGATCTACGTCATGGCGCTCCGTGCAAGTATCGGGCTTTACAGATATGGGCCTGCTCGCCCCGCCATGCCGCCTCTATCCGCTTCCTGTTCGTCAGGTCAGCACTTTGCCTTCAGATTCCGCCTTGCGGCGGACACCCTTGCCGTTCGGCTGACACTTCCCCGTGCCGGGTGTGTGGAGGACTTCCATCTCCAAGTCGTCTTCCCCGCCACCACAGCGGTTCCGACAGCGCCAGTCACGGCGCTACGCGCCATGCCTGGCGCACCAAAAAAAGAGGCAGGGTTAACCTGCCTCAAGAGGGATCGCGACACGACGCACGCGCCGTGCCGCAGGCTTCGAAGGCGCGCACTCGCGCGGCGCGCCTTCGAGGAGGACCCGTTTATTCCGTCAGTTTGGTGATGCCCAGTGCGCTCAACACGTATTTCTCGTACAGCGGCTCGGTCGTCCCCTTCTTCATCTTGCGAATAAAGTATTTCTCGAAGGCGACCTTCGCCAGGTGCACCCATTTGCCCTGCTTGAACGCGCTCACGTTGCGGGGCGGCATCTGGGGCAGCGCGACGAAGGCCGCGCCTGAATCCCCGAAGTCCGCGAGACAGATGGCGTTCCAGGTGGGCTTGACATAGGGATCCCCGCCATCGAGCACGGCTCGGATGTTGGCGGCTGCGGCACTCACCATCGTCTCGATCATATAGCCCGTCTTGGGTGCGCCGGTCGGCACGGCTGTCGCCTCTACCGGCGGAATGGCCGCGCAGACCCCGACTGCATAGACATTCCGAAACGTAGGATTGCGCTGGTACCGATCGATCAACACGAAGCCCTCCGCATTGCTCAAGCCTTCCACGCCCGCGACGGCGTCAACCCCCCTGAACGCCGGCAGCATCATGCCATAGCGGAAGGGCACCTCATGCCGCTCTCGCTCATGGCCCTGCCCGTCCAGTTGCACGACATGGATCTTGCCCGCCTCGACCCTTTCCACCCGGGCGTTCGTGATCCACCGGACATGACGATCCTGCATGGCCGCCTCGAGCAGTCCCTTGGAGTCGCCCACCCCACCGAGCCCAAGGTGTCCGACATAAGGCTCCGGCGTGATGAACGTCATGGGAACCTGGTGGCGCAGCTTGCGCCGACGCAAGTCGGTATCCATGATGAAGGCGAATTCATAGGCCGGACCGAAGCAGGAAGCCCCCTGTACGGCCCCCACGACGACCGGGCCGGGATCCTTCACGAACGCTTCCCACCGGCGCCCCGCCTGCGCCGCATGGTCGATGTGGCACACCGACTCCGTGTACTGGCCGGGTCCGAGGCCTTCGATTTCGCCGAAGGCCGACCGTGCGCCGGTCGCCAGCACCAGGATGTCATAACCGATCCGCCGTCCATCCAGGAGTTCCACCGCATCGTCGCCTGGATGCACTCGCTTGGCGCCGCACGCGATGAAGCCGATCTGGCGCCGGGCCAGATAGGGCGCCAACGGAAACTCGATGTCGCCACGCGTGCGCCAGTTCACCGCCAACCACGGATTGGAGGGCACGAACTGAAAGGTCTCGCCATCACAAATCACCGTGATGCGCTCTCCCGGCCGGGCGCGCTCGCGCATCTCATAGGCCATCGACAGGCCACCGATCCCCGCACCGACAATCACAACGTGCGCCATCGCGTTCCCCTCCGGAAGCGCCTTGCGTGCCACGCCCCTTCGTTTCCACACTAGCAAACGTCATGCCAGAAGCCTGGATGCCGGGTGCGGCGTCGCTTCTGGCAGGAGGGGCGGCGCGCAAGCGACAGTCTGTCATGCCAATCTGTCATTTTGACAGGGGACTGGGAATACGTTAGTATCGGGGCTCGTCGCAGCTGGGACAGCCGCACGCCGCCGGCGATGGCCGAGGGCATGGGAAGGGAGGTTCATGCATCAACTGAACATCGAGCTGCAGTCCTTGATCGACATCCAAGACAACCCGTTCGTGCTCATCGATCGGGACTACCACATCGTGGCCGCCAACCGCGCCTATTGCACCGCATACGGCATCGCGGCCGAAGACATCATTGGGCGCAAGTGCCACGAGGTCTCCCACCATTCGCCGGCACCTTGCCACGAAAACGGCGAGAACTGCCCTCATCAGAAGGTGTTTTCGACGGGCCGCGCCTGCGAAGCGCTGCATACGCATTACGACGACCACAACCGGCCCGAACACGTCCGGCTCAAGGGCTACCCGATCTTCAGCAAGGATCAGGCGTGCTATCTGGGCGAGATGATCTTCCCGCTGAGCGCTCCCACAGAGCTCGACTGCGACGACATGCGCATGATCGGCCGCTCCCCGGCCTTTCTGTCCTGCGTCGAGAATCTGACTGCGGCGGCCGAGTCTGAAGCGCCGGTGCTCCTTTATGGTGAGAGCGGCGTCGGCAAGGAATTGGCGGCCTCGTATGTGCATAAGCGGTCGGCGCGGCGCGACCAGGCCTATGTGGCGGTGGACTGCGCCTCGATTTCGGAGCCGCTCTTCGAAAGCGAACTCTTCGGTCATGAGCGCGGGGCCTTCACCGGTTGCGTCGGCCGCAAGATCGGGCTATTCGAGCTCGCCAATCATGGGACCTTGTTTCTCGACGAAATCGGCGAGATCCCCTTGTCCATGCAGCCCAAATTGCTGCGCGTGCTGGAAACCGGGCAATTCCGCCGCGTCGGGGGCCGAGAAGTCCTCAAGGCCGACGTGCGGGTCGTCTCGGCAACCAACCGCATGCTGCTGGACATGGTCGACAAGGGACTGTTTCGCCTCGACCTGTACTATCGCATCTCGGGGATCGATGTCCAGCTTCCCCCCCTGCGCGAGCGGCGCATGGACATTCCCGCGTTGGCCGAGGCGATGCTGGCAAAAATATCCAACACCGGGGCACGGCGCCTGCGCCTGACCAAGGAAGCCCTGCAGCGGCTCAAGGCCTACCATTACCCGGGGAACGTCCGCGAACTCAAGAACATCCTGCTCAAGGCCGCCGCGTTGAGCAATGGCGTGATCGGAGAGGAGCACATCTTGTTCAACGAGGCGCGCCCACTGCCCGTGGACGAGCCCGCAGCAAGCGTCTGGCCGCCCTCGCGCGCTCCCCAGGCCCACCCGTCGATGAACGAGCTCGAGGCCCAGTACGTGGCGGACCTGCTCGCCCAGCACAACGGCCATCGCCGCACCGTCGCGCAGATCCTGGGCATCAGCGAACGCACGCTCTATCGGAAACTCAATCGGTATGGGCTAAAGGCGGGCAGCTGCGACGAGACGCCTGCATGACACCCTTGACGGGCTGAGCGGCGCCGACCGCCTCTCCCAGCCGCCGGCGTCCCGCGATGACGGGCGCCTGAGTCCTCCCGTCCCACCAAAAGACCCGACGCAGCCGCGCCCGGCGTGGATACCCGCCCGTCCGGCCTCATGGCGCCCATAAGGGCACCATGCAAGCGCGTCAGGCCAGATGTTCTTCCGGTTCGTCTTCGAAAGACAGGGCGACTTGTCCGTCCTCGGTCGCATCGACGATGACGTGCCCGCCGTGCACGAGCCTGCCGAACAGCAGCTCGTCGGCCAGGGCGCGGCGTATCGTGTCCTGAATGAGACGCGCCATCGGCCGGGCGCCCATCATCGGGTCGAAGCCGTGCAGGGCCAGATAGTCCTTGAGCGCTTGCGTGAAGCTCGCATCGACTTTTTTCTCGTGCAGTTGCTCCTCGAGCTGGATGAGGAACTTGTCCACCACCCGCAGAATGACCTCACGGTCCAGCGCGGCAAAGGAAATGATGGCGTCCAGGCGGTTCCGGAATTCCGGCGTGAACATGCGCTTGATGTCCGCCATCTCGTCTCCCTGGGCCTTGCCCGAGGTGAAGCCGATGCCCCCCTTGTTGAGCGTCTCCGCCCCCGCATTCGTCGTCATCACGAGAATGACGTTGCGGAAATCGGCCTTGCGCCCATTGTTGTCGGTCAGCGTGCCGTGATCCATCACCTGCAGCAGCACGTTGAAGATGTCCGGATGGGCCTTCTCGATCTCATCGAGCAACAAAACCGCATAAGGATGCTTGGTCACCGCCTCGGTCAGAAGCCCGCCCTGGTCGAATCCCACGTATCCGGGTGGGGCGCCGATCAGCCTGGAGACGGCATGGCGCTCCATATACTCCGACATGTCGAAGCGGATCAGTTCGATTCCCATGCAGTAGGCCAGCTGGCGCGCGACTTCCGTCTTCCCCACGCCGGTGGGCCCGGAGAACAGGAAGGCGCCGATCGGCTTCAACGGATTGCCAAGCCCGCTGCGCGCCGTCTTGATCGCGGCCGCCAGCGCATCGATCGCCGGATCCTGGCCGAACACGACGGCCTTGAGGTCTCGGTCGAGATTGCGCAGCGATTCCCGGTCGTCGCTGGACACGCTCTTCGACGGCACCCGCGCGATCTTGGCGATGATCTCCTCGATCTCGCGCCGGCTAATCACTTTCTTCTGCTTCGATTTGGGAAGAATGCGCTGCGCGGCGCCCGCCTCGTCGATCACGTCGATGGCCTTGTCCGGCAGATGCCGGTCGCTGATGAACCGTGCGGCGAGTTCCACCGCCGAGGTCAGCGCCGAAGCGGTGTACTTGACGTTGTGATGGGCCTCGAAGCGCGACTTCAGCCCTCGCAGGATGGCCACCGTCTCGGGGATGCTGGGCTCCGGCACGTCGATCTTCTGGAAGCGGCGGGACAGCGCATGGTCTTTCTCGAAGATGCCGCGGTACTCGTTGTAGGTGGTCGCGCCAATGCATTTCAGCACGCCGGAACTCAAGGCCGGCTTGAGCAGGTTCGAGGCGTCGAGGGTCCCGCCGGATGCGGCACCGGCACCAATCAGCGTATGGATCTCGTCGACGAACAAAATGGCGTTCGGATTGTCGATGAGTTGCTTGAGCACGGCCTTGAGCCGCTGCTCGAAGTCGCCCCGGTACTTCGTGCCGGCCAGCAAGGCCCCCATATCGAGCGCGTACACCGTGCCCCGCTTGAGCACGTCGGGGACGTCGTGCTCCACGATCCGGCGTGCCAACCCCTCGGCGATGGCCGTCTTGCCGACGCCGGCCTCGCCCACCAGCAACGGATTGTTCTTGCGGCGCCGGCACAAAATCTGAATCACCCGCTCAAGCTCCTGCTCGCGTCCGATGAGCGGATCGATTTTCCCGGCCAGCGCCTGCGCATTCAGGTTCAGCGTGAAATTCTCGAGGGCGGTCGCAGGCTGCGCCTCCTGCTCCGTTTCCTGCTCGCTTTCGGCCCGGGGGGCATTGTTCTGCGGCACCTTGCTCACGCCGTGGGAGATGAAATTCACCACATCGAGGCGGCTGATCCCCTGCTGCTGCAGGAAATAAACAGCATGGGAGTCCTTCTCCCCGAAGATCGCGACCAGCACGTTGGCACCGGTCACTTCCTTCTTGCCCGACGACTGCACATGCAGAATGGCCCGCTGGATGACCCGCTGAAAACCCAGCGTGGGCTGCGTGTCGACGTCCTCGGCCCCTGCGACCGTAGGCGTATGCTCGGTCACGAACTCGGCGAGCGACTTGCGCATGTCCTCGATGTTCGCCGCGCAGGCACGCAGCACTTCCGCCGCAGAAGGGTTGTCCAGCATCGCGAGCAGCAGGTGTTCGACCGTGATGAACTCATGGCGTTTCTGCCGGGCCTCCATGAATGCCATGTGTAAGCTGACTTCGAGTTCCTGCGCAATCATTTCACGTTTCCTCCATCACGCATTGCAGCGGATGTTGATGCTGCCTGGCAAAGGCCAGGACTTGGTCGACTTTGGTGGCCGCGATGTCCTTCGGAAAAATGCCGCACAACCCAACCCCTTCCGTATGTACTTTGAGCATGATCAGTGTGGCACGTTCTCGGTTCATCCCAAAATACTTTTGCAGCACAATCACCACGAAATCCATAGGGGTATAGTCGTCGTTCAGCAACAGCACCTTGAAAAAAGGCGGCGGTTTTAGCTTGGTCTCCCGAGCCTCTAGGACAGTGTCTTCGCGATGCTTCGTAGCCATACCGTCAGGTTTTGCCATTGGTGCTGCCCATCTGCCGCATCGCCCCCGTCGGCGCAAGCGGACAGGCACGGACATGGCCTGCGCCGGGGCAGGCGTCCGTGGCAACCCTCGGCGGTTGCGCTCCATTGCGTTCATGCAAGACCGCGACAGGCAAGGTCTCGCCTGTCGCGGCGCGTGTCTGGTGCCGCCGACGCCTGGCGCCCGAGGGGGCTGCCAAGGACCCCATGCGCCATCGACGGGTGCATCCGCCCTGGACGGAGGCCGCCGTGGGAGACGCACCGGCTTGCCCATGCAGCCACAAGACGAACTGATATCATTCTATACCAAAGGTCGGTGCCCGGCGCGGTGCCCCCGTGTTCGTCCACCGGCAGCGCCTCGGCATTCCCGCAGGCAGATTTAATTTTGATCATCGCGGCGATTTTTTCAAGCCCCCGCCGCATAAATTTCCGCGGATGCGGAGCGATCCCGCCCATGCGATAAATTGCTTGACGGCAAGAGGCGAAGAGGGGTAAAAAGCTTCCGTGTTTGGTTCAAGCTTTCCGCTTCACCGGTTTTGCCCGTGCGGTCTTGAAACCCAAACTTCGTGGAGCAACAGTCAAAGTCATTTTGGGAGGAAGGAAGTCCATGGCAACCGGTGTCGTGAAGTGGTTCAATGATTCTAAGGGATTCGGATTCATCACGCCTGACGATGGCAGCGAAGACCTGTTTGCGCATTTCTCCGCAATCAACATGCCCGGGTTCAAGACCCTGAAGGAAGGGCAACGGGTGAGCTTCGAGGTCACCCAGGGCCCCAAGGGCAAGCAGGCGTCTAACATCCAACCCGCCTGACCCTCCTGACTCAAGGATCGGGGGGCGTGCCTGCCTCGCCCCCCCAAGTTCCGCCACGCCACCCTTCCGTCGAACCGCGCCCGTTCTAGTTTTTTCCGCAAGCTGTGCTAGATTCAATACTGGGTGTTTGGTTCAAGTCCCCCGCGCAACGCGATCGCGTTGTGATCTTGGAATTCAAACAGTTCTGGGCTTAGGGCCTGTCAGCGAGAAAAGGAAGCAAGTATGGCAACTGGAACAGTCAAATGGTTCAATGATTCAAAGGGTTTTGGTTTCATCAGCCCGGACGATGGCGGGGAAGACCTCTTCGCTCACTTTTCGGCGATCAATATGTCTGGCTTCAAGACGCTCAAGGAAGGTCAGAAAGTGAGCTTCGAGGTCACGCAAGGGCCCAAAGGCAAGCAGGCCGCCAACATTCAAATCAGCTGATCCCCGCTGGACCGGGTGAGGCTGTCGCCCGGTCTTTTTGCTATTCTCCGACCGCTCGCGTTTTGGTTCCCTTCCTTTCGTGGGAGGCAGCGGGAGATGCATCCCACGCCTCGAACGGGTGTGCAGGAACGATGCGGCGCGCCGCGGCCGACACCACAGGGCGCTGCGCAGGCGTGACGGCGGGGCCATGGCGTCCGATATGCTAAAGTACATACAGGAGCGGTTCCCTGTCAGTCGCCCGCCCCCTCTGGCGGCAAACCGCTGCACCCACGCGACACCCCCCACGACTCTAAGTCGCGGGTTTCTTGCGAGGACTCTATGACGATCGAACGAGCCTCGGATGGCACTCTCATCATCGAACTGGGGAGCACGGACGCCGAAAAACTGGCCAAGCGAGTGATTCACGACGCGCAGGCCGCACGCTCGACGCTGCTCACCTTCGCCTACCATCTCAACGAAGCGTGGTATGACGCGCGCAACGATTTTCGGGTGCCCGCGCCCCCGGGAAAAGAGTCGTGAAAACCCTCTCCGCGGACAAAAGCAAGGTTCAGATCGGCGTCGTGCCCGAGGAAGCCGCCTTGCTGCTCCAAGGCTTGGAGGCGCAGCGGGCGGAGCTCGGGAGCATCGCGGAGGAGCTCATCGAGCTGCTGCGCGCGAAGGGGGTGCGGCCACCGCCCTCCCCCGACCATATCCGCACCGAGTTCCTTGGCCCCGAAGGGTAGCGCTGTTCCCTGCGGGACTGTGCGCCTGGCGCGCCATTCATAGCCTGACCGCATGAGGTTGCGGTCAGGAACGCCCCTAGGGCCGCTTTCGCGGCTTAGGTCATGGGGAGGTTTATATGTGTTCGATGATGGCACGCCCGAAGCCGGAACACGAGACCTGCGTCGCCCCCTCCATCAGCCGCGCGAAATCATAGGTCACCGTCTTGGCGTCGATCGCACCTTCCATCCCGCGGATGATGGCCTCCGCCGCTTCATTCCAGCCGAGGTGCCGAAGCATCATCTCGGCGGACAAGATGAGCGAGCCTGGATTGACGTAATCCTGTCCGGCATAGCGGGGCGCGGTGCCGTGCGTGGCCTCGAACATGGCGACCGAATCGCTCAGGTTGGCCCCGGGGGCGATCCCGATCCCGCCGACCTCCGCCGCCAGCGCGTCGGAAATATAATCGCCGTTCAGATTCAGCGTCGCGATCACGTCGTATTCCGCAGGGCGCAGCAATATCTGCTGCAAGAACGCGTCGGCGATGACATCCTTGATGACGATGCCGTTCGGCAGCCGGCACCAGGGTCCGCCATCGACCTCGGTGGCGCCGAACTCGCGCTTGGCCAAGGCATAGCCCCAGTTCTTGAACCCGCCCTCGGTGTATTTCATGATGTTGCCCTTGTGCACCAAGGTCACGGAGGCGCGCTGGTGATCAATGGCATACTGGATCGCCTTGCGGACCAATCGCTCGGTCCCTTCGCGCGAGACCGGCTTGATGCCGATACTCGAGGTGTCGGGAAAGCGGATCTTCCGCACCTTCATCTCGTCTTGGAGAAACGCCAAGACCTTGCGCACTTCCGGCGTGCCCGCGTCCCACTCGATGCCGGCATAAATGTCTTCCGAGTTTTCCCGGAAAATCACCATGTCCACCTGCTCCGGATGCTTCACCGGACTCGGCACGCCGCGGAAATAACGGACCGGGCGCAGGCAGACGTAGAGATCGAGGTCCTGCCGCAGGGCCACGTTCAGCGAACGGATACCGCCGCCGACCGGGGTCGTCAACGGCCCCTTGATGGAAACGACATACTCGCGCACCACGTCCAGCGTCTCCTGGGGCAGCCAGGCGTCGGGTCCGTAGACTTTCAGCGCCTTCTCGCCGGCATAGACCTCCATCCAGCGGATCGCCCGCCGTCCGTCATAGGCCCGGGTGACCGCCGCATCCACGACCTGCCTCATCACGGGCGTGATGTCCACCCCCGTGCCGTCACCCTCGATATAGGGGATAATGGGCCTTTCCGGCACTTCCAGCGCGAAATCGGCCCCGACGCGGATCTTGTCGCCGTCTGCCGGCACCACAATATGCTGATACATGAATGAACCACCTCTCAAAATAAAATTGGACGCGCCCTGCCCCCCGGCCGCGCGCCGGCACCCCGATCTTTCAAGGGCGCCTGACGACACCCGCTCACGCGCCGCCTGGGCGCCGCCGCACGCCCTGCAGGCGCCACCTGGGGCGTCCCGGCGATCGCCGCATCGCGCCCCATGACCCGAATTGTTCTGTTCAACAAGCCTTGCGCCGTGCTCTGCCAATTCAGCCCCGACGGCCGGCACGCCACGCTCGCGGACTTCGTGCCGATTCCCGGCGTGTATCCCGCGGGACGTCTCGATGCCGACAGCGAAGGACTCGTCATTCTAACCGATGACGGCCGCTTGCAGCACCGCATCACGCATCCGGTCCACAAGTTCGCCAAGACGTATTGGGTCCAGGTGGAAGGCATTCCGACGCCCGGGGCGCTCGATCGGCTGCGGCTCGGCGTCGATCTCGGCGACTTCGTCTGCGCACCGGCACGCGTGCGCCCGATCGAGGAGCCTGCGCGGCTATGGGCCCGCACGCCGCCCATACGCAACCGAAAGGCGATCCCCACGACATGGCTGGAAGTGGTCATCGCCGAGGGGAAGAACCGGCAGGTCAGGCGCATGACCGCCAAGGTCGGGCTCCCCACCCTGCGCCTCATCCGCCACGCCGTCGGCCCCTGGACGCTAGACGGCCTCGGCCCAGGGGACTGGCGAGAAGGCCCGCCACCGCCCGCCATCGTGTCGGCGGCGCGCAAGAAGCGCCCGCGATGAGCGGAGCCGGCCCCATGGGAATTTTTTTGTCACAGTGTGTCAACCTCGCAACACACCAAGCGTTATTGGTTGGGACACACTCGCTTGTGTCCTGGTTGCATCACCCAAGTTCAACGAAGAGGAAACTGCTGAAAATGAACAAACTACTGTCCGCCTTGATCGCCGCAGCCTTTGCTGCCGTGACCTTCATCACCCCGGCCGCGGCGCAAACGGCTCCCGCCAAGGCGCCCGCCAAGCACATGGTGAAGAAGCACGCTGTCAAGAAGCATGTGGTCAAGAAGCATGTCGCCAAGAAGCACGCTGTCAAGAAGCATGTGGTCAAGAAGCACATGGCCAAGAAGCACGCTGTCAAGAAGCATGCCAAGAAGGCGCCGGCCAAGAAGTAATCGCGTCTCGATTCGGCAATGAGGAAAGGCGGGCTCCGACCCGCCTTTTTTCATGGTCTGCAGCCCCGCAGGCCCGATGTGCCCCGTCAAACCCGCGCCCGTGGGATAGCCAGGGCCGACGCAACAAGTCCATAATACGCGTGTCTTGAATGCCGATGGTCCAGCATGGTGAGCATGCACGATTTGACGAGTCTGTTTAAGATCACGGTTGCCTTGCTGGCCATCGTGAATCCGATGGGCGCGATCCCGATCTTCATCAGCGCGACGCAGAACTGGTCCGGCGCGGACCGCGCGCGCACCGCCCATACCGTGACGGCGACGGTATTCCTGGTCCTGACGACGACACTGTTCCTCGGCGACGGGATTCTCGCCTTTTTCGGCATCAGCCTCTCCTCCTTCCTGGTCGGCGGCGGCATCATCATCCTCATGCTCGCCCTGTCGATGCTGCAGGCGCGCGAAAGCCCCATGCGGCAGACCCCCGAGGAGGCGAAGGCCACGGCCGACAAGGAGGCCATCGGCGTGGTCCCGCTCGGCGTTCCCCTGCTGGCCGGGCCAGGCGCCATCAGCAGCATCATTATCGCCACGCACCACGCCAAAGCGGGCTTCGGCTACCACCTGATGCTCCTCGCGCCGATCGGCGCGGTCTCCCTCGTCGTCTGGGGCGTCTTTCTGCTGTCCGGGCCCATCGCCCGCCACCTGGGAACCATTGGCATCAACATTGTCACACGTTTGATGGGCCTCATCCTCGCGGCCATGGCGGTCGAGTTCATCGCGCGCGGGTTGAACGAGCTGTTTCCCCGCTTGTCCTGATCACCCTCTTGTCTGCGAGTCCTAACGCCACCCATCATGGTCTGGAAACCGAACGTCACCGTCGCCGCGGTCGTGGAGCAGGAAGGCAAATTTCTTCTCGTCGAGGAGCACACGGACCAAGGCATCCGCCTCAACCAGCCCGCCGGGCATCTGGAGGCAAACGAATCGCTCGTCGCGGCCGTCGTGCGGGAAACCCTGGAGGAGACGGCCTACCGATTCACCCCGCATTCGCTCATCGGCGTCTACCGCTGGCCTCACCCGACCCGGCCGGTCACCTACCTGCGCTTTGCGTTCGCGGGCACCGTGGGCGAGCGGCTCGGGCAAGAACTGGACAGCGGCATCCTGTCGGCCCGATGGTATGGGCTGGACGAGATCCGCGCCACGGCAAGCCGCCATCGCAGCCCCTTGGTGCGCCGATGCATCGAGGATCATCTTTCGGGCAAACGCTATCCCCTGGACATGCTGGTCCACTATGACTGATCACTCCCGCCCCGCGAACCGCCCTGAGCGAGGGTCATGGCATGGCTAAGTCGCGCATCGTCGTCGGCATGTCCGGCGGCGTCGATTCTTCCGTCGCTGCGCTGCTGTTGAAACGCGAGGGACACGACGTCATCGGATTGTTCATGAAGAACTGGGAGGACGACGAGCCCGAGCATTGCCCGGCCAAGCAGGACTTCATGGATGTCCTGGCCGTCGCCGACCGCATCGGCATCGAAGTCGAAGCCGTCAATTTCTCGCAGGAATACCGCGACCGGGTTTTCAGCTACTTCCTCGCCGAGTATGGGGCCGGACGCACCCCCAACCCGGACGTCCTGTGCAATGCCGAGATCAAATTCAAGGCCTTCCTGGAACACGCGCTGACCTTGGGGGCGGATGCCATCGCCACCGGCCATTACGCCCGGATTCGCACTCGCGAGGGCACCCACGACCTGCTGAAGGCTCACGACGCGGCAAAGGATCAAAGCTATTTCCTCTACCGCCTCAATCAGTTCCAGCTGTCCAAGACACTCTTTCCGCTGGGCGAGCTCACCAAGCCGATGGTCAGGGCATTGGCCAAAGAGGCCGGTCTGCCGAATTTTTCCAAGAAGGACAGCACCGGCATCTGCTTCATCGGGGAGCGGCCATTCCGCGAATTCCTAAGCCGCTACCTGCCGCGGCACCCCGGCGACATGCGGACGCCGGAAGGCCGGCTCGTGGGACGGCATGAGGGCCTGATGTACTACACCCTCGGCCAGCGCCAGGGGCTCAATATCGGCGGCCCCGGCGAACCATGGTTCGTCGCCGGCAAGGACCTTGGCCGCAACGAACTCATCGTGGTGCAGGGCCACGAGCACCCCCTGCTCTATCGGAGCGAACTCGCCGCCGCCGATCTCAGCTGGATTTCAGAGCCGCCGGGGCCGGGGCCGGAGTATGCCGCAAAGACCCGCTACCGCCAGGCCGATGCCGCGTGCCGCTTCCGGCACATCGACCGGCGCCGATGCGAGATCACCTTTGCGCGGCCGCAGTGGGCCATCACGCCGGGGCAATCGGTAGTGATTTACGAGGGCGAACGCTGCCTGGGTGGCGGCGTCATCGACTGAAGCGGCGCCGCCTAGTCCTCGGCGTAGCCTTCTCCCTTGAAAGAAGGCCGTTCCGACAGCTTGTCGGCCAGGTGCGCAAGGTTCGGGTGTGCGCGGTACCAGTCGATTTCGGGAAAGCGGAAGCTCAAGTAATGGAGGGCGCAGCCCGCCGCAATATCGGCCAGGCTGAAATTGTCTCCCGCACACCAGGTCTTCTCCCCCAACTCCTCGCTCATGGCCTCCAGCACCCGGAAGAGGATGCGCTCTTGCGCCACCATCCAATCGACGCTCTGCTGATCGGCTGGACGCAAGCGTTCCTGGCTGAGCGAAACCGCGACCGCGTTCAGCCCATCGGCCAAGGCTTCCCAGCGCTTCACGTAGATGCGCTGGCGCGAGTCCTCCGGCACGATCCGCCCCACCGGAGTCACCGTGCTCAGGTACTCGACGATCACGCGCGAGTCGAAGAGCGCGCTGCCGTCATCCATGATGAGGATGGGCACCTGCCCCAAGGGATTGAGCCGGGAAATTGCAGGATCCTGCGCGCTGGTCGCCACGCGCTCGTAGTCGATCCGCTTTTCGGCCATCACGATGCGCACTTTGCGCGCATAAGGATTAGAAAGACAGCAGAGTAGTTTCATCGCGTGACACCCCCCGATCCGCGAAAGCGAATGGGCTTTTGACGAACGGGCAAGGAATCAGCCCGCCGCCGGCGGTCCGGCAGTGGTTGAGTCCTGTTTCGGTGCAGCAACACGGCAAAGTCTCCGTCGCCGTGGGCCATGCCCCGAAGGCGTCTCGCGCGGTGCCCGGGGCTACGACGCGTGACCAGACGCTCTCGCCACACTGGACCCGCGAACCGTTCCAAACCGCAACCTTCGGCGCCACGAATGCACGCAGACCCTTGCGGTTCGCCCCCACCGGCTAACATGGTTAGCCTAGCATCGAGATCGGCGCATTGCAAACGGGCAAAAGCCCCGATTGCGCGTCGATCCTGCCCCTGCGCGTCGGGGAGCGCTCACGCGCCCGCGGGGCGCGCATACTCCGGCATCCGGTCGAAACCGAGATAGCGGTAGATGCGATCTTTCTGCGGCTCGATCCTGTCACCCATGCGGCTCGAATACTCCTCCACGGTCGGCATGCGCCCGAGCTCCGCACACACCGCCGCCAGTTCGGCCGACCCGAGGTAGACGCGGGCCTGTTTGCCCATGCGGTTGTCGAAGTTGCGCGTGCTCGTCGAGAAAACGGTCGCGCCATCGGCCACGCGCGCCTGATTGCCCATGCACAGGGAACACCCGGGAACCTCGGTGCGGGCGCCCACGCGCCCAAACGTCGAATAGGCGCCTTCCTCGGTCAGCTGCGCCTTGTCCATGCGGGTGGGCGGGGCGATCCATAGGCGCGTGGGCAGATGCCCCGCGTCCTTCAGGATCTGCTCGGCCGCCCGGTAGTGGCCGATGTTGGTCATGCAGCTGCCGATGAACACCTCCTGGACGGGATCGCCGGCAACCGCCGACAATGGGCGCACGTCGTCCGGGTCGTTCGGGCACGCCACCAAGGGTTCGCGAATCGTGTTCAGATCGATCTCGAGCACGTGCGCGTACTCCGCGCCGGCATCCGGTTCTTCCAGATGCGGGGCATCCAGCCAGCTGCGCATGGCCTCGACCCGGCGGCGCAGGGTGCGCGCATCGCCATAGCCCTGATCGATCATGCGCTCGAGGAGCGCGACGTTGGACTTGAGATACTCGACGACCGGGGCGAGTCCCAGGCGAACGGTGCAGCCGTTGGCCGAGCGTTCGGCGGACGCATCGGCAAACTCGAAGGCCTGTTCCACCTTGAGCTGGGGCAACCCCTCGATCTCCATGATGCGTCCCGAGAAGACGTTCTTCTTGCCCTGCTTGCCGGTGCTCAGGAGGCCGGCCTGGATGGCGCAATAGGGAATGGCGTTGACCAGGTCGCGCAAGGTGATGCCGGGTTGGAGCTCGCCCTTGAACCGCACCAGCACAGACTCCGGCATGTCGAGCGGCATCACCCCCATGGCGGCCGCGAACGCCACTAGGCCCGAACCCGCCGGAAAGGAAATGCCGATCGGGAACCGGGTATGCGAATCTCCGCCGGTGCCCACCGTATCGGGCAGCAGCATCCGGTTAAGCCAGGAATGGATGATGCCGTCGCCCGGCCGCAGGACCACCCCGCCGCGCGCCGTCATGAATGTCGGCAGTTCGTGCTGCAGCTTGATGTCCACGGCTTTCGGGTAGGCCGCGGTATGACAGAAGCTTTGCATCACCAGGTCGGCGGAAAATCCCAAGCACGCCAGTTCCTTGAGTTCGTCGCGCGTCATCGCGCCGGTCGTGTCTTGCGAGCCCACGGTGGTCATCCTCGGCTCGCAGTAGGTTCCCGGGAGGACGCCCGGCACCCCGCAGGCCCGCCCGACGATCTTCTGCGCCAGCGTATAGCCCGAGACTTTCCGCTGCGGCGCGGCGGGGGCCGCGAACACATCCGTTGGCCCGAGCCCCAGCAGCTGGCGGGCCCTCTGCGTCAAGCCCCTGCCGATGATCAAGGGGATCCTGCCGCCCGCGCGCACCTCGTCGGCAAGCGTCACCGGTTCCAGTTGGAATCGGCTGACGACGCGGCCGGCATCCGTGCGGATCTCCCCTTCGTAAGGATGAATCGAAATCACGTCGCCGGTATTGAGCTCGGAGACGTCGCATTGAATGGGCAGCGCGCCCGAGTCCTCGGCGGTGTTGAAGAAGATCGGCGCGATCTTGGTGCCGAGCACGATGCCTCCGGTGCGCTTGTTCGGCACAAAGGGGATGTCCTGCCCCAGATACCATTGCACGGAATTGATCGCCGATTTGCGCGACGAGCCCGTCCCGACCACATCGCCCACGTACGCGAGCGGCAGGCCCTGCTCCTTGAGCGCCGCGATGCGCGCCAGCGCGTCCGGCATCTTGTTCGCGAGCATGGCGAGCCCGTGAAGCGGAATGTCCGGCCGCGACCAGGCCTCCTGGGCCGGGGACAGGTCGTCGGTATTGGTTTCGCCCGGCACCTTGAAAACCACGGCTTTCAACGCCGCAGGCAGCGCGGGACGCGACGTGAACCATTGCGCCTCGGCCCACGACTCGATCACGCGCCTCGCCTGTGCATTCCCCGCATGCATCTTCTCCGCCACCGCGTGGAAGGCGTCAAAGACGAGAGTCGTCTTGCACAAGGCACTGGCCGCATGCGCGGCGAGATCGGTATCGAGCAGGCCGACCAGCGCGCTCACGTTGTACCCGCCCAGCATGGTCCCCAGCAGCGCAACCGCCCTTTCGGGGGAGAGCCAGGGAGAACGCGCCCGCCCGCATGCCAAATCGGACAGAAACGACGCCTTGACCTGCGCCGCCTGATCCACCCCGGGAGGCACGCGATTTTCCAGCAAATCCAGCAAGAACTCGGGTGTCGCGGCCGACGCCTCCTGAAGAAGCGCAACGAGTTGCGCCGTCTGCTCGGCATCGAGGGGCAGCGGCGGCAAGCCATGGGCGGCACGGTCCGCAACGTGGGCGTGGTAGGCAGCAAGCATGTGGGATCTCATCTAGAAATTGAAAAATTATACCACCGGCCATCCCGGGAACCGCGGGCCGCGTCTGCGGCGCAGGGATTCGGGCCATCGAAAGGCGCCGGTCCGCCCGCGCCCCGGCACATTAAAGCTTCCGGCGTTTGCTGCCGTAAGTATTACGGACATCTAAAAGAACGGATCATTCGCATTGGAGAACCGCAACTCATGGCACCCAGCATCCTGCGCAGGCTGCTCCTTTCCTTTTTGGGCTTCGCGTTCCTGGTCGCGGCCGCCTTTCCGTTCTATGCCAACTTCTTTGTCGTCTGGAAGCCCGACATGCTGGCCTGGTTCGTGGTGGGCTGCCTGGTCGCGGGCCTCGTCATCGGGCTGACCAACTACTGGCTGCTCAACTTGCTCCTGCTCAAGAAGCTGCGGCGCATTTCCGAAGTCGCGCAGGCCGTCTCGGGCAAGGACCTGACCGTGCGCTGCACCGTGCAAAGCGCCGACACCATCGGCGAGATCATCACGAGCTTCAACACCATGACGCAAAACCTGCGCGAGGTCCTGGGGCAAGGCGGGGTCCTGAGCGGTGCGGTCAGGGAGAACGTCGACGCCATGCGCGAGGCGATCGAGGCGATCCGCTCGAACGTCGACGAGGAGTCGGCGAAAGCCGCCCAGATCAGCGATGCGATCGAGCATATGTCGCGAACGGTCACTGAGATCTCCCAGAGCACCGACGAAGCCGCCACCCAGGCCAAGCAGACGGCAGGGGCCGCCGCCGAGGGGGGCCAGGTCGTGCACCGCGCGATCGCGGGCATGGACAAGATCAGCGCGGTCGTCAACGAAAGCGCCCAGGCCGTTGAAAATCTCGGCCACAGCTCCAACCAGATCGGCGCGATCGTGGCGGTCATCAAGGAGATTGCCGAACACACCAACCTGCTCGCGCTCAATGCGGCGATCGAGGCGGCACGGGCGGGCGAGCAAGGCCGCGGCTTTGCGGTGGTGGCCGACGAAGTGCGCAAGCTGGCGGAAAAGACCGCCCAGGCCACCCAGGAAATCGCCGAGATGATTCAGACCATCCAGCGGGAGACCGGCGAGGTCATCGCCACCATGGAGGCGGGCACGAGCGAAGTGCGGGCCGGCGTGGATCTCGTGCGGGCCACGGGCGCCACCCTCGAGCAGATCATGGTGGGCATCGAGCGGCTGGCGAACATGGTCCAGGACATTGCCCAGGCCACCACGACGCAGACCGGCGACATCGGGCGGATCGGCGAGAACGTGGGCGGCATTGCCGCTTTGATCTCCGGCACCGTGCACAGCGCGCAGCAGGGAGCGGCCAAGGCCGAAGACCTGACCCGGCTCGCCGCTGCCCTCGACAATGCCGTGAAGGTGTTCCGGCTCGCCTGAGGCACGCACGCCGCGCGCCGCGGAGCCATCCCGCCGTTGTGGGATATAATAGGCCCCCTTTGAACCTGCCTATTCGGATGCCGTAATGAACCTGACGCCCTTGACTGCGCTTTCCCCCCTTGATGGCCGCTATGCCGCGAAACTGGAGGCCCTGCGTCCATGCTTCAGCGAATTTGCGCTCATCCGCCACCGTGTGCAGGTCGAAGTCGCGTGGCTCAAGGCGCTCGCGCAAGAGGCCGCAATTGCGGAAGTCCCGCCGTTCTCGCCGGACACCGTCTTGGCCCTCGACCGGCTGGTGGAGGCGTTCTCCGAGGCCGACGCCGAGCGGGTCAAAGTCATCGAGGCACGCACCAACCACGACGTCAAGGCCATCGAATATTTCCTGAAGGAACGCCTGTCAGGCCATGAAGAAGTCATGAAGGCGGCCGAGTTCATCCATTTCGCGTGCACCTCGGAGGACATCAACAACCTCTCCCATGCCCTGATGCTGCAGTCGGCACGGGAGCACGTCCTGCTGCCCGCCCTGGATCGGCTCGTCGAGCGCATCGCCGAGTTCGCCCATCGGCTCGCCGAGCTGCCCATGCTGGCTCGCACGCACGGGCAACCGGCCACCCCCACCACCCTCGGCAAGGAACTGGCCAATGTCGTCCACCGCCTGCGGCACGCCCGCGCGCGCGTCGCAGAGATTGCGCTCCTGGGGAAAATCAACGGCGCCGTAGGCAATTACAACGCGCACCTCGCCGCGTATCCGTCGCTCGACTGGGAAGCCCTCGCGGCACGTTTCGTCCGCAGCCTGGGACTGACCTTCAATCCCTACACGACCCAGATCGAGCCGCACGACTATATGGCCGAGCTCTTCGATGCCCACGCGCGGATCAACACGATTCTCACCGACTTCGACCGCGACGTATGGGGCTACATCTCGCTCGGTTACTTCAAGCAGAAGGTGAAGGCCGACGAGGTCGGCTCCTCCACGATGCCCCACAAGGTGAACCCGATCGATTTCGAGAACTCGGAAGGCAACCTGGGCGTCGCCAACGCGCTCTTGCGCCATCTGGCCGAGAAGCTTCCGATTTCCCGGTGGCAACGCGATCTCACCGACTCCACGGTGCTGAGGAACATGGGCGTTGCCCTCGGCTATTGCCTGCTGGGCTATGATTCATGCCTCAGGGGCCTCAACAAGCTGGAAGCCAATGCGGCCCGGCTCGCGCTGGATCTTGACGAGAACTGGGAAGTGCTCGCCGAGCCGATCCAAACCGTCATGCGCCGTTACGGGGTACCCAACCCCTACGAACAGCTCAAGGCACTTACGCGCGGCAAGGGGATCGATCGGGATACGCTACACGCATTCATCCAGGGCTTGGCGATTCCAGAGGCCGAAAAGGCGCGCCTCCTCGCCATGACGCCGCCCAGCTACGTGGGCCTCGCCCCGACCCTCGCGCGCCGCATCTGACGGTGCGCCGCCCTTGAAGGGCGAGCGAGCGCCACCATATAATTACCTCCTAATATTTAGTTCGGGGCGGAATGGCGATGCCTGAATTCTCTTTTGACGTCGGTGCGCAGGCGTTCGATCGCGTGGTCATCGAAGGGTCCCAGACGGTGCCCGTCATCGTGGATTTCTGGGCGCCCTGGTGCGGCCCTTGCCGCATGCTCAAACCCATCCTGGAAAAGCTCGCCTCGGAATACCAGGGCAAATTCATCCTGGCGAAGGTCAATTCCGACGAAGAGCAGGCTTTGGCCAGCCGGTACGGCGTACGGGGCATACCGAACGTCAAGGCCTTCGTGGGCGGACAGATGGTCGATGAGTTCTCCGGCGCATTGCCCGAATCGGCCGTGCGCGAGTTTCTCGAGCGGCTGATTCCCAGTCCTGCCGAGACGATGCGCCGCGAGGCGCTGCGGCTAAGGGCACAGGGGCAGCCGGACGAGGCCCTGGCGATGCTCGCCTCGGCGCTGGAGGCCGATCCCAAGAACGATGCCGCGCGGATCGACGCCGCGGACGCCCTGCTCGACCACGACCGGATTCCGGAGGCCCGGCAGATGCTTGCCGCGCTGTCCCCGGCCGGCCAGAACGATCCGCGGGCTGCCCCGCTCCTCGCGCGGGTCCAGCTCGCGACCCAGGCCGAAGCCGTGGGCGACCCCGCATCCCTTCAGGCGCATGTCAGCGCCCACCCCGACGACCTGCAGGCCCGCCTGGATCTCGCCCATGCGTTGTCGGCGCATCAACGCTATGCGGAAGCCATGGACGAACTGCTGGAAGTCATCCGCAGAGATGGGCAATTTGGCAATGAAGCGGCGCGCAAGACCATGCTCACCCTGTTCAACCTGCTGGGCGGCCAGAACGAACTCGTCAGCCGCTACCGTCGCCTGCTGGCCAGCGCGCTCCATTAGCGGCATCGCCGGCGTGTCCGGCGCGCGCTTGCGCCGCGCGTTGCATCAGAAGTAAATGTTACCGAATGGTCAGATACGTTGCCTCGCAATTGATGTTACCGAGACGTGTTTGAAGATGAGCTTCAATTTTGCCTCTATTTGGCGCTTTAGT
>JAKAFK010000021.1 GCA_021817985.1 Pseudomonadota bacterium | reverse complement strand
GATGAAGGGCAGGGCCGGGCCGCGGTAGGGCAGCTCGGGGCCGACCCCCTCCAGGTGATCCATGACCGAGTTGCCGGGGATCAGCAGGCCCGCCACGGCCTTGGCTGCGTCGAGCACGCTGCCGCCTCCGATGCCCACCACGGCCTGGAAGCCGCTCTGGCGATGCGCGCGCACGGCGTCGTCCACCAGCTCGGGCGAGGGCTCGCCGGGCACGCGCAGGATGTCCCAGCTCAGGCCCGCGGCCTTGAGCTGCGGGGCCAGGCGTTCCCAAGCTTCCGACTGCTCGAAGGAGGCCCGCCCCAGCACCAGCAGGAAACGCTTGCCGTAAGGGGCCAGCAGGCCGGGCAGCTTGCGCACGGCGCCGGCACCGAACTCGATGCGCGGCAGGCGGGCGAGGGAAAAGCTGGCGATGTTCATGGCTCAGGCCAGGTCCTCGCGCTTGAGGCAGAACACGTATTCTCCAGGGCCTTCGGTATCCAGCCAGACGAAAGGCAGATCGGGGAAGGCGGCTTCCAGCGCCGGCTTGTCGTGGCCGACCTCGACGACCAACAGGCCATCTTTATTGAGGTGGCGCGGCGCCTCCTGGAGAATCACCCGCACGGCATCGAGTCCGTCTTCGCCTGCGGCCAGGGCCAGCGTCGGCTCGTGGAGATACTCCTCAGGGAGTTGCTGCATGGCCGCGGCATCGACGTAGGGCGGGTTGCTCACGATGAGATCGTAGCGGCGATCCCCCAGCGCGGCGAAAAGATCGGACGGGAGCAGTCGAATGCGTTCTTCGAGATCGTAGTCGGCCACGTTGCGGCGCGCGACCTCGAGCGCCTCCGGCGAGATGTCGACCGCGTCGATGTCCGCCGCGTGGAAGGCGTGGGCCATGAGCACGGCGAGGCATCCCGATCCGGTGCAAAGGTCCAGGCAGGCGCCTATTTTGTCGGGTTCCGCGACCCAGGGTGTCAATTGCTCCCGCAGGAGTTCTGCGATGAAGGAGCGCGGCACGATGACCCGTTCGTCAACATAGAAGCGGAACTCGCCGAGCCACGCCTCGTGGGTGAGGTAGGCCGCCGGCAAGCGCTCTCTCGTGCGCCGTTCCAGGAGTGCCAGCGCAGCCGTGATTTCGGATGTCGTGAGTCGCGCATCGAGGAAGGGTTCGAGCGTGTCGAGGGGCAGGTGCAGGCTGTGCAGCAGCAGGTAGGCGGCCTCGTCATAGGCGTTTTGCGTGCCGTGTCCGAACGCGAGCTGCGCCTCGTTGAAACGGCTGATCGCGAAGCGCAGGCAGTCGCGCAGCGTGACGAGCGAGCGTCGGGCCTCGATAAAGGGATCGGTGTGGGATGGCATTCGGGTGTCCTCGCAGGGGGCTGTCAGCGCTCGGGGGCAGGCTGCACAAGCAGGCTCGTCAACAGGCCTTGGTAGATGGCCTTCAGGGGCGCGATATCCGCCAGGGCGATGTGCTCGTTGAGTTTGTGGATGGTTGCGTTGACCGGGCCGAACTCAAGAACCTCCGGACAAATGTCCGCAATGAAGCGTCCGTCGGATGTTCCGCCGGAAGTCGACAGCTCCGCGGTGATCCCGGTGGCGGCTTGAATGGCTGCGAGGGCCGCGTCGACGAGACGCCCCCTGGGCGTGAGGTAGGGCTTGCCCGACAGCTCCCATTCGAGGTCATACTCGAGGCGGTGGCGATCCAGGATTTCATGCACGCGACCCTGAAGCGCCTCGACCGTGACCGCCGTGGAAAAGCGGAAGTTGAAGAGGATCGTCAGCTCGCCGGGGATGACATTGGTCGCGCCGGTTCCGCCATGGATATTGGAGATCTGCCAAGTGGTCGGCGGGAAGTATTCGTTGCCGGCATCCCAGCAGGTGGCAGCCAGTTCGCTGATCGCCGGCGCGGCCAGATGAATGGGGTTTCTCGCCAGGTGTGGGTAGGCGATGTGGCCTTGCACCCCCTTGATAATCAATTCACCCGACAACGACCCGCGGCGTCCGTTCTTGACGGTGTCGCCCAGCATCGTCGCGCACGTGGGTTCGCCCACGATGCAATAATCGATGCGCTCCCCCTTGGCCTTCAGCCGCTCGACGACGCGGGCCGTGCCGTCGACGGCGCGGCCTTCTTCGTCGGATGTGAGCAGCAGCGCGATCGAGCCCGGGTGGTCCGGATGCGCCTCGACGAACGCCTCGATGGCCGTCACGAAGGCCGCCAGCGAAGTCTTCATGTCGGCCGCGCCGCGCCCGAAGAGCAGCCCGTCCCGAATGTCGGCCGTGAACGGGTCGGACGTCCACTTGTCCACAGGGCCGGTGGGCACGACGTCGGTATGGCCGGCGAAGCAGACAAGCGGCGCCGTCTGATTGCGGCGCGCCCACAGATTGTCGACCGATCCGAACCGCAGACGCTCGATCGCGAAGCCCAATTTCTCCAGACGCGCGATGAGGAGTTCCTGGCAGCCGGCATCCTCCGGCGTGAGCGAACGCCGTTCGATCAGGGCGCAGGCGAGTTCAAGGGTGGGCTCGCTCATCGTGTGTTCGCCCTGAACAGCTTTTCATAGACCGCAGGCTCGAACCCGACGTGAATGGCCTCGCCCTCGTCCAGAATCGGCCGTCTGATGACGGAGGGTTTCGCCATCATGAGTTCGATGGCGGCCGCCTCGCCGGTGATGCCGGCACGCACCTCCTCGGGCAGTTGGCGCCAGGTGGTCCCCTTGCGGTTGAGAAGGGCATCCCATCCGATCATGCGGCTCCAGCGTTCCAACAACGCGGCGCTCGCGCCGTCTTTCTTGAAGTCGTGGAAGGGAATCGAGATCTGCCTTTCCGCGAGCCACGCGCGAGCCCGCTTGACGGTTGTGCAGTTGGGGATACCGTAGAGTTTCACCTTGGGTTTGGCCTATGCGCTGAAAATAGTATTGTAATCCCTTCGGCCATAGAACGAAGGGCCGCCCGACGGACCTGTCGATCTGCGGGGCCCGGGATGTCCGGCGATGGGGATGAGACGCCGCAGGGAGGGGCATGGTCCGGGGGGGTCTGCAGGAAGACGCCCTGGCCGAGCCCACAAAGCTGCGCGCCCGGCAGGGAGGAGCGAATGGTCATGGCGCGGGAAGGCACCCGTCAACGGGGAGGATCCGACGCGGCGCGTCGCCGGGCTGCGGTTGCCCACGGCGCCGGCGCGCGCAGCAGCGCGTTCAGATGCCCCGGAGCAGCTCGTTGATCCCTACCTTGGAGCGGGTCTTCGCGTCCACCTGCTTGACGATGACCGCGCAGTAGAGGCTGTATTTGCCATCGCTGCTGGGCAGGCTGCCGGAGACCACCACGGAGCCTGCCGGCACGCGCCCGTAGGACACTTCCCCCGTCTCGCGGTTGTAGATCTTGGTGCTTTGCCCGATGTAGACCCCCATCGAAATCACGGAGCCCTCTTCGACGATCACGCCTTCCACGATCTCGGAGCGTGCGCCGATGAAGCAGTCGTCCTCAATGATCGTAGGGTTGGCCTGCACCGGTTCCAGAACGCCGCCGATGCCCACGCCGCCCGACAAGTGAACATTTTTGCCGATCTGCGCGCAGGAGCCCACGGTGGCCCAGGTATCGACCATCGTGCCACTGTCCACGTAGGCGCCAATGTTGACGTAGGAGGGCATGAGAACCACATTGCGGGCAATGAACGAGCCTTTTCGCGCGGTTGCCGGCGGGACGACGCGAAAGCCGCCTTCGCGGAAGTCGCGCGAATTGTAGTCCGAGAACTTGGAGGGAACCTTGTCGTAGTAATTCGTGAAGCCCCCTTTCATGAATTGGTTGTCTTCCATGCGGAAGGACAGGAGGACGGCCTTCTTGACCCATTGATGCGTGATCCATTGGCCGTCCGCCTTCTCGGCGACTCTCAATTCTCCGCGGTCGAGCGCCCCAATGACATGTTCGATGCTGTCTTTGAGCTGGGAATCGACCGTTTTCGGGGTTATGTCCGCGCGCCGTTCGTATGCTTCTTCGATAATGGACTGCAAGTTGTTCATCAATCAGCGTTCCTTATGGGGGCGGGAAACCGCGGCGATCTTGCCGGGTGGGATAGCGCGGCTGAAGGAATCCAGCCTCCCATCCCGCTCTCCGTGTCGAGTGCTATCTGAGAATGATCCACCGCCCGTCGCCTTTCCCGGTGACCCCTAGCGGCCCATGATTTTGCCGGCAAATTCGGCGATGCGCGTGGCCGCTTCGATGCATGAAGGCTCGTCCGCGACCAGGGCAATGCGCACGAAATCCTGTCCTGGATTGACCCCATGCGCCTCACGCGCGAGGAAGCTGCCGGGCAAAACGGTTACATTATAATCGCGATAGAGCTGCCGCGCGAAGTCGGTGTCAGGGATCGGCGTGCGCGCCCACAGATAGAATCCGGCGGGCGGCCGGTCCACATCGAGCGCGGCTTGGAGGAGCGGGGTCACCGCTTCGTATTTGCGCCGATACAGCGTGCGGTTGGCCTTCACGTGTGCTTCGTCCGACCATGCGGCGATGCTGGCGGCTTGCACCGCGGGACTCATGGCGCAACCATGGTAGGTGCGGTAGAGCAGGAATTGGGCGAGTATCCGCGCATCGCCTGCCACGAACCCGGAGCGCAGTCCCGGTACGCTCGAACGCTTGGAGAGACTGCTGAACACGACGAGCCGCGCATAATCGTCCCGCCCCAGCGCTTGCGCCGCCTGCAAGGCGCCGAGTGGCGGCGCCTCTTCGTCGAAATAGAGCTCCGAATAGCACTCGTCGGCGGCGATGACGAAACCATAGGTGTCGGCCCGCTCGAAGATGGCCTTCCAGTCCTCCATCGACAGGACGGTTCCGGTCGGATTGCCCGGGGAACAGACGTACAGCAACTGCGTGCGTTCCCATACGGCAGGCTCGATTTGCGACCAGTCCATGGCGAAGCCGTGGGTGGCGGTCATGTTGAGAAAGTGGGGCTGTGCGCCCGCGAGCAGTGCAGCCCCTTCGTAGATCTGGTAGAAAGGATTGGGCGAGACCACGACCGGCTGCCGGCGCGTGGGATCCACCACCGCTTGCGCGAAGGAAAACAGGGCTTCCCGGCTTCCGGTCACGGGCAATACCTGCGTCGACGGATCGAGTCCGCGCAGGCCATGGCGCCGCCTAAGCCAAGCGGCGATGGCGCCGCGCAGCGGCTCGGAGCCCTGCGTGGCGGGGTAAACGCCCAGTCCGTCCAGCGCCTCGACGAGGGCTGTGCGGATAAAATCCGGCGTCCGGTGTTTCGGTTCGCCGATGGATAGGTTAATGTGCGGGACCGCCGAGGGCGGGGTTTCCCCATCCAGCAGCAGGCGAAGCCGCTGGAACGGATAGGGCTGCAGGCGGTCGATGTTGGGATTCATGAAATTGGCTCGAAAGGTCGGCCTTTGCGGGCGTCCGGCGTAAAAGGGCTCATTATAAAGGTTCAATCGGTGCACTCAAAACGAAAGGTGGGCGCAGTCTTCGGCCTGCTGACGGGGGCCCTGACCTGGGGACTGATCTGGTACCCGTTGCGGCTTCTCGATCAGGCAGGATTCTCGGGCGAGCTGTGCAGCCTCGGGATGTATGCCGTGTCGGTTGCCTTGGGACTTGTTTCGTTCCGCAGGCGCCTTCCCGCCGCAAAGGGCTATTGGGCCATGCTCGCCGCGATCGGCGTCACTGCAGGCTGGGCCAATCTCGCCTACGTGTTGGCCGTCCTGCATGGCGAGATCATGCGGGTTCTCCTCCTATTTTATTTGGCGCCGCTATGGACCATGCTCTTCGCGCGCCTCCTTCTCCATGAGCGGCTCACGCGGCTGGGATATCTGGTGATGCTTCTGTCGGTATCCGGGGCGGTCACCATGCTATGGGCGCCCAGATATGGGCTTCCGATGCCGCGCAACGGCGCCGAGTGGCTCGGGCTTTCCGCCGGCATCGCCTTCGCCTTGACCAATGTCCTGACGCGCCGCGTGGCGCACCTGGACATCTATCTCAAGTCCATGGCCGTCTGGATGGGCGCAGCCCTGATGGCGGCGGTGCCGGTTTTTCTCGCGGCCGCGCACGGCGGGCGTGCGATGACCGGACTGCCCGCCAGCGGCTGGCTGTCGCTGGCGGGGCTGGGCGCCATCGTCTTCGTCGCCACCGTGGCCATTCAATTCGGACTTAGCCATTCGTCCGCCAACCAGGCGATCGTGATTCTGCTCTTTGAACTCGTCGTGGCGGCCATTTCCTCGTATTTTCTTGCCCATGAGCTGATGACCCTGAGGGAATGGGTCGGCGGGACCATGATCGTGGGGGCCAGCCTCTTCTCAGGGTGTCTGGTCGAGACCGACGAGCAGGCGGCCTGACTGCGCGACTCGGCGGAAGCCCGCAAGGCGCGCAATGGGGGTTACCGGGTGCGGTTTTGCCGTTGGATGAGCCGGCGGTGATGGCGGAAGATTGTCCGTTCGAGCCAATCGGCCATGGGCTCGCTCAATTGCACGAAGCGGGCGCGCACGTGCACACCGTCGGCGCGTGGCTCCGCGTGCGCGAGTTCGGCCGGCAGCCGCAAGGGGAGGGGTAGCTGGCTGCTCAGGAATACATGGATCAGCAGTTGCTGCGGCAACGGCTGCGTGTCCTGTGTCGTCCATTCGATCGCCTGCGCCGAGAGCGAGGCGGGCACGCAAGGAGGCAGGCCGTTGTGGGAGGTGACGACGCTCGCGAGCAGCATGAGCGACACGTCGAGCTTGGCCTCCAGACGCTCGAATGCGCGTGCTGCGGCCTCGCCTGGCGGTATGTCGATCTCGGTCCCCCGCGATTCGAGGGTCGCCAGCCCCTCAAGCAATGCGACGTTGGCGTGCATCCATCCCCCGAGGGTGAACTCGGGCACGTCTGCCCGTGCTTCCCAGCGCAGAGGCAGGCTGGCCTGCATCACCACGCCCTGCATTGCATCCAAGTCCATGTGGCGGCCTCGGCAACGTACCTTGTTTCAAGTTACCCGAAACATAGCAGCTTTTCGCCGCAGGCGGCAAGCAAGGCGGCACCGTAGGCGGCCTCCGTGCGCGCGGCGGCTTCCACGGGAAGGCCCGTGACCCGTGCCCTGATCCGGGCCCAGGGCGCATTCCCGGCGCCTCCGCCGGCCGTGAGGATGCGCTGAACGGGTGTGGCACCGAGCGCCATGAGGAGCTCGTAGCCCCGCCCCTCGATGCGCGCGATGCCTTCCAGCAGCCCATGCAGGAACGCGCGATCGTCGGCCGGGCGGGGACTCAGACGCGGGGGGTAGGCGGGGTCATTGATGGGAAAGCGCTCGCCCGGAGCGAGCAGCGGATAATAATCGAGCGGGCTGGCGGTGGATGTCTGGATCTGCGCGCTGAGGGCTTCCAACGCGCCATCATCGAAAAATCGCCGCAGCACGGCTCCGCCGGTATTGGATGCGCCCCCGACGAGCCACAGGGGTCCCAATCGGTGGCTATAGAGCCCGAAGGCGGGTGCATCGACTCTGGTGTGGCTCAACGATTTGATGACCAGGGTCGAGCCCAGCGAGGTGAGCGCGTGTCCCGCCTGCCTTGCGCCGGTTGCGAGGAACGCGGCGATGCTGTCGGTCGTCCCCGAGCGCACGATGCATTCATGCGGCAGCCCCAACGCCTGAGCGGTCTTGTGCATGATGGGCCCGATCGCTTTCCCCGGGGACAGGATCTGCGGCAAGACGCGTGCCACGGGGAGGCTTAACAGCCAATCGGGGTATCGCAACGCTTCGACGTCGACGCCGAGCTTCAGGCCGTTGTGATAGTCGCTCAGCCCGGGCTGGCCATGCAGTTGCAGGGCGAGCCAGTCGGCTTGGTGGGCAAAGAATCCGGCTCTGGAAAATTCGGCATTGCGGGCATACCAGAGGAGCTTTGCCAGGCTTGAGGACGCGCTGTGGACAGCGGCGTCCGGCGGCGCGAGTTGGGCGAGCTCGGCCGCTTCCCTTGTGGCGCGCATATCGTGATAAAGCAAGGGAACGTCCAGGGGGCGGGCGTTCCGGTCGAGGAGCAGGCAAGTGCTGGACGTGCCGTCCAGCGCGACGGCCCGGAGCCTTGCCCGCAGGCGGGCCGGCAGGCGGGCGATGAGATCGAGCAGACACTCGCGCCAATGCGTCGGCGCCTGGGGGCGAGCTTCGAGCGTGAAGCCTATGTGCGCTTCGGCCAGCGGCTCGCGCCGACCATCGATCACGCAGGCGCGAGCACCGCTGGTGCCGAAATCGATGCCGAGATAGGCCTCAGCCACGCGTGTTGGATTGGGATTCGAAGCGCTGGAGCTCGACGGCGGGCTGCGGCACCCACCCGGGTTGGCGGTATTCGGCCGCGACATGGGTGAAGATGCCGCCTCGCACATAGAACTTGGCGGTCAGACGCATGAATCGCGGATGCGTGGCCTGCGCCAAGTCGTCCAGAATGCGGTTGGTCACGGCTTCGTGGAAAGCGCCTTCGTTGCGGTACGACCAGATGTAGAGCTTGAGGCTCTTGAGCTCGACGCAGGTCCGGTCGGGGATGTAGTCGAGATAGAGCGTCGCGAAGTCCGGCTGGCCGGTCTTCGGGCATAGGCAGGTGAATTCGGGAATTTCCATATGGATGTGATAATCCCGTTCGGGCCTCGGGTTGTCGAAGGTTTCGAGCGTCTTGCTGGGTTGGGTGGGCATTACCTTTGGTCTCTCAGGCGCAAATTCGGCTAAAATGGTCGCCTCAAATTATAACTTCGGCAAGGCGCGTTGCCTATGCGAAGCGCGGGGACATGCAGCGACCCTGTCTTTCCAGTCTGTTGACAAGAATGTGCGCGGCAATGAGCGGCGGCGTGCCTGATCGGCGTTGCGGCCATGAACGCACCGCAAGGCGGCGATCTTGCGTCTGACCCACATCAAGCTGGCGGGTTTCAAGTCCTTTGTCGACCCGACCACGATACCGGTTCCCGGCCAACTCGTCGGGGTGGTCGGCCCCAACGGCTGCGGCAAGTCCAACGTGATCGATGCCGTGCGATGGGTTCTGGGCGAGTCGTCTGCGCGCCAGCTGCGCGGCGAATCCATGCAGGACGTGATCTTCAGCGGGTCCGCGAGCCGCAAGCCCGTCGCCCGCGCGTCCGTGGAACTTGTCTTCGACAATGCGGCCGGGCGCGCGCACGGCCAATGGAGCCAGTACGCGGAGATTTCCGTCAAGCGCGTGCTTGCGCGCGACGGCGACTCCTCCTATTACATCAATCACCTGCAGGTCCGCCGTCGCGACGTGACGGACATCTTCCTAGGCACCGGCTTAGGGGCGCGCGCCTATGCCATCATCGAGCAGGGCATGATTTCCCGGATCATTGAGGCGCGTCCGGAAGAGCTGCGCGTCTTTCTCGAAGAGGCTGCCGGCATCTCGAAGTATAAGGACAGGCGCAAGGAGACCGAAGCGCGGCTGTCGGACACCCGCGAGCATCTCGAACGGGTCGACGACATCCGGCAAGAACTGGGCGCCCAACGGGCCCGCTTGGCCGCCCAGGCGCAGGTGGCGGAAGAATACCACCGCCTGCAGGGCTTGTTGCAGACCCATCGGAATCTCCTGTGGCTGACCTTGCGGGACGAGGCGAGCGGTTCGCGCGAGCGCTACGCGCATCAAGCCGAGCAGATGGACCTCGAACTGGAAAAACGCATGGCCCGCGTGCGGCAGATCGAGAAAGATCTCGAGCTCGCCCGGGAGGAGCAGGCCGCGGCCGGCACCCGCCTCGAGGACGCACAAGGCGCGCTGTACGGCGCCAACGCGGAGGCGGCGCGCCTGGAGCAGGAGTTGGCCCACCTCAGGGAAAACCGGGCGAGGGTCGCCGAGCAGATGGCTTCTCAGAAAGCCTACTACGACCGCCAACGCGCGCAGGTGGCGTCCTCCGAGGCCAGCCTTGGGCAGGCGCTTTCCCAGTTGGCGGACGCGCAGGCCGCGATTGAGAAGACCGCGGCCGCTGTCGCCGCAGCGCGCCAAGCGCTTGCCGCGGCCGAAGCATCGGCTGCCGCATGCCGGCAGGCGGCAGCCGACAAGGAGCGGCAGCTCTCCATGCTGAAGCAGGCCCGGGAGATCGAGGACACGCATATTCGGCATGCCGACAAGACCTTGGAGCAGATCAGGGTGCGCGAGGGCAGGCTGCAGCAGGAGCATGTCTCGTGGACCCCCGAAGATGAGAGCAATCTCAAGCGCTGTCAGGAGCAATTGGCAGCGGCCGGCGCTCGGCTCGCCGTGCTCGAGGGGAGCGAGGCGAGCCACGAGAGGGAGGAACCCGCGCGTGAAGAGGCGGTGAGAATGGCGGTGCGTGCCCTCGAAAGCGCCCGCCGGGAGCATGCCGAAATCGGGGCCAGGCGCGAGGTTCTGGTGCGACTTCAGGGCGAGCTCGCCGGCGCCTCTGATCTTGGCGGTTGGCTTGCAGGTCACGGGTTGGAGGGCGTCCGGCGGCTGTGGGAAAGCCTCGAGGTCGAGCCGGGATGGGAGGGCGTCGTCGAGCGGTTGCTCGAAGAACGCGTGCATGCCCTGGCGCTCACCGATTTCCGCATGGCGGAACAATGGCTCTCAGGGACTGCGCCCCCTGCGCCGGTTACCGCCTTCGATGCCGAGGCCGCGAACTCGGAGCCTGGCGCGCCACCCATGGAAGGCTTGCGTCCCCTGATCGCGCGGGTGGCGTGCAGGGGACAGGAAGGCTTCCGCACGGTTCTCGCGGATTGGCTCATCGGCGTCTACACCGCTGAGAGCGTGCGCGTGGCTTGGACCGTCCGGCACGCCTTGCCGCCGGGGGGAACGATCGTTCTGCCGGACGGGCATGTCTTTACGCGCCATAGTGTCTCTCTGCCCGCCGCGGCGCCAGCGGCCGATGGCTTTCTTGCGCGAAGCCGCGAGATTGAAGGGCTGGAGGGGAGCTTGGCCCGATGCGAGGAACGGTTGCCGGTCCTTAGGGAGCAGGTGCAGGGTGCAGAACGGGTCCGGGATGAAGCGAAGGACGCGCTCGGGCGGCTGCGCAAAGAGGCGGCCGAAGCGCGGCAAGCCCAGCACCGGTTGCAGATGGACGCCGTCAAGCTCTCCCAACGCCGGGAGCATCTGGAGGCGCGCGCCGCGGCAGTGGCTGGCGAACGGGCGGAGCTCTTGGAGCGGATGCGGGAGGAAACGGAGCAACGCCAAAAGGCGTTGGCCAATCGGGCGGGCTTCGACACGGAAATCGAAGCGTTGCGCGAGGCGGTGCAAGATGCGGTGGACGCGCGCACAGAGGCGGAGAAGCGGCTTACGGCCGGCCGCGCGGGGGCTGCGGCGGCAGAGCGTGCCGCGCAAGAGGCGCACTACGCGGAACGGTCGGCGATCAGCCGCATCGCCGATGCACGCAACGCGCTCAAGGGCCTGACGGAGAGCGTCGCAGAGCTTGAGGGACGGCTGCAGGCACTGGCCCGCTCGCAGGATGCGTTCGACGACGAGCCGATTCGCCGGGCGCTGGGTGAAGCCGTGACGGCGCGCGAGGCAAGGGAGCAAACGATGCGGCTTGCGCGGGAGGCGTTGGTGAGCTTGACCGAGCGCCTGGCCGCGCTTGACAAGGAGCGCTTGTCGATCGAGCGGGGGCTTGAGCCTTTGCGGGCAAAACTGGGCGAGGCGCGGCTCAAGGAACAGGAGGCCAGGCTGAACGTCGAGCGTATCGACGAGGCTTTGGCGGCGGCCGGGCTCACACCGGCCGAGATTGCCGAACTCATGCAGCGCAAGGAAAAGCCCGGCGCGCTGCAAGGCGAGATCGCCCGCTTGGAGGGCGCGCTCGCCGATCTTGGCGCGGTCAACCTGGCCGCACTGGAAGAACTCAAGGCTGCCGAGGAACGCGATCGCTACCTGGAGTCTCAAGCGGCCGACCTGCGGGAAGCGGTCGCGACGCTCGAAGGTGCGATCCGACGCATCGACCGGGAGACGCGGGAGCGGTTGAGTCATACCTTCGAAGCCGTCAACACGCATATGGTGGCGCTTTTTCCGACCCTGTTCGGGGGCGGACGCGCGCAGTTGGTGTTGACGGGTGACGAGATACTGGATGCGGGCGTGCAGGTGATCGCCCAGCCGCCCGGCAAGAAGAACAGTTCCATCCATTTGTTGTCCGGCGGCGAGAAGGCGTTGACGGCGCTGAGCTTGGTATTCGCGCTATTCCAGCTCAATCCGGCGCCTTTCTGCCTGCTCGACGAGGTGGATGCGCCTCTGGACGATGCCAATACCGAACGCTTTTGCGAACTCGTGAAGACCATGTCCGCGCACACGCAGTTTCTCTTCATTAGCCACAATAAGATCGCAATGGAAATGGCCCACCAGCTGGTCGGGGTGACCATGCAAGAATCCGGTGTCTCGCGTGTTGTTGCCGTCGATGTCGAAGCGGCGTTGCAGCTCACGGAAGGCCTGTCCACTTGAGCGGACGAAGCCAATGCGCGGTAAAATAGGCGGACCTTTCGACAGCGGGCTCAGAAATAAAATCGCTGCTATAGTGAGCGACATGTCAAGCGGGGAATGGGTGGTATGGTGACGAACTTGCAACTTGGGCTGCTGGGGATCGGGGGGCTTTCAATCCTCGGGATTTACGGCTTCAACCGGCTGCAGGAGTGGCGCTACCGGCGTCAGATAGAGAGCCAGTTCAAGATTCCTGAGCCTGACGCACGCGCCGGACAGGCCGCGTTCGGCGATCCGGACAGCCGCATTGAACCTAAGCTTGGTTCCGGCGTGGCGGCCCCATCCCCGGCGGTAGGCCCAGGGACGGGCATCGAGCCTGAGGACTCGCCGCAGGAATCACCCGATCTCGAGCCCATGGCGGGAAGCAGCACCAGCGCGGATTCGACGGGCATTGACGCGTCGATCTGTTTCGTCGGCGATATCCGGCTGAGTGCGCCGACGCTGCCGGAAGCGCTCGCGGGGGTGATGGCGCAAGCGGGTGCCCTCGGCAAGCCTGTGTACTGGGTGGGACTTAATCCGCGCTCTGGCGTGTGGGAGGACTTGGGGGTCCAAAGGCATGCGGCCTACGAACGGATCGGGGTCGGGCTCCAATTGGCGGATCGTGGCGGAGCGGCCGGGGAGTCGCAGCTTGCGAAGTTTCGCAGCATCGTCGAGGCGGGTGTCGCAGGACTTGGGGGCCAAGCAACATGGTCCGACCTCCAGGAGGCCGTCAGCCGGGCGGTGGTGCTTGACGAATTTTGTGCGGAGGTTGATGTCCTGATCGGCATCAACGTCGTTGCGGCGAATGAGAGGACCTTTCCGGGCACGAAGATTCGGGGGCTTGCCGAATCGGCGGGCCTCAAGCTGCAGCCCGATGGCGCCTTTCATTATTGTAACGACGGGGGCGTTTCGCTGTTTTCGCTGGGCAACCTCGAATCGACTCCGTTTGCCCTCGACAACATGCGCACGCTGACGACAGGCGGGATGACCTTCCTGTTCGACGTGCCGCGGGTGTCGCGTGGGGCTCGCGGTTTCGATCAGATGCTGCAGATCGCTCGCCATATGGTTGCGGCGCTGGAAGGCGTCATGGTCGATGATAATCGGCGGCCGCTCAATGAGGTGGGCATCGAGCGCATCCGGGGCCAACTCGCTGCGATATACGCCAAGATGGCATCGCGCGGCATAGAAGCCGGGAGCCAGAGAGCCATGAGGCTGTTTGCCTGATGATTGTTCCGCCGACGGTCGTGGCGCGTGCGCAGGCGCTGCGCGAGGAGATTGCCTACCACAACTACCGTTACTACGTCCTTGATGATCCCGCCGTCCCCGATTCGGAATACGACCGGCTCTTCCGTGAGTTGCAGGACCTGGAAGCCCGGTTTCCGTCTCTTGTCACCCCCGATTCCCCGACTCAGCGCATCGGCGCGCTGCCACTGACGCAATTTGCCGCGGTGACGCATCTCACCCCGATGCTGTCCCTCAACAACGCGTTCGATGAGGACGAGGTGCGGGCGTTTGATCGGCGGATCCGCGAGGCGACCGGCCTTGCCCGCGTGGAGTATGCGGCAGAGCTCAAATTCGACGGCCTCGCGATCAATCTGACGTACCAGGACGGCATCCTGGTCCAAGGGGCTACCCGGGGCGATGGGTTCACGGGCGAGGATGTGACCCAGAACTTGCGCACGGTGCGCGCGATCCCCTTGCGTCTTGCGGGCGAGGCGTGTCCCCGGCTGATCGAGGTGCGCGGAGAAGTCATCATGATGAAGGCCGAGTTGGAGCGGCTCAACCGTGCACAGACGGAAAAGGGAGAGCGGGAATTCGCAAATCCGCGCAATGCCGCCGCGGGGTCCTTGCGCCAGCTCGATTCGCGAATCACCGCGAGGCGGAGGCTCACCTTCTTCGCCTACGGCATCGGCAGAATCGAGGGGCGGGCGCTGCCCGCGCGACAGACCGAGATCCTGGACTACCTTGAGATCCTGCGCTTCCAGATCAGCGAAGAGCGAAGACGGGTGCACGGCGTGGAAGGGTTGTTGGATTACTTTCACGCGATCGGCGCAAAGCGCGCCAGCCTGCCCTACGAGATCGACGGCGTCGTCTACAAGGTGAACGAAGTCAAGTACCACGAGGCCTTGGGCTATGTGGCGCGTGCACCGCGATTCGCCATCGCGCACAAGTTCCCCGCGGAAGAGGCGGTGACCCAGCTGGTCGGCATTGCCGTGCAGGTGGGGCGAACCGGTGCGCTGACCCCTGTGGCGCGCCTCAAGCCGGTGCTTGTGGGCGGCGTAACGGTCACCAACGCGACCCTTCACAACGAAGACGAAATCAGGCGGAAAGATATTCTGATCAACGACTTCGTTGTCGTTCGCCGTGCCGGAGACGTGATTCCGGAAGTGGTGGGCGTCGTTGCCGACCGCCGCCCGGCCGATGCCCGCGCGTTTGCGATGCCGACGGTGTGTCCCGTGTGCGGTTCGCGGGTGGTGCGCCTTGCCGACGAGGCGGTGGCCCGCTGTACCGGAGGACTCTATTGCCCCGCCCAGCGCAAGCAGGCCATCTTGCATTTCGCCGGCCGCCGCGCCATGGATATCGATGGCCTGGGCGACCGGCTGGTGGACCAATTGGTTGATCGCGGGCTCGTGAAGACGCCCGCTGACCTCTATCATCTGGATGTGGAGATCGTGGCAAGGCTCGAGCGCATGGCGCAGAAATCGGCCTCCAATATCGTGCAGGCGATTCAGGCGAGCAAGGCGACGACTTTGGCCCGTTTCATCTATGCGTTGGGCATCCGCAACGTGGGGGAGGCCACCGCGAAGGATCTCGCCCAGCATTTTGGCGATCTCGATGCGCTGATCAAGGCCTCGGAGACGTCGCTCGCGGAGATTCCGGATATCGGTCCGGTGGTTGCGCAGTCCATCGCCCAGTTTTTCGCCGAAGCGCATAACCGGGAAGTCATTGCCGCCCTTCGCCGTGCGGGGGTACACTGGGAGCCCGCCACGGCGGGGGCGGCGAGAGCGCATGCGCCCGCATCGGGGAAGACTTTCGTTCTCACGGGCACGTTGCCTCATCTGACGCGCGAACAGGCGAAGGAGCGCATCGAGGCTGTGGGGGGGCGGGTGACCGGCAGCGTGTCTGTCCGTACCGACTTCGTCGTGGCCGGGAGCGAGCCGGGAAGCAAATATGACAAGGCCCGCGAATTGGGGATCACGATCCTGGACGAGCGCCAGTTGCTGGAGTGGCTCGAAGGCGTTGAGAGAAGCGATTGACCATGCACAAGATTACGAAGGCGGTTTTTCCGGTTGCCGGAATGGGAACGCGGTTCCTTCCGGCGACCAAGGCGAGTCCCAAGGAGATGTTGCCGATTGTGGACAAGCCGCTTATCCAATATGCCGTCGAGGAGGCCCTGGCGGCCGGCATCACGGACCTTGTCTTCATCACCGGTCGCACCAAGCGCTCGATCGAGGATCACTTCGACAAGGCCTACGAAATGGAGACCGAGTTGGAGGCGCGCGGCAAGACGAAAATGCTCGAGATGGTGCGCTCAATCATCCCGAGCCACGTGTCGTGCATCTTCATCCGGCAGGTGGAAGCGCTGGGCCTGGGACATGCGGTGCTGATGGCGAGGCCCGTGATCAACGACGATCCGTTCGCGGTGATGTTGGCCGACGACCTGATCGATGGGCAGGGACAGCCGCCCGTGATGCGGCAGATGGTCGAACTGTACGATTACTACCAGTGCTCGGTGCTCGGGGTGCAGATGGTGGCGCCGCAGGAAACGTCCCAGTACGGGATTGTCGACGCACAGCCTCTTTCCGACGGGATTCACAAGATCTTGGGGTTGGTGGAGAAGCCGAAACCGGCGGAAGCGCCGTCCAACTTGGGGGTGGTGGGCCGCTATATCCTCACGCCGCGGGTCTTCCACCACCTGCAGAACGCGCGGGCGGGAGCAGGGGGGGAAATCCAGTTGACCGACGCCATCGCGGCTTTGGTCAAGGAGCAGCAGGTGCTTGCCTACGAGTTCAAAGGGATCCGCTATGACTGCGGATCCAAGCTGGGCTATTTGAAGGCGACGGTTGAATATGCGTTGAAGCATGGCGAGGTGGGAGATGAGTTCCGGCAGTATCTGACGTCGATCGTGGCCGGTGGCACGCAGGGAAGCAGGTGACCGGCGAGGCGGGAACGCGGCCACAAGGGATCGAGGTAAGGCGCCTCGAAAACAAGCCTGGCCTATCGACTATAATGCGCGTCTGCCCGTCAGACTCGTAGCATACTCTGAATGATCGGAGAAGGAACATGGCAGACAAACTGATGATCGTGATGGTCAACACCGATCCCTCCAACCCCTCGGAACTGGGCGCCCCCTTTTTCCAGGCAACGGTCGCGGCGGCGATGGAATACGAAGTCGAAGTGATCCTGACGGCACGCTCCGGGGAACTCGCCAAAAAAGGCGTGGCGGAGAAGTTGCACGTCATCGAGGGGTCCCCGAAGAGCGTGTACGACTTCATCAAGGATGCCCATGACGCGGGCGTCAAGTTCAAAGTGTGCACGCCGACCCGCGAGCTTTGGGGCGACGATCTCATCCCCGAGATCGAGGAGACCGTCGGCGGGGCCTACGTCATCCAGCAGGCGATGGATGACGACGTGGTCACCTTCACGTATTAGAGGAACGACTTGCCATGGTTCCCAGCGAAGAGGCCTGGGCCATCCTCAACGAGGCGGAGCCGGTCCTCGCGGCCGCCGACGTGTCGGCGGCGGTGGAGCGTGTGGCGAAGGAGATCTCGGCGCAGCTCGCGGACGCGCATCCGCTGGTCCTGAGCGTGATGGGCGGGGCCGTGGTGTTCACGGGCCAGTTGCTGCCCAAGCTGCGATTTCCCTTGGATTTCGATTATATCCACGTTTCGCGCTATGGCGCCGAGACGCAGGGCGGCGAACTGGCATGGAAAGTGTTGCCCCGCGAGAACGTGGAGAACCGGACGGTGCTCGTGCTGGATGATATCCTCGACGAGGGACATACCCTCGCGGCCATCCGGGACAAGGTATTGAGCCTCGGGGCGCGGCGCTTCTTCAGCGCCGTATTCGGCGACAAGGCCACAGGCAGGCAAAAGCCGATTTCGGCCGATTTTGTCGGCGTTACGCTGCCCAACCGCTATGTGTTCGGCTTTGGCATGGACGTCCGGGGTGCATGGCGCAACTTGCCGGCCGTCTATGCCTTGCGCGGGAGTTGAATGGCGACCCGGTGCGCGGTGCATGCGGGCCAGAAGAAGGAATTGAGATGTTGGCATTGATCGGCGGGACGGGGCTGACGAAGCTCTCCAACCTGGAAATTACGCAGCGTCGAGTCGTACGCACACCCTACGGAGAGCCATCCGGGCCGTTGACCTTCGGCAAGATCCGTGAGCATGAGATCATTTTTCTCGCGAGGCATGGCTACGGCCACACCATTCCGCCGCACGAGGTCAACTATCGCGCGAACATCTGGGCGCTGCATGCGCAGGGCGTGCGCAAGGTGGTGTCGGTGGCCTCGGTGGGCGCCATCCGGCCGGACCTCGTCCCGGGCTCGATCGTTGTGCCCGATCAGATCATCGACTATACCCATGGGCGCAAGAATTGTTTCTTCGAGGCCGACGGGCGCCCGGTGACGCATATGGATTTCACGGAACCGTATTGCGGGGAAATGCGGATTCGCTGCATGGAGGCGATGGCGGACGCCGGAGAGGCCTACATCGACGGCGGCGTCTATGCGGCCGTGCAAGGCCCGAGGCTCGAGACGAAGGCGGAGATCGACCGTCTCGAGCGGGATGGCGCGACCATGGTCGGCATGACGGGGATGCCGGAGGCTGCGCTCGCCAAGGAACTGGGATTGTGCTATGCCGCCATCGGGGTTGTGGCGAACTGGGCGGCCGGACGCGGGTCCAGTGCCCACGCCATCAGCTATGAGGAAATCGATCACGTCCTCGCCCAAACGATGGCGCGCGTCCGAAATATTGTCGAGCATCTGGTCGAACGCGACCAGGGCAAATAGGGAGACGATCCCCGCCGCATCGTGGGGATCTGGGGAATGGAATGGCGATTCGGCCTGTGTTGAAAATGGGCGACCCCAGATTGTGGGAAAAGTCTTTGCCCGTGGTGGCCTTCGATACGCCGGAACTGGCTGCGCTGTTGGCCGACATGCGAGACACCATGCAGGCGATGAACGGCGCGGGCTTGGCGGCGCCGCAGATAGGCGTGGGCTTGCAGGTGGTGATCTTCGGGGTGGAGAACAATCCCCGCTATCCGGACGCCGAAGAGGTGCCGCAGACGGTGCTCATCAATCCCCGCCTGCAACCGATTGGCGAGGAGATGGAAGAGGGCTGGGAAGGCTGCCTGAGCATTCCGGGCATGCGCGGGGTCGTTCCCCGCTTCAAGTCGCTGCGCTACCAGGGTTTCGATGCGAGCGGCGGCCCGATCGACCGGACGGTCAGCGGATTCCATGCGCGCGTGGTGCAGCACGAGGTGGATCACCTGCTGGGCGTCCTTTATCCTCTCAGGATCCGCGATCCGCGCCGGTTCGGCTTCATCGAGGCGCTTTTTCCCGAGGCTTCTCAGCCGGACGAACCGTCCGGCGGCTGAAACCTTCGATCCGCAGCCGTGCGAGAATGCTGGCGGCTTGCCCTGCTGCGCGTCACGGCTGCTGTGCCGTTGCCCAGTTCTTCGATTGCGCTTGCCGTGACGGTTCGGGCGGTCAGTATCCCCAAATGGCCGAGGTCGGGGCGAGTGCCGCCCCGGTTGGTTTGCGTGCGCGCAATGCCGTCATTCGTGGCTCCCGGCACGCCACGTCATTGGTGCGCCAAAAAATCCTCATAGGCGCGCCGGATGCCGGTTTCCAGGTCGGTGGTGTGGCGCCACCCCAGGGCCGATAGCCGAGAGACGTCCAGGAGCTTGCGCGGAGTGCCATCCGGTTTGGCGGCATCGAACCCGACGGGGCCCTCGAAACCGACGATGCGGCGAACGTGCCCTGCGAGCTCGGCGATGGTGAGATCCTCTCCCGAACCGATGTTCACCAGAGGGGCGCGATCGTTCGAGAAAAGCGTTGCCGCGCGCTCGTGGGGCAGGCCGAGCAGGTAGAGGCAGGCATCGGCCATGTCGTCGCTGAACAGGAATTCGCGACGAGGCGTCCCGCTGCCCCAGATGTCGACTCGGGGCGGGTGGGGCGACTCGAGGCCCAGCAGCGTGGGGCGCATGGCCTCCGGAATGGGACCGTGGATCGCTTCGTCGCGCCGGATGGCGTCCCAAGCGCCTTCGGCCGCGAGCTTGGCCAGATGGAACTTGCGGATGAGCGCGGGCAAAACGTGGGAGGCGGCCAGATCGTACCGGTCCCCCGGGCCATAAAGGTTGGTGGGCATGACCGCGAGGTAGCGCGTGCCATACTGGCGGTTATAGGCCCAGCACATCTCGATGCCGGCGATCTTGGCCACGGCATAAGGTCGGTTGGTCGCTTCCAGGGGGCCGGTCAGCAGATACTCCTCGCGGATGGGTTGCAGGCATTCGCGCGGGTAGATGCACGATGAGCCGAGGAAGAGCAGATGCTGAATCCCTGCCCGCCAGGATTCGTGGATGACGTTGAGCTCGATGGCCAGGTTCTGGTGGATGAATTCGGCGGGATAGGTGTCGTTGGCGAGGATCCCGCCCACCTTGGCGGCCGCAAGCACGATCCAGTCGGGCTTTTCCCGGGCGAGAAAGGTGCGCACGGCCTGTGCATCGGTGAGGTCGAGTTCGGCGTGCGTTCTCGTCAACACCTGCTCGTAGCCCAGACGCTGAAGCCTGCGAACGATTGCCGAGCCCACGAGCCCCCGGTGACCGGCCACATAGATGCGCTGACCCTTATTCACGGTAGTCGAACACCCGGAAGCCGTGCCGCTTGACGAGGTCATCCTGCTGGGCGCCGGCGAGGTCGGCTTGCACCATCTCGCTCACCAGTTGCTGAAAGCCTACCTTGGGGGTCCAGCCGAGCTTGGCCTTGGCTTTCGCAGGGTCGCCCAGGAGCGTCTCGACCTCGGTGGGACGGAAGTAGCGCGGATCGACGGCGACGATTGCGCGCCCGGACGCGTCATAGCCTTTTTCGGTCACGCCCGTGCCTTCCCATGTGATGGCGATGTCGAGTTCGCGCGCGGCGGCATTCACGAAATCCCGCACGCTGTGCTGCTCGCCCGTGGCGATGACGAAATCCTCGGGCACCTCTTGTTGCAGCATGAGCCACTGCATTTCCACGTAGTCGCGGGCATGCCCCCAGTCGCGCTTGGCGTCGAGGTTGCCCAAGTAGAGGCACTCCTCCAGTCCCAGCTTGATGCGCGCGAGCGCCCGGGTGATCTTGCGGGTGACAAAGGTCTCTCCGCGGATGGGCGACTCGTGATTGAACAGGATCCCGTTGCAGGCATAAAGTCCGTACGCTTCCCGGTAGTTGACCGTGATCCAGTAGGCATAGAGCTTGGCCGCGGCATAAGGCGAGCGCGGGTAGAAGGGCGTGGTTTCCCGCTGCGGCACTTCCTGCACCCGCCCGAAGAGCTCGGAGGTGGAGGCCTGGTAGAAGCGGGTGTGCTTTTCCAGGCCCAGGATGCGGATCGCCTCCAGGATGCGCAGTGCCCCGAGCCCGTCGGCATTGGCGGTGTATTCGGGCTCTTCGAAGGACACCGCGACGTGGCTTTGCGCAGCCAGATTGTAGATCTCGGTGGGCCTGACCTGCTGGACGATGCGCACGAGGCTCGAGGAATCGGTCATGTCCCCATGATGCAGGAAGAAGCGGATGTCCTTTTCGTGGGGATCGCGGTAGAGATGATCGATGCGGGCGGTATTGAAAAGCGACGAGCGCCGCTTGATGCCATGGACCGTGTAGCCCTTCTCGAGGAGGAACTCCGCGAGATAGGCGCCGTCTTGGCCCGTGATGCCGGTGATCAGTGCAATTTTTTTCATTGGAGGGGTCTCGGAGGGTTCCCGGGCGCCGTGCGTCCTGCCCACCGGTGTGGGTCGATGTTCAGGCGATCTGCCGCCGACCCGGACGGGGCTTGAGCGCCTTGCCTGCCATCCTGGGGCGTGATGGCCGCTCTAGCGGCATGGATGTCGGGTCGCCGTGACAGGGCCATTGGCCTCGCGGGCGCGTGAGTCTCCCCGGACCACGACACCCAGCCCGCATTCTGACATCGGGATCACGTTCTGGCAACGGGCCGAAGGCGGGGAGCGCGGATGTTGGACGGCGAAGGCACCCGCCGAGGCCTCCACATTCGGAGATTGATATCCGCTATACTTAAATATATGCGCCCATTCGCACATGATGGAGGGGTCACTTGGCGGCACCGTGCACGAAGGAGTCCGGATGATTGAGATCCGAATACACGGACGCGGTGGCCAGGGCAACGTCGTTGCCGCCTATGTTCTGGCCACGGCCGCGATCGAGCAAGGTCGTTATGCGCAGGCCTTTCCGGCTTTCGGGGCGGAACGGCGGGGGGCGCCGATCGCCGCGTTCGTGCGCTTGGCCGAAGAGCCGATTCGGCGCCGCTGCCAGATCGCCCATCCGGCATTTGTCATTATTCAGGATGAGGCATTGGCGGCGCTTCCGGATACCCTGGATGGCCTGCGTTCGGAGGGGGCGGTGGTGGTGAACTCCGGCCGCGATGCGGGAGCGCTTTCGGCCGCCATGGGGCACACCGTCTACGCGCTGCCGGCCACCCGCCTATCCGCCGAAGCGCTGGGGCGGCCCATGCCCAATACCGCGCTGTTGGCGGCCTTCATCACCCTTACGGCGCTTGTGCCCCTCACCGGACTCAAGAATGCGCTGGCGCAGCGCTTCAAGGGCGACGTCCTGGCGCGCAACCTCGCTCTGATCGATCAAGTGGCGGCGGCGACGCCGGCGGGAGTCTGGAAGGAGCGCGTGAATGCGACAGGCGCTTGAAGGTTCGCAAGCCATTGCGCGCGCCGTGGCCTTGTGCCGGCCTCAGGTGGTGGCGGCTTATCCCATCACGCCGCAGACCCACATCGTGGAAAACATCGCCAAGCTGGTGGCGGACGCGCAGTTTCAGTGCGAGTTCGTGAGCGTGGAAAGCGAGTTCTCGGCGGCGTCCGTGGTGCTGGGCGCCGCATGCGCGGGCTCGCGCGCCTATACCGCAAGCGCTTCCCAGGGCATCATGCTGATGAGCGAGGTGCTCTACAATATTGCCGGCCTGCGCGTGCCCCTGGTCCTCACCTGTGCCAACCGCGCCGTGTCCGCCCCCATCAATATCTGGAATGATCAGCAGGATTCGATGGCCGTGCGCGATGCCGGATGGCTCCAGCTCTATTGTGCGGACAATCAGGAGGCGGTCGATACCACGATACAGGCCTTCCGCATCGCCGAGCGCTGCGAGTTGCCGGTCATGGTGTGCGTGGACGGGTTCACGCTCACGCATACCCTCGAACCCCTCGAACTGCCCAGCCAGGAAGCCGTCGACGCATTCTTGCCGCCGTACGCGTTTTCGCGCGCGCTTGATCCTCGCGCGCCCCTGTCGCTCGGAACCCTGGTCGGACCGGACTATTTTACCGAGAGCCGCTACCTGCATCATCAGGCGGTACTCGCCGCCGAGAATGAAATTATTGCCGCCGCGCGAGACTGGTCATCCATCAGCGGACGCACGAGCGCACCCCTCATTCGCATCGACGGCTCCGACGAGGCCACGGTCGGAATCCTCACGCTCGGCTCGGTGTTCGGGACGTTGCTCGATGCGAGGGACCATTATGGAGGCGCGCCCGTGAAAATTCTCCATCTTCGCGCTTTCCGCCCCTTTCCAGTGGAGGCGTTGCGTGCGGCAACGAAGGGGCTGTCGGACCTCATCGTGCTGGAGCGCGCGATCTCGCCCGGCGCGGATGGCATCGTCGCGGCAGAGGTGCGCTCCGCCCTGATGGACGCCGATGCGCCCCCACGCGTTCATAACTTCGCCGCGGGGCTCGGCGGGCGCGATGTGCCGCTCACCATTTACCCACGATTGCTGGAAGCGATCGGCAAGCCGCAGCCGCGCATGATCCCGATCGATCTCGATCGCGACCAATGGCCTGCCGCCGCTGACGCCCAATGAACCGGATGCCATGACTACCCCCGTGGATTTTCAGATGCTGCGCACCCAGCAGCCGCGCTTTCAGGGGCTGGACCCTGGTCACCGTGCCTGTCAGGGTTGCGGGCAAGCGCTGGCGGCCCGTCTGACGCTGGAGGCCGCAGGGCCCGACATCCTGCTCGCCAATGCGACCGGCTGCCTCGAGGTGTTTACGACTGCCTGGCCCGAATCCGCATGGCGCGTGCCCTATCTCCATTCCGTTTTCGCGAACGCGGCGGCGGTGGCGGCGGGCATGGAGGCGGCCCTCAAAGCCCAGGGAAAAGACGTCAAGGTGATTGCGCTGGCCGGTGACGGGGGGACTTTCGATATCGGGTTCCAAGCACTTTCGGGCATGCTCGAGCGCGGTCATGACGTGCTGTTCGTCTGCTACGACAACGAGGCCTACATGAACACGGGCGTGCAGCGTTCCGGCTCGACGCCGCATGCGGCGTCGACGACGACGTCGCCGGCGGGGGTGGCGCGCATGGGGAAGCGGCATCTCAAGAAGGACATCCTGGCCATCATCGCCGCCCATCACATTCCTTATGCCGCGACGGCTTCGGTCGCCTATCCCGCGGATCTCAGGAAAAAGGTGCGCCGGGCGCTTCAGGTCGCAGGACCCAGTTTCCTGCAGGTCCACTCCCCCTGTCCACTGGGTTGGGGGCATGGCAGCGAATTGTCCATTGAGATCGCCCGTCTCGCAGTGCAGACCGGGCTTTTCCCGCTCATCGAGCTGGAGCGCGGCGCGCTGGTGGGCGCCATGCCGATTCGGCAGATCCACCCGGTGACGGATTATCTCAAGCCTCAGTCGCGATTTCGCCATCTCTTCGCCGGCGATCCGCGTGCCCGGGAGGAACTGGCCCATCTCCAGGCGCTCGCCGATCACAACATCGAGGCTTACGGCTTGCGGGGAGAGATGCCCGACGGGCTCGACAGCGAAGGGGCCGACACCGTTCGTCGCGGCGGCCTTCGTTCCGCATAGGGAGCAGTAGCCCATGCCCATCATGACCCCTGGTGCCTTCGCCTACCCGGGCACTTCCCTCGCTTTCAAGACCGGGGGCTGGCGCACGGCGCGGCCCGTGCATCGCTGGGTGCCGGCTCCCTGCCATGCCGGCTGTCCGGCCGGAGAGGACCCCTGCGGCTACGTCGGTCTCGTCGCGGAGGGCAACATCAAAGGGGCATGGGAGCGTCTCGTGGCGAGCAATCCGCTTCCCGCAGTCACGGGGCGCGTCTGTGATCATCCGTGCGAAAGCGCCTGCCATCGCGGGAGCTATGACTCCCCCATCGCCATTCACAATGTCGAGCGCTGGCTGGGCGACGAGGCCGCACGCGAGGCGTGGGAGTATCCGTTGCCGCCTTTGCCCGCAGGGGCGAAGACGGTTGCTGTCGTCGGCGCCGGGCCGGGAGGGCTTTCCTGCGCCTACCACCTGCGGCGTCTGGGGATCAAGGCGACCGTGATCGATCGCCTGCCCCTGGCTGGCGGGACGCTGCGCACGGCGCTGCCCGGCTATCGCTTGCCGCGAGAGGTGCTCGACCGCGAACTGGAGCGCTTGATGGCCACGGTCAGCTTCCTGCCCCACACGAGCCTGGGGCGCGATGTCGCGCTGGAAGAACTTTTGCACGATTATGCAGCCGTCTTCCTGGCGCCTGGCCGTCAACAGCCGCACGCCTGGGATGTGGACGGGCGCGTGCCTCGCGACCTCCATGCGGCGCTGCCGCTGCTGGAAGAGTGGGTGGCCTTCGGCAAGGTGCCTGAGATTCACTCGGCGGTGGTCGTGGGAGGCGGCAACAGCGCTATCGATATGGCGCGGGTGCTCGCGCGCACCGGGGCCAAGGTGCATCTCGTGACGCATGATGTGCGGCCTGCTCCCGGCGTGCCGCGGGCAGTGGCCATGAAAGCCGCGCCGCGCGACATTCAGCAGGCCGAGGAGGAGGGGGTCGTGCTGCACCTCGAGCACGCGATTCACCATCTCATCCTGCGCGGCGAGAAAGTGGTCGGCGTCGAGCTGGTGCGCGTCAAGAAGCTCGCGAGGGACGATGGGCACTACGAGATCGTCCCGTTTGAAGGGACGGAAACGGTGCTTCATGTGGACCAAGTGATTCCTGCCGTGGGACAGAAGGTGGCGCCGGAGGGCATGGAGTCGCTGCTTGCCGCGCGAGGGTTCTTCGCTGTCGACGACGCTGGACGTATTCCGGGCCATGACGGTCTTTTCGCGGGGGGCGACGCGCGTGTCGGTGCCTGGGGAACCGTCAGCGGGGCTGTGGGGGACGGACGCCGTGCGGCACTGGCCATCGAGGCCTATCTCTCAGGACAGCCCCACGGGCTGGAGCGTCATCCTGAGCCTATTCAGTTTTCCGGGCTCAACCTCAACTACTTCGAGCACGCGCCGCGCGGCGAGGAGGTTCTGCTGCCGCCGGATGGGCGTGTGGGGACGGCCGAGATCGCCGCGGGCTTGTCGGGGCAGGAGGTGGCCCTGGAAGTGGCGCGCTGTCTTTCGTGCGGGACGTGCATGGCCTGCGACAACTGTTGGACCGTATGCCCCGATCAGGCCGTCCTCAAGATGCAATCGCCCGCGGGCATGCGCTACCTGACGGACTATGACTACTGCAAGGGGTGCGGCCTGTGTGCCCATGAATGTCCTGTGGGCTTCATCGCCATGGTCGAGGAATCGTCCTAGCGGCCATGGTTTCGCGGAAACCTGCGTCGGCGGCATGGCGGCCTTTTCGCTTGCCCTTGGGGCCGATCGCGCACATCCGCCGCAATAAGCGTTCATGACGGTCACGGTCGCCGACCGAGTCGTGCCGAGGTGCGACGGCATGGCTTGCTGGCGCAGTCTATCTCTTGCGAAAGGGGGCGTGGTATGGGAGAAGTTACGACGGACACGCTGATTGTCGGAGGCGGGCCCGCGGGTATGATGACGGGCATTACCGCAGCGCAGTTCTGGCCCCACAAGAAGGTGCTGGTGGTGCGTCCGGAAAGCGATGCCGTGATTCCGTGCGGGATTCCGTATATCTTCGGAACGCTGGGCGGCACGGACGAGGACTTGGCAGGACGTGCACCTTTGCTCGCGGCCGGCGGGCAGTTGCGAATCGATTCGGTGGCGCGCATCGATCGTGAGGATCGTCGCGCGTGGCTCGATAGCGGGGATGCGGTGCGCTGGGAGCGCCTGGTGCTTGCGACTGGCGCGGAGAATTTTATTCCGCCGATTGCCGGGACCGATCTCGAGGGCGTGTTCAGCATCAAGAAGGATTACGATTATCTTGACGCGCTCTTCACGACGCTGATCCCTCGCGTCAAGCGATTTGCCATTATCGGGGGTGGCTTCATCGGCGTGGAGTTTGCCGACGAGATCCGCAAGCGCGGCATCGAAGTCCATGTCGTGGAGATGCTGCCTCATCTCATGCAGGCGGCCTTCGACCTTGACGCCTGCGTCGCGGTGGAACAGCAGCTCGCGAAACATGGGGTGCATATACACACGGCCGCCAAGGTCGACGCCTTGCTGCCGGACGACACCGGAAAACGAGTGGGCCGGGTGCGGATCGCGGGGCGGGATGACTTGTCCGTCGACGCCGTCCTCATCGCCATCGGCGTGAGGCCCAACGTGGCTTTGGCGCGGCAAATGGACCTCACGCTCAGCCGCTCTGGGGGGGTATGGGTCGATGCCTTCCAGCGTTCGCGCGAAGACCCCGCCATCTTTGCGGTCGGCGATTGCGCGCACAAGCAGGACTTTTTTACGCGCAAGGCGAACCACGCCATGATCGCCTCCCAGGCCGCGGCCGAAGGGCGCATCGCCGGCATGAACCTCTATGCGCTGCGCCAGCCGCGCTACAACGCGGGCTCCGTCAGTATCTACGCCAGCCAGATCGATGGGCTTGCGTTCGGCGTGGCAGGCCTCACGCAACACGTGGCCGAGCAGGAGGGATTTCCAATCCTGGTCGGCGAGTCCCGGCTGCCGGACCATCACCCCGCCACCATGCCGGGTACGACGGAAATCTATTGCCGAGTGATTTTTGCGGCCGACTCTCTTCAACTCCTGGGGGGGCAGGTGTTGGGCGGCCCCAGCACGGGCGAACTCGTCAACACCATCGGGCTGGCGATTCAGATGCATGCGAGTGCGACCGATCTTGCCAGCATACAGTTTGGCAGTCAGCCGCGGCTCACCCCGTCGGTCCATCCGCTGGTTGCCGCCACGGGGGATGCCTTGCGGCGGCATTTTGAAGGCGTGTACGCGATACGGCCCCCTGGTTGAGCAAGATGGCGCTTCCATGTGCCACGAAGACGGCAGTATGTCGGGTGGCACGGCATTGACAGACGTGAGCGCTATCCGCCACGATACGGCAGCGGGGGTTCAATGGGGCACTCATCTTCGGCCACTCTTGAATCGTCAGATTGGTGAAGATTGCGGCGTTGATTTTTCGCGTCGTTCCCTGCCGATTCACGCTCACTTGGCTCGACATCAGCGCATGAGCCCTTTTAATTTGAGCACCACATTCAAGCACCAGTGACTGAGATTGATCATGACACAGCCCCAGCACGCCATCCCGCAGGCCGTTTACGAAGCTCAGTTGCAATCGTTCCTGGCGGAATGCACAGTCACTCGTCCGGAGTTTCAAGCGTATTTCCGCCATCCGATTCTCAACGAGGCGATTCCGACAACGCCGTTTGACCCGCATTACCTCTACCACGTGGCCTGGGCGACCCGGAAAGTGGCCGAGGCGGTGGCGGCAGGCCGCTGCCAGGAACATGTTGATGTCTCGTCGTCACTTCACTTCTGCACGGCGACGGCAGGTTTCGTGCCCACCCGATTCATCGACCTTCGTCCGGCGAATATCCACCTGGATAATCTGGTCTGCTCGCAGGGCAATCTGACCAACGATGCGGAGTGGTATGGGCAATACCCATCCCTTTCCTGCATGCATGTCGTTGAGCACATTGGTCTTGGCCGGTACGGGGACCAACTCGCAGTCAACGGCGATGTCCATGCGATGGGCAACCTCAAGCGGGCGGTGAGTCCTGGCGGGCGGCTCCTGTTTGTCGTGCCGTGTGGAAAACCCGAGATTCATTTCAACGCACACCGCATTTATTCTGCCGCGTGGATTCACCAGTTTTTTGCCGATATGTTCGAGTTGAAGGAGTTCTATTTCATTTTCAACGACGTCCTGCGGGCGCCGGTGAAGAACATCGACCTTGTGGCGACGGAAAACATCCCCTATGGCTGCGGCTGTTTCGAATTCATTCGCCGTCCGGTCTGAGGGACGCATGTCAGGAATCGCTGGGGAGCTTGCCAAGAACACCTACGGACCCCTCCGGAGTTGCTGGTGACCTTTGATTCGGGGACAAGGTCAGGGTCCGACTCATCACAATTCGGGTGCATGGATCGGCGGCGCCGGGCGGCTCGATGGGGGCGGATTCTCTCGAACTCGGTCAGGCCCGCGTTACCCTTTATCCGCCCGTCTTCGACCGTCCATGGCGTAACGCCCATCCGGTTTCGCCGGATGGTCCCGATGGGACCGACCGTGTCTCGGCGCGCGGGTTCATCGCCTCGCGAGCGTGTGTGAGCTATGCCTTGACGGAGAGGGCGCGTCCTTAAAGTTCGCACATAAGAATCCGTTAACCCAGGGTGATGTCCCACGTCGGCGACGCACACGATAGCGCGACATCTTCACGTACTGACACTCCCGTACGCTCCATTCGCTGGACATCTGCACCGATGTCGAGTTTTTGCGCAAAGGTATGATGTATTGTTGAGCCCAACCACGGAAACGAGCAGAGACGGACGAACGCGCACGCTTGCTCTTGTGTTTAGCAAAGATCGGGCGATGCAGCTTGACGCGACGCTTCGCTCCCTGCGGATGCATTGCGAGGATCCGCAGGAGTTCGATCTAAATGTCATTTTCAAGGCGTCGAGCGAACGGCATGCCCAATCCTACCAGCGGCTGGGTCAAGACTATCAGGATTGGAAATTCTCGCCGGAAGGGGACTTTAGATCTCAGGTCATTGAGAGTCTAGGGGACTATCGGTATGTTCTTTTCCTAGTCGATGACAATATTTTCGTCCGCTCCTTTGCGCTTCGCTCCATCACGAACATCCTGGAGTCCAGTGAAGGATCGATCGGCTATTCTCTTCGGCTGGGAACCAACACGACCCATTGCTACCCGCTGGACGCGCCGCAATATCTCCCAGACTTCAAGCCGCTCGACGGCTCGACGCTTCAGTTCAAATGGACTGCCGGGCACCATGACTTTGGGTATCCCCTGGAAGTCTCGAGTTCGGTGTACCGCACCCGAGATGTTCTCGATGTCCTCGCGGGACGGGCATTTTCCAATCCCAACACGCTGGAAGACGCGCTTGCGGGCTCGAAAGGCGGCTTCGTGGGTCGCAAAGAGTTCCTGCTCTGCGGTTTCAAGTCCGCCACGTTTTGCAATCCGGTGAACTTGACGCAGTCGCAATACGCGAATCGCGTGGGGGCGCGGCCTGACCATTCCGTTGACGCACTCAACGACCTTTTTCATCGAGGCTATCGGATCGATGTGCAGGCGTACGAGGGTTTCGTGCCTAGGGGCTGCCATCAGGAAGTTCCCATGGTTTTCGTCGCGCCCCCGGCCGGCGACAGCTCGAGCGCGCCATCCGAGAAGCCCAGGCCAACAGTTTCGGTCGTCATCCCCTGCTACAACTATGGGCAGTATTTGTCCGATGCCGTATGCAGTGTTCTCGAGCAGGGCTACCAGGATTTCGAAATCATCATCGTCGATGACGGCAGCACCGACGACAGCGTTGCCGTTGCCCGAGAGCTCATCGCCGCGCATCCTGAGCATAGGATCAGGCTCATCGCCCAGCCGAACTCGGGCCATCCGGGTTATAGCCGGAACCGGGGGATCCTGTCGGCCCGCGGCAGATACATTTTGCCTTTGGATGCGGATGATATGCTTGCGCCGACCATGCTTGCTCAGTGCGTGGACCACCTGGAGCGCAATCCCCATGTCAGCATCGCATATACGGATCGAGAGGATTTTGGCGACAGCTCGCAGATGGTTTGTGCGGGTGAATACGACTTTGCGCGCTTGCGATATGGGAACCTGCTGTCCTATTGCGCGCTGTTCAGAAGAGAAGTCTGGCAGGCCGTCGGGGGATACCGCTCGGACGTCGGGTTTGAGGACTGGGATTTCTGGGTGGCTGCAGGGGCGAGAGGATACTTCGGCGCACGGATTGCGGCACCGCTTTTCCGCTATCGCCTGCACGACGGCGGCCGATACCAATCCGATCTTGCCAAGCTTGAGGAATCTATGGCACGCATAGTGATCAATAACAAGGAAGCATATGGCGAGGCGGAGGTTGCCGAGGCCGGTAGACGGCTGAGCGGGATTGGCGGGACGCCCACGGCAAATGCGCAGACGCCAGACTCCGACGACGTGCGGCCGAGAGCCCCGAGCGCTGGGAAGGACGCGCCTCTGGTCTCGGTCATTCTTCCGACCTATAACAGGCCAGAGTTGCTGTCAGACGCGCTGCAAAGTGCTCTAGGACAGACTTATGCTCCCATCGAGGTCATCGTCGTCAACGACGCCGGGACGGATGTGGAAGGGCTGGTTCGTTGGCTCGGGCGCGAAGCGGACGTGACCTATATCCGGCACGGCCGCAATCGCGGGTTGGCGGCGGCTCGCAATACCGCGCTGCGTGTCGCGCGAGGGGATGTCATCGTGTATCTCGACGATGACGATCTTTTTCTTCCGGACCACGTCTCGACGGTCGTCAAGGCGTTGAACGAAGGAAATTGCGCGTTCGTCTACACGGATGCGGACTACGTGCTGGAGCGCCTGGAAAACGGCAAGCGATTGGAGCAGTCGCGTGCGCGACCGTATGCCGGCGTCGAATACAGCAAGGAGCGGCTCCACGTTCACAATTTCATCCCCGTCAACTGCTGGGCGCATCGACGTCAGGCGCTGGCGCAAGTCGGCTACTTTGATGAGTCGCTCGACAACCATGAAGATTGGGAATTCTTGCTGCGATTTTCCCGGAAGCATGACTTCCGGCATATCCCTAAGACCACCGTCGAAGTGCACCAGCGCGTCAACCAGCATGACAACATGCTCCGGCGCGAGAGCGGAAAGTTTCTTGACACCTACCGCAGGATCTATCAGCAATACCCGGTCCCGGACAATGCGGAGATCTCGCGCGGGCGTGCCCAGATTCTCGCGCGGCTTTCGAGCGGTGGGGCCGATCAGCCGCAACCGGAGATGGAGTCCGACGCGGATCCCGTCCAAGCGGTCCGCAAGGAGGCCTATGCGAGCTGGCTGAAACGGCATGCGCTGAGGGAAATTGAGGGTCAGCTCTTTGCCGAGCGCATGGTGCTCAAATGGACCCAGCGACCGACTGTCGTCCTGGTGATGGCTCTGCGCTCCGGGGAGGAGTCTTTGCTGGCCGACACCATCGATAGCCTCGCAGGGCAGTTGTATGACAACTGGCGCTTGGTGGTCGTGGCCGATTTCGGCTCGCCGGGTGCGCTTTTCGATCAGATACCGCTTCTCAAATGGGTGCAGCGCTCGGCAGAGGGGGGCTTGTCCACGGTCGTGGACGCTGCCTTTGAAGGGCTCTCAGGGCATTGGGTTGGACTGATCACGCCCGGCATCCGGCTTGAGCCCCACATGTTGTTCGCGTGCGTGGACTATATCAACGTTCGTCCGGACTGGCGTTTCATCTATACGGATCATGACGTCGCGGGGAATTTCGGCGAGCGGACGAACCCTGTGTTCAAGCCCGACTTCAATCTGGATATGCTCCGGGCGATGCCCTATATGGGCGATGTGTGTCTGGTGCGCGGTGATGTGTTCGGCGAAGTGGAATCGGAACCTTTGCTTGCCGATGCCCGGGCCTATGACTTGGCGCTGCGCGTCCTTGACCGGAGCGCAGAGGCGGCGATAGGCCATATCGCCGAGATTCTTTATCATGCGCCTGAGGGAGCGGCCGCTCCCGGCGAGGATGCCGCGCGCCGTGCGCTCGCCGCTCACTTGGAAAGGAACGGCATAGAGGCTGAAGTCCAGGCCGGACTGCTGCCCTTGACGCACCGCATCGTCTATCGGCATGCCGATCAGCCGCTCGTATCCATCATCGTACCGACCAAGGACAAGCTGGAGTTTCTGGAGCCATGTGTCGAAAGCGTGGTCGGCAAGACGACGTATCCTAACTACGAGTTGATCATCGTTGACAACCAGAGCGAGGACCCGGACGCCCTGGAGTATTTGGCGGCGGTTGAGGCACGTCACGCTGACAGGGTGCGCATCGTGACGTACGACCATCCCTTCAATTTCTCCGCGATCTGCAACGCGGCCGCCCAGGCAGCGAGGGGGGAATATCTTCTGCTGCTGAACAACGATACGCAGGTGTTGCAGGGGGAGTGGCTCGACCGCATGATGTCCCATGCCCAGCGCCCCGAGGTGGGCGTGGTCGGAGCGCGCCTTATCTACCCCGAAAGCGGAAAGATTCAGCACGCGGGCGTCGTCCTGGGCCTTGGCGGTGTTGCCGAGCATCCGGGCGCGGGCGAAGAATTGGCCAATGCCGGCTATATGAATCGGCTTCAGATTGATCAGAATTTCTCTGCCGTAACGGGCGCGTGCCTGCTTACGCGGAAGAGCCTTTACGGGGCAATGGGCGGTCTGGATGCGGAAGGGCTTAGGAACCGCTATAACGATGTTGACTATTGTCTCAAGGTGCGCGAGGCGGGCTACAAGATCGTCTGGACGCCGTATGCGACCCTCGTGCACCACGAGTCGATCACCCAGAAGACGGATCTGCGGGACATCGCGCAGCAAGCCAAGCATCTCCTGCAGTATAAGCAGGAACAGGATTTGATGTACGACAAGTGGCTGCCGCAACTCGCGCATGACCCGGCGTACAACCGGCACCTGAGCCTTGTCTGCCGTGATTGGCGGGCCGAGGCCGACGCCGTCCTGAATTGGGATCCTCATTTCCATGACAGGCCGCGGATCTATGGCGTTCCGCTGCCCGGAGGCAGCGGCGATTACCGGGTCATTCAGCCCTTCGGTGCGTTGAGCAAGGCCGGCTGGGCACAGTGCGAATACGTCCGGATGGCGAATCGGCTGACTCGCGTCTTGACGCTCACGGAACTCGCTCGCTTGGCACCCGATACGCTGGTGCTCCATGCGGCCCTGGACGATGCGCAAATCGCGGCCCTGGAATCTTATCGCAGATGCACGAAGGATATTCTGAAGGTGTACCTGCTCGACGATCTGGTTACCCTGGTACCCAAAAAGAGCAATGTCTATCGAGACTACATGAAAGGCTTCCGGGACGCGAAGCCGAGGCTTCGCAGCGGGCTGCGATCCTGCGACAGGCTCGTTGTGAGCACCGAGCCGCTGGCGAATCTCGCAGAGGGCATGATCGGGGATGTTCGCATCGTGCCCAATCGGCTAGAACGCGATAAATGGATCCATCTGACCTCCCGAAGGCGGGCGGGCCGGCGGCCCCGCGTGGGTTGGGCAGGCGCCCAGCAACACCAAGGCGATCTGGAGATTATCGAACCTGTCGTGGCGGCCCTCGCGGGCGAAGTCGAATGGGTCTTCATGGGCATGGCCACCGACAAGATCAGCCCTCATCTGACCGAGTTCCATGAGGGCGTGCCGATCAACGAATACCCGGAGGCTCTGGCGCGCCTGAATCTCGATGTCGCCATCGCACCGTTGGAAGTCAATCCATTCAACGAGGCAAAGAGCAACCTGCGCCTGCTGGAGTACGGTATTCTGGGCTGGCCGGTAGTCTGCACGGATGTCTTTCCCTATCGAACGAATAATGCGCCCGTTACACGGGTGCCCAACGATCCGGACGCCTGGATCGAAGCCATCCGGGAACAGGTCAGGGATCCAGAGGCGGCCGCGCGGCGCGGAGATGCCCTAAGGGAGTGGGTGCTGAAGCACTACATTCTTGAAGACTATCTTGATGAATGGCTTCAGGCCCTCGTGAAGGCATAACCATAAGGTGCGGCATGAGTGGCGCGGTCCCACTGGACCCATTGGCTGGATCGGCTGCTGCTATAGCATCGTGCCTGCAGCGATTGGCCCATGATCCAGACAATTCTGATGTCATCACTTCGCTGGGCGCCATCTTGCAGGCGGCAGGGGATGACGAGAAGGCGCTGGCCTGCTTCGATCGGGCCTTGCAGTTGGCCCCCGACTCTCCGGACGCCCATTGGGGTCGCGCGAAGGCATGGCTGCGCGCGGGGAGGCTCAGGGAGGGGTTCGCTGAGCTCGAATGGAGACCGCATGCCCGTCCATGGCAAGATGCGCTCGCCGGGGTTGCGCGCTGGGACGGCTCCCCGCTTGCGGGTACCCTTCTGGCGGTCGCCGAAGGCAGCGTGGGTGATACCCTTCAGTTTGTACGCTATCTGGCGGGTGTAAAACCCTATGTCCGCAAGTTGGTGCTCTTGTGTCAGGCGGGCCTCGGGCGGCTGCTGGCGGGCTGTAGTGAGATAGACCAGCTCGTTGAATATGAACGTGATACGCTGGCGAGGGTTGCCGGCGACGCCTACATTCCCCTCATGAGCCTGCCCCACCTTTTGGGGACGAGCTTAGCGACGATCCCCCAGTCGGTCGCATACCTTGTTCCGCCTTATCAGAGCGTGGATGCGTGGGCCACGCGGTTCGCCGGTCATGCGCGCAAGCTGAAGATAGGGCTGACATGGGCTGCCTACAACGGGACCCAGAGAGACCCTGTTCGGTCGGTGCCGCTCAAGCACTTTGAGGCGCTGACGCGCGAGCCGCATCTCAAGTTATATAGCCTCCAGAAGGGCCGCTCGCTCGCGGAATTGGTGGCGTCTGGGCTGTCGTCGCGCATAGAGAACCTCGCACCGGCCCTTCCTGATTTTGCCGAGACTGCGGCGGCTATCGCCAATCTGGATCTCGTCGTCTCGGTCGATTCCGCCGTCACGCATCTGGCTGGCGCGCTTGGGGTCAAGGTGTGGACGCTGCTGCCGTTTTCGGCAGATTGGCGCTGGCTGACCGGGCGCGAAGACAGTCCCTGGTATCCGTCCATGCGCCTTATCCGCCAGCCCGCGCCGGGCGACTGGGCGGGTGTGGCCCGCACAGTGGCCGAGGCACTTTGCCGTAGGCGATGTTAGGGCGAGGGGAGTCGGTCGGGGCGTCAAATGTATTGATCGATCGAACAAGATCCTTAAAGTTTCGGATGGGCTCTCCGATAACGGGTACAGGGAACAGAATGCGAATTGCACGGGGCTAGCTGCCCCGATCTGCTCCCGGTTGAGTTTAAGGAGAATAAAATGCCTATCTATGTCAATACGAATATCGCCTCCCTGATCGCGCAGAACAACCTGTCGAACTCGCAGGCCTCCCTGCAGACTTCGCTGCAGCGCCTGTCTTCAGGGTTGCGCATCAACAGCGCGGCGGATGATCCTGCGGGTCTTGCGGTTGCGACCGACATGACCTCGGTCATCAATGGCGATAATCAGGCGATCAACAATGCCAACAACGGCATCTCGATGGCCCAGACGGCAGGCGGCGCGCTGCAGCAGTTGGTCAACAACCTGCAGACGGTCCGGACACTTGCGGTGGAGGCGGCGAACGGAACCTACACCGATACGCAGCGATCTCAGCTGCAGGCCGAAGTCGATCAGCTGACCCAAGAAAACTCGCAGATCATCCAGACCACCAACTTCAATGGCGTGGCACTGTTCAGCGCGAGCACCACGCTGACGTTCCAGATTGGAGCGAGCGGGGTGACCTCCAACCAGGTGGCCCTCAGTTCGACGGTCCTGACGGGGCTGGCCTCATATGCCAGCTCCTTGACGGCGACAGGCACCATCAATATTTCGAGTTCCGCTGCTGCGTCCGCCGCGCTTTCTGCACTCGATGGCGATATCAACACGGTCGTGACCAATGAGTCGACCTGGGGTGCGGTGCAGAACCGCTTCCAGACGGCGGTTGCCAATCTGACCAACTACGTGCAGAACCTCACGGCAGCCCAAGGCCAGATCATGGATGCGAACTTCGCGGCAGAAACGGCGAACCTTACCAAGAACCAGGTCTTGCAGCAGGCGGGTACGGCGATCTTGGCGCAAGCCAACGCCCTGCCGCAACTCGCACTCACCCTGCTGCGTTAATAGCCGGGTGGGCTAGTTCCAGAAGGCGCCGGAGACCATGGGGATGCGCACCCCATGATCTCCGGGTTGGATCTTTGGACTTAAGCGAGGGATCAAGATGGACATTCAGCAAATCAGTGGTCAGGCCTATGCTGATTTCGCACCGAATGGGAGCAGCGCCACTCCGGTGCCACAGGCTGCGGCTGGGCCGGCGTCGGCCGAAGGCGTTCAGGCCAGCGCACAGAGCGCTCAGAGTGCGGCCACCCAGGGAAAGCCCGATCCGCAAGCGATCCAGCAATCGGTCGCACAAATCAACCAGGCCGTCGAGTCGTATTCGCTGAATTTCCAGTTCAGTGTGGACAAGACGACGGGAATCAGTGTCGTAAAAGTGATTGACCCCCAGACGAAACAGGTGATCCGGCAAATTCCTCCCGAGCAAACGATTGAAATTGCCAAGAGCCTGGATCAACTCAAGGGATTGCTGTTGCAGCATAAGGCATAAGCACGCGGGATTGTCGAAAACACTCGAGGATACAGGAACCATGAACGCGGCACAGCAGGCGATTAAGGCGTATGCCCAGATCAATATGGAGACGGCGGTCAACTGCGCGAATCCCGTGCAATTGATCGTCGCGCTCTATGACGGGGCAGTCGATGCCATTGCGGGTGCGAAGGCGCAGATCGCTCAAAAGAACTATGAGCGTAAAGCAAAGCATATCGCGCACGCCATACTCATCATCGACGGCCTGCGTCGGATCATCGACCACGAGAAGGGGGGAGCGATCGCCGCCAATCTCGGCGCCTTGTACGACTATATGAAAAGGCGCCTGATCGCCGCGAACGCGTCCAATGCGGTGGAAGCACTGGCCGAGGTGCAGGGATTGCTGACGGACCTGAGGGAGGCGTGGGCGATCCTCGCGCGCTCCCAGGCGGGGGTGCCGACCGATGCGGCGCCCGCCCCGAGTGCGAAAGCGTATGCCAAAGCCTGATGCCGGCCGAGAAGAGGCGTACCTCTCGAGGTACGCCTGCGTGCTGGCGCTCACGCACAGGATGCTTGAAGCGGCGCGGGCCGGGCAGTGGAACACCCTCGTTGATCTGGAGATCGAGCGCAGGCGCGAACTGGCCAACGTGAGCGGCGGCGTCTCCCCGGAGCCGGAGGCGGTGGCGTTTCAGCGCAGCAAGGCGAAAATATTGCGGCAGATCCTCGCGGCGGACCGGGAGGTGGCGACTCTCGCGCGTGGCCGCATGGATGAGCTGTCGAACGTTCTGGGTATCATAGGGACCCGGCGGAGGTTGCAGCGAGCGTATACGACGGGATGACGATGCTTGACTAAAGGGGCGCGACATGGCGTCAATCGCGTGGCAAGCAGCTGACGAGCCGGTGGGCAGCGTGACCGAGAAGATCCGGATCATCCCGCCCGGGCGAGGCGGTTCCTTGCCCCGCGAAGTATGGCAGGATCTGCTTCGGCACCATGAGCGGCGGCGGAAAGAGGAACGAAACCGCAAGCCGCCGCCGGACGGAAAGCATCAGGTCGACGAGTATGCCCGGGCACGGGACGTGGTGGCTTCGATCGGCCATTTCCCTGCGCTATAATTCAAGTCTACGATGAACAACCGGGCTGAGCACAATCGTGGAGTCGTTTGTCGTCACTTGGCGCGAGATCCTGATCGTGGTGGTCGTGGTCCTCGCCGTGTATATTGCCGAAATGCTTCTTCTGATGCGCGTGGGACCGCGGCGCCGACGCGGACATGCGCGCGCGGACCAAGGGGCGCGGACGCATGACGGCGGCGCGATTGAGGCCGAGCTCAGGCAGCTGCGGGAGCATATCGGGAAGCTGGAAGCCGACATCGTCCAGCTGAAAAGCGGGGGGCACGGCGCATCGCCGTACAATCATGCCATCGAGCTCGCGCAACAAGGGCTCGACGCATCGGAGCTGGCGCAAGCGTGCGGAATTTCCCGGGGTGAGGCGGAACTGATCGTGGCGCTCTACCGTTCGCACTCTTCCTGATCGGCGCAAGCCGGCGCACGCCACGCGCCGCGTGCAAAGGGAAGAGCGATGTTATTCGGCGATCTGCAAACCCAGCTTCAGCTCCTGGTCAAGGCCTCTGCGCCAGAGCTCATCTCAGTCCCGGAAAGCGCGCCCCCGCCGGGCGGGAGCGCCGAGTTCGTTCCCGGCCAATCCGTTCACGCCACCGTCGTCGCGGCGCTCACCAATGGGCGGTTTCAGGTCCTTGTCGCGGACCATTTGCTGGACCTCAATCTCCCGCGCAACACCCAGCCCGGCGAGAAGCTGAATCTTACCTTCATTTCCTCAAGGCCGCGGCTCACCTTCGCCTTGTCGCAGGAAGGCGCGGTGCCCCAAGGCGGAGATTCACAGGTTTCCATGGGTGCCACGGCCAAATTCATCGGGGCGCTGTTGGCGAAAATGGGCCAATACCAAGCCGCTGCGACGCAGGGGCCGGCGAAAGCGACGCCGGTGATCGAGGGGCCTCCCGGGGAGACCGCGGTGCTGGCGCAGAAGCTTTCCGGCGCGCTGAGTGAGAGCGGGCTTTTCTACGAATCCCACCAGGCGCAGTGGGTGTCCGGCGAACGCCCCTTGAGCGACCTGCTCAGGGAACCCCAAGGCCAGTTGCCTGCCACGACGCAGGCGGCGGGTCGCGCGCCGCCACCGGGCAGCCCAATGCCCGCCGCCAATGGGCAAACGGACGCCGGCGGCAAGGCGGGCATGCCGGCCGCGCGTGCGCCCACGGGTATTCCGGGGGCGGCGACGTCTTCGGCGCGTCCGGGAGCCCAGAGCGCCGGCGCCCAAGTGAATGCGGCCGCGACGAAAGACGCCCAGCCGGCCCATCCCGCGACGATCCCGATCGTCCAGCGTCAGCTCGACGCTCTCGACCAGCGCGCCCTCGTCTGGCAGGGGCAAGTGTGGCCCGGTCAGACCATGCAGTGGCGCATTGAGGAAGAGGGAGGCCAAGGGAATGGGCCAGAAAATTCGGAAGAGAATCCCTGGAAGACCCATCTCAATCTGACGCTTCCGCGGATGGGGGAGGTGAACGCGACGATTGCACTCGGCGCAAAAGGGGTTCGACTCGACGTGTCGGTGGCGGGTACCAGAAGCTCAGAGGCGCTAAAGCGGGCGAGCCCGGCGCTTGCGGGCGCGTTGTCGGCGGCGGGAATCCCGGTTTTGTCTTTGGTGGTGAGGCGTCGTGAAGAAACCTGATCCGCGGCAGATGGCCGTAGCCCTGGCCTACCAGGCCGGACAGGCGGCGCCGAAGGTGGTGGCCAAGGGGCGCGGGATCCTCGCCGAGACGATCATCGAGCGGGCACGGGCCGCGGGAGTCTATGTTCACGAGTCGCCCGAACTGGTGTCGCTTCTCATGCAGGTCGACCTTGACCAACACATTCCGCCGCAACTCTATGTTGCGGTCGCAGAACTGCTCGCATGGCTGTATAAGGTCGAGCACGGGGCAGAAGAAGCCGGGCGCTGACCCGACGCCGAGCCGGATCTTCAAGTTTCGCCCACGTTTTCCGATATATTCCTAGCACATCCCGAAAGGTTTCACGAGTTGGCGTAGGGTACGCCGGTTCGCCCGAGAATCGTCTCATGCACGGAAAGCCATCCCGGTGACAGTTCGCCACACCCTCGATCCCACGGACTGGAGCACACTGCGCGCCCAAGGCCACCGGATGCTGGACGACCTCTTCGACTACCTCGAACACATTCGTGAGCGGCCCGTTTGGCAGCCTATCCCTCATGAGGTGCGCGCGGCTTTCGACGAACCTTTGCCCCAGCGTGCCACCGAGCTTGCGGTCGTGCACGAAGCGTTCATGCATAAGGTGTTGCCCTATGCGGTAGGCAACGTCCATCCGGGTTTCATGGGCTGGGTGCATGGGGGGGGCACCGCCGTGGGAATGCTCGCCGAAATGCTGGCTGGCGGGCTGAATGCCAATGTCGGAGGGCGCGATCAGATGCCGGTCGAGGTGGAGCGGCAGATCGTGCGCTGGATGCGCGATCTGTTCGGTTTCCCCGAAGGCGCCAGCGGCTTGTTCGTGACCGGCACGTCCATGGCGAACCTGATCGGCCTCCTTGTCGCGCGCACGTCGGTTCTCGGCGAGGGGGCGCGCAAGGAAGGGCTCGGGCCCGAGGGGCAGCGCCTCCTCGCGTATGCGTCCGCCGGCTCTCATGCGAGCATCGCGCAGGCGATGGATCTATGCGGCCTTGGGACGGAGCGCTTGCGCCTCGTGCCCATGAACGAGCGCTTCGAGATGGACATCGGCGCCCTGTGCCAGCAGCTTGAGGCCGATCGGCAAGCCGGGTACCGTCCGTTCTTCATCGCAGCCACTGCAGGCAGCGTCGATGTGGGTGCGATCGACGATCTTGGCGCGTTGGCGGACATCGCCCGTGCACAGGGGTTGTGGCTGCATGTCGATGGGGCCTGCGGCGCGCTCGGCATGCTCGCGCCCGACATTGCCCCGCGCCTCAAGGGCATCGAGCGGGCCGATTCGATTGCCTTCGATTTCCATAAATGGGGACAGGTACCTTATGACGCCGGTTTTGTCCTGGTGCGCGATGGCGAACTCCATCGCAGGACGTTTGCATCGCAGGCCGCATATCTGCGCCGCGACGCACGTGGCTTGGCAGGGGGCTCGCCGTGGCCTTGCGATTTCGGGCCGGATCTGTCTCGCGGCTTTCGCGCCCTGAAGGCGTGGTTCACGATCAAGACCTACGGGGCGCAACAGCTAGGCGCCATGATATCCGGGACATGCGAGCTCGCGCAGCAGCTCAAGCGAAGGATAGAGGCGACGTCCCAACTGGAATTGGCTGCACCTGTCAACCTTAACATCGTTTGCTTCCGCTACCGTGCCGCCAATTCCGATGAGGTCAACGCGGAGATTGCCGCGGAGCTTCAGGAATCGGGCATCTGCGCCCCCTCGACGACGGCGATTCATGGGCGGCTGGCGATCCGCGCAGCCATCGTCAATCATCGCACAACGCTCGAGGATATCGATGCGCTGGTGGCCACAACGCTTGCCATGGGGGAGGCTGCAGGGCGGACGCGCGGGGGACGGGGGGCTATGCCAAGAGCGGGACCAGGCCCCGCGTGGAAACACACACCCATGTCGTCGACACGGTCTGAGTCTTGACGCCCTTCATGGCCCCAATGATAATCAGCGAGCCTAATCCACAATACCGATGGTGCCCATGAATTCTGACCCGCTTGAAGTCAATGTAACGTCCGGGACGCACCGCCAACCCTTGATGGGGTTGGCGGTGCTCATGCGCCGGCTCTTCGCGGGCGAGGACTTGACCCCATTGGCGCAGCAGTTGCTCGCACGCGCGTCGGCCGACGATCAGGATGCCAATGCGCTGATGGATCTGTCGGTCGTGCTGCAGTTCAGAGGACAACGCGATGTCGCGCTAGCGCTCCAGGCACAGGCCCTCGCCATTACCCGGCATTACCGTTTGCAGGGGAGCCAGCCAACCGCGCTGCGCGTGCTCATGCTAATGGGGCCCGGTGACCTCATGGCCAACGCACCGTTGGAGTTCCTGGTGGAGCATTCCGACGTTCTCTTGGAAATGCTTTATCTCAAGCCTGGGGAGCCATTTCCAACTTCTGTGCCGGATCACGATCTGGTGTTCGTTGCCGTCGGGGAGTCAGAGCAAAATCTGCCGTTGCTGCAGCAACTCGATGCGTGGCTGAAATCGTGGCCGCGGCCGGTCATCAACCGTCCATCGGCCATCGCCCGTTTGGGCCGCGACTCGGTGTGCAACCTTCTGGCGGATGTGCAAGGCGCCATGATTCCTGCCGTGACGCGCGTCGGACGGGCCATATTGGAGGGACTCGTGGCGAACGGGGGAGAAGCCGCCAACGATGGCGTGTTTCCTTTCATCATTCGACCACTCGATTCTCATGCAGGCCATGGTCTCACCAAGGCTGAACGGCGCGAGGATGTTCGCCGCTACTTGTCCGAGCAGCCGTCGCAGGCGTTCTACCTAACGCCTTTCATCGACTATCGGAGCACGGATGGGCTGTACCGGAAATACCGCATTGTGCTCATCGAGGGGCGTGCCTATGCCGCGCACCTCGCGATCTCTGGGGATTGGATGATCCACTACCTTAACGCCGGCATGGATCTGAGCGAAGCCAAGAGAGCGGAGGAGGGCGACTTCATGCGTCATTTCGATGACGCGTTTGGACGCCGGCACGACGCGGCGTTGCGCGCCATCCATGAACGCGTGGGCCTTGATTATTTCGCAATCGATTGCGGGGAGACACCGCAGGGCGAATTGGTGATTTTTGAGGTGGACAGCTCCATGGTGGTTCATGCGCTGGATTCCGTAGATTTATTTCCCTACAAGCAGGCGCAGATGCGCAGGGTGTTCAGCGCGTTTCGCACCATGCTCGGCCATGCGCTGGGAACCGGGGCGCAAGGCAACGCGCACCCGTGAGGGGAGGTATGGGGACGACGGGACTCAAGAAGGACTTTGCGTTCGATGATTGCGCCAGCGATGTCTCGCTATGCGGGGGGCTTGCGAATGGGTGCGAGCGTTAGTCGCGATGTTTAGCCTGCGTGCACTGCGCGGGGGCAGTGGCGCCGCCGGCGCGGGTGCCGGCCTGAGGCCTTGTCGTTCGAAGGAATGGCGACTTCCTTCTCTGGAAACGCTGTTGACGAGCGGAGGGGGTGAACGTATCGCGCTCGATTCAACCGGGAAGAATCGGTACGGCTGCCGCGCCTATCCGGACTCAGACCTGGCGGCGTGGGGATCGTCCACGGCGTCTGTCATCTCCGCGAGCGGCTATGCTGCCGCAGAACGGCTGTATCAACGGCTCTTGGATCGTCTGGCGGATACCCCCAGGGAAGAAGTCTACGACGTTGAGCGGGAGCGTGTCCGGCGCGAGGTGGCCGTGCTCGCAGGTATTGGCGACATGCCTGGTCTCGAAGTGATGCTGAATCCCTCAGGGACTGACGCTCACGCCCTGGCGAGCGCTCTGGTTCGCGCGACGGCAACCGAACCGCCGGTGGTCGTCACGATCGAGCCCTCGGAGACGGGCCGCAGCGTACCGAACGCGCTTGGCGTACCGGACGAATTTCTTGTGGGGATCCGTGTTCGTGCTTCGGATGGCACACCCAGGCCGACCCGCGACATCGACACCGAGTTTGCGGGGGCCGTGGAGCGTGCGGTTCGAGCGCGGCGGCGCGTCCTCCTCGTCGCGGTCGACGTCTCCAAAACGGGCCTCATCGCCCCCAGTCCGGGCTGCGTATGTGCGCTGGCCGAACAGTGGCCGGACACCGTCGACGTTTTAGTGGATGCCTGCCAATTCAGAATGTCGAGCCACACGCTGCGCTCGTATCTCGAGCAGGGCTTCATGGTGGCGATCACCGGGTCCAAGTTTGTCACTGGGCCGAGTTTTTCCGGGGCGCTTCTTATCCCGGCTTCGACGGCGCACCGCCTTCAGGAGCATAGTGTGCCCAACGCCATGAAGGAAAAACGCGGCTCTTCTATATTGTGCGCCCGCGATGCACTCATGGGCTCTACGGGGGGGGCGGCGAAGTTTGGCCTGCTGATGCGTTGGGAGGCCGCGTTGGAGGAGCTTCGTGCGTTTCGGCAAGTACCGGAGGCTGCCGCGGCGAGTTTTCTTAGCCGTCTGGCGGATAGCCTTCATCATCGATTCGCCACCGATCCATCCTTTGAGCCCGTCGCGAGTCCAACGCCCGACCGTGGTGTTTTTTCTCGTGCATCAAGCTGGGATCGAATTGCGACTATTCATCCGTTCATGCTCCGTCACCGAAAAGAGCTGCTTGACGCCACCCGGACTGCACAGATTCACCGGTTGCTGCAGGCCGAATGGGCTTTGCCGCCGCCCCTTTCAGCGGGGCATCGGGGGAACGCGCGCTACCAGCTCGGACAACCCGTTGCTTGCGGCCAACGAAGGGGTCGGCCTATAGCCGCATTGCGAATCTGCGCAAGCGCGCGGCTGGTTGTTTTGGCGACCCAAGAGGACGGGGCGAACGAAGGCAAGTTCATCGAACAAGCGATGGATGCGTTGGATGCAGTGGCGGAACTTTCTTGCATCACCTCCAGCGTTGACGACGAGGGCTACCGCGCAGCGATGTCGCTTGCGGCGAAGCTATAGCCGGTTCGAAGGACATGCCGTCATGCTCAAGGCGGGCGACAGGAAGTGCCGTTGATCCGCCGTTCGGGTCGGCAGGACGCCACCGTGTCTTCCGCCTTTCGCGGGCCTTGAATGCAGATTTTTCAGGCATAATTCATGCTTATGCAAATCAGTATGAATTTGATGGAACCAATAAGGGTCGGATGAAGGATTTCAGCGCCGAGAGTCACGACGCTGTGCGGCGGCTCAAAAGAAAGCTTGCACGCGCTCCGGGGGATGCCAGCGCGTGGTTCGACCTTGGCACTGCCTATGCGGCAACGAAAGACCATCGCCAAGCGGCGGAAAGCTTTGGGGAAGCCGTGTCATTGCAGCCCCGTCTCTGGGAGGCCTGGGCAGCCAAGGGGCGCGAGCATCATTTGTTGCGCGATTATCCCCAAGCGTTTGACTGTTATGTCAAGGCGCTGCAGTTGAATAATGCATCTCCCTCGATCAGGAATAACCTCGCCAGCCTTCTGAAAGTCTTGGGCGAGCTTCGGCTTGCCGAGCAGTGTCTACTTGAGGCCATCGAAATCAAACCCGATTATCGGGAAGCGATGAACAACCTGGGTAACGTGTATCGGGAGATGCGGCGATATCGGGAAGCCGAGACCAGCCTGAAGAAATCGCTGTCCCTCGGCAATGATTGCGCCGACGTCTGGAACAACATGGGTCTCGTTTACAAGGACCAGATGCGTCTCGACGAGGCGCTGACCTGTTACGAGCGCGCGCTGGCGTTTCCGGATTATGACCCTAGCCTCCCTTTCAACTATGCGATTGCGCTGTTACAGGCCGGGCGCATGCAGGAGGGGTGGCGTTGGTATGAGGAGCGGTGGTTGCTGGAACCGCTTCGAATGCGGCGTGCACCCTACGATCAACAATATCCCGAATGGGGTGGCGAGCCGCTGAGTGGAAAACGCTTGGTGGTATGGAGCGAGCAGGGCCTGGGTGATCTGATCCAGATGGTCCGTTATCTGCCTTTGCTCAAAGAACGCTGGCCGGATGCGGAAGTGATTCTTCGGGCCGAGGACGTATTTCAACGTCTCTTCCGTAATCTGTCTGGAATGGACGCGTTCAGTGCAAAAAGCGCCGGTTTACCCGCGGCAGATTTTCACCTGCCGGCCATGTCTTTTCCGGCGCGATTCAATACCATGGTCGATACGATACCCAATGTGGTCCCCTACTTGCGTCCTGATCCAGAGCTTATCGCGGTTTGGCGCCGACGCCTAGGTGAACGTAGTGGAAAGTGGCGCGTCGGCATCATATGGGAATCGGGTGCCGTCGGTGTGGGGCAGACGGACTTTGATAGGGCCAGCAGGAGCCTGTCGGGCGCGGAACTCCAACACTTGTTTGAGGGGACGCCTTTTGAATATGTCCGCTTGCAGTTGGGCGGTTCTTTAGACCCGGAGGACTTGGGGATTACCTGCATAGATCCGACGCCGGAAATTACCGACTTCGCGGATACGTCGGCCATCATGATGAATATTGATTGCGTCGTATCGGTAGACACCGCCGGTGCCCATCTCGCTGCGGCACTGGGCCTGCCGACATGGACGCTGATGCGCTTTTCCGGCGGAAATTTGTTTCCCGGTACGGGGGAGGAGATGCCCTGGTACCCGAACATGCGTTTGGTGCGCCAGCATGCGCCCGGAGATTGGACATCGGCAATTGCACGCTTGCGCGAAGAGCTTCTGGAGTTTGCGCGATGAGCGCGCGCGCGCCTGAGCCAGTGGCTCCGCCGGTGTTGGAGGCGGTCGCTGCGCTGAAATCGTATCGCCCAGTAGGACACTCTCTTGTCGTTGTCTTCGGCGTGGGCAGTCATGGAGACGTTCTTCAAATCACGCCGCTGCTCGCCAAGCTTCGTGAAAAGTTCTCTTCATCGACCGTCGTGCTTATACATGAGTCGGGATTGGCCGAGCAGTTGCTCAGGGGTTCTTCGAGCGTAGACGGCGTCATTTGCCTCAGTGCGCGCTATCACAGAGCGCTTAGGGGACATGCCGAAATCGGAGCGCTGATCGATCTCATAGTGGAATGCCGATATGTCGTGACCTACGAGCTGACGCCACGCGGGACCATGGGTCTGAGTGACGACGAACGGCGGTTCGTCTACATAGCCCAACGAGCCCAGGCGCAGTGGCTACCGTTTCTCGGCCGCTTTCCGCTCGATAACGACCAGCTTTGGCGTCACGCCGCCGAGCAGGGATACTCTTTGTATACGTTGATGGCGGCGACCGCCGGATTCTCGGATGACGGTTTCGAAGACTTCCAGGTCTCGCTGGATCCAACCGATTTCCACAAATCCGAGGCGCTTCCACGGGATTACATCACGATTTCCAATGCCGCAGAAACGCTCCCGCTGCATGAGGGAGGGTGGACGAAATGTTTGCCTCGCGCCAAGATCGAACGGATCGTCAAACGCCTTAAAGCACTGGGCCATCCCCTCGTCCAGTTGGGTGTGCAGGCGGACCCGCCGATTCGAGGCGTTGATATCGACTTGCGCGGCAAGACCTCTGTACGGGAGGCCGCAGCCATTCTCAAAGGGGCGATGCTCAACGTCGGGCCAGAAGGCGGCATCGTGAATCTTGCACGAGCGGTTGGGACGCCCTCCATCGTATTCTTTGGGTCGACTCCGGCGGCGTTCTTCGCTCTGGGGGCGAACACAAATGTGTTACCCAAGCGTTGCGGTGCATGCTGGTTTGCGACGCCACGATACCTGCACCAATGCCCGCGCCTAATGCTCACGCCCGAATGCACCGAGTCGGTCTCGGAAGATGAGATCGTGCGCGCTGCGCAGGTGCTTGCAGCGCAACGCTCGTCGTCCCCTTGGCAGTGCGTCATGGCCAGCACCGTGTCCATGAGGCTGGGAGCGCGCGTTCTCACGGACGCTGCGGGCAGCCCGCCCTTGGCCCGGGCGCGGCGCGATCTGGTCGCGGCGTTGACGGCTCAGGGTGTGGGGAGTGACGTGCAAGATCATGTCTTCCGTTGGCGGCGCGCAGCCATGTGGGGGCAGTCCATCAGGCAGATCGCCACACTGTTGCCTATTGATGCCGAGTCGATTAGTGTTATTGACCAGAAGCCGATCTCCTCTCCCGCGGGATATGATGTATCGGCAAAGGCAGTGGAAGAAGGGCATCCGAATGTGAGGTTTTTTCAGAGTAACGATCCTCGTGCGGCGACGGGTGCCTTTGATTTAGCGATTGTCATGCTGCCGCAGCCGTTTTATGTGATGCGCGACTTGGCGCGTATCCTCGCGATTGGGGGAAAAGCGTTGTTTATCCTGCAGCTGGAGGCAGATTCGCGCGGCTTCATCGATCCCTCCAAACCTACGGAGCCGATACTTCTCGATCCTCTGGCGATAATGGAAAATTTCCTGGGTATGCCATTGTGCGATGCGGCAGGAATGCCTCACTTTGCGCAAGCGGAGTGGAGCGCCGAGAAGGGCAACGCAATCATTCTGTTTGGTATTCTCCTTGAGGAGCGGGAGCTCGGAAAGCGGTGGGGGAACCTTCAATGAACGGCCTGCGTAATCGATCTTCAGAACAGCTCGTTGAGCGCATCGCGCGTCTGGTGGAGGCCGCTGGGCAATTGCAGGCACAAGGAAATCTGGGCGGAGCCGCCGAGCAAGTTGAACAAGCTATGCTGCTATGCCCGGATGAACTCAGGTCGGTAGTGTTCGATACGCTTGCTGAACTGTATATCGCCATGAGAGATTTCACGAGGCTGTCCAATCTCTATGCCAGTTTCTATCCGACGAGTCCCTATTCCCCTACGGCGACAAAAGGCGCCCTGATGATCGGCAGGGCCAGCGAACTAGGGCTTATTGCAACACCGCCAGCGATGTTTCGGCTGAAGACCTTCCTTCCTGACCTTGCCAGGCATTTGAGGGCCGACCAGTTCTCGCGGGAGGACCTGATTGTCATTTCTGGTCTGCTTTCCCAGCTTGGGGAAACCGCATTAGCCATTGAGCTTCTCGAGCGTTTGATAGGGCGCGGAATATGGACGCAATGGGCATTAGAACGGCTTGCGGCGCTTTGCTTGGGGCAGCGCATCGCTTCAAACGATCTCGAGGAAAGCCTGACCGAACTCGCTCGGAAGGCCGCGGGCGTGCAGGCCGGCTCTCTGGAAGCCGCGTCTCGTCATATGGCGGCATGGCTTCATTTGCTTTCTTTGCCCCCTGATAGGAACAATCCATCCGCGTTGCCTGAGGGGCTTGACGGGAAGATTAGGGATTTTGCGATGCACCACTTCGGCAGGCAGGCATTTCACGCGGTGTAAAGCCGACTTGCTCTGTGTGTTCGGCTCAAACGATTTAAACGGCCATTCTCGCTCCAGGCGGGCAGATGAGCAGCAAGAGGAAAGCGTGGCGGGTATGGATATTGTGACGGCAAGCGTGGTTCTTCCTGATTTCTTTTCGCTCGATGTTCGCTCTATATATGGGAGGCTTGCACGACTTGCGTTTTTTGAAGCGCCCCAGTGGCGTGACGAATTGGTCGAGACCTTGAGGTCGCTTGAGATGATGCCCGAAGCATACGGTGCGACCCAGTTTAGCCAGGAAACGATAAAATTTCATGTAGGCGAACAGCGCGTAGGTGTCGACGTCGATGTCTCCGCGAATAATCAGGTGCTGGGCGCAGACCGTAGCATCCGAACTTTTCGGCACGGGTACGAGCCCGAGATCCATTGTGCGATCGATATCTTGACCAAGCCCGATGCCACCATTGTGGACGTGGGTTCAAATTGGGGACCCATCACCTTTCAGGCGGCACTGCGTCCGGGTTTTGTTGGGAAAATAGTCTGTTTCGAGCCACAGGCAAGCGCGCTAGCGATGTTGGAAAAGGCTGTCGGAGAAATCGGGCTGCAAGCGCGCATATTCTGCCATAATCTCGCGCTGAGTGATTCGGCTGGTGAAGCCACGCTATCGCGCCACTTCTGGAGTGGGAACAGGATGGTCACAAAGGACGGAGGGGGCGAGAAATGCCGGATGGATCGGTTAGATCGTGTGTTGCATAACGATCCAGATATCATCAAGATCGACGTCGAAGGATACGAGTCCAGGGTATTGGCTGGCGCTGCAGAAACCCTGCGACGATGCCGCCCATTGATAATTTTTGAGGATTTCGTCGGGTGTGAAGCGAGCCATTATGCCCAGTTAGGTAAACTGGGCTACTCATTTTATGCCTTGGGCTGGTATCAGCCGTTTACCGATTTGTTTTCATTTTCCCCACCGCTGTGTGGAGATATACAAGTATTAGCGTTCAAGCCCTTTAAGTTATCCGAACGTGCGGAATTCGCAGAGCGTATCAATGTCCTTGCCTCTGCAAAACCGCTTGGATAGATTCTGGCTTCAGTCGGGTGGTGTCGCGCGGAAAATGGCGTGAGGCGCCTGTCCAGCCCATTGAGTTCAAATCGGGCGGCCTGGCTTGTCAACTCAGAGAACATTAAAGGGAGTCGTTATGGTTTAAAACTCCTGGGGTTCATCGACTCCCCCGGAAGAGGGCTACACGGACAGGCGATATCGCCGAAAATTCAAGCCACCGGAAGCGGCCGGCCGCAGAGACTATTATTCGGCGACACATCTCGCATTTCAGCGCAAACGGCGATGCTCCCTGGATGAAGCTCGTCTTTGCCCGGAAAGAGAAGGTCGCCCTGTGCTGTCACGATTTCAAGAACAGCCACGTGATGTGGCACCTGAACGAGGAAGCGGCGATGGACTTCTGGAACGGGTAAACGATGAAAGTGCGTCGGCGTGGGTGTATGTCCGGAAATGTGTTCAATCCGTTCCGGGCAGCTTGCAATCACCCAGGCACCGATGAAGCTTGTTCGTCCGAATGAAGGAATCAATTGTTTCGTAATTTCCTAGGGCCATGATGTTGGCGATTACCAAGAAACGCGTCAATTTGAACCAGATGCGCGGAACGCCCGCGGAGGGTTCGGGAGCATAGCTATTGCATGGGGCGTTTAGGGCGGAAGTGGGGCAGGCCATGGAGGACT
>JAKAFK010000020.1 GCA_021817985.1 Pseudomonadota bacterium | reverse complement strand
CGGCGCAGCACCGCTTGGTTGAAGTTACGGAACCTAGCCCAGCGTAGTGAAGACCTTTAGGGGTGAGGTCATGTAAATTCAACAGGTTAACGTCAAGCACACCCTCGAATGGGTAAAGATGGGCTAGATCTCAGCGGCCCGGAGGCGCTCTGCGGCCTCCTCTGGACTCAGCGTATTGACGAACAGTCCCGAGCCGAGCTCGAAGCCGGTAGGGATCGAGGTGCGCGGGCAGATTTCCAGGTGCCAGTGGTAGCTGTGGGCATGCTCGCCGCGCTGCGGGTCGTGGGGCACCGAATGCAGGAAGTAGTTGTATTGCGCCCCCCCGATCACGGCATCGAGCCTCGCCATGGTCCGCTGCAGGACGCGCGCGAAATCCCCGAGATCTTCCGGTGCCACGTCCAGGAAGTCGCTTTGATGGCGCAAGGGAAGAATGTGCACCTCCCATTCGAAACGGCTTGCAAAGGGCTTCACGGCGATGAATTTCTCGCCGCGCTCCACGACATATTGTCCTACGTTGATCTTGCGCCGCACCGTTCCTGACTCGCGGTCGTAGATCGTCGCCTCGAAGGTGAGCGCTTCGTCGATCAGGGTGCAGAAAATGCACTGATGGTTCTTCCGGAAGAAGTTGGAGCTATTGTCCACCTCGCGTTGCACGTTCTCGGGCACGACCGGCATGGCGATGATCTGGCTATGGGTGTGGGCGATGCTGGCGCCCGCCGCAGGACCGAAGTTCTTGAACACCAGCACGTACTTGAGCCGCGGGTTGCTTTCGAACAGCTGCTGCATGCGGGACCGGTAGGCGCCGAACACCAACGCCAGGTGCTCGACGCTCATTTCATGCAACGCGATGCCATGCGAATGATGATCGATGATCACCTCGTGGCGCCCGTAACCGTCGATGATCTGCTGCAGGCCAAAACTCAGATTGGTCTGGGAGCGGTTGTCACCCAGCACGGGATACAAGTTCTCGACGATGCGAAGCTCCCACTTTTCCTCGGTGGGCAAGGCAAGAATCGCAGGCGGCGTCTTGTCCTCGTTCCCCACGCAGAACGGACAGGTCTCGACGAATTTCCGCGTGTCGCGCGGCGCCAGTTCCTCCGCCTTCTTGGGGCGCATGCTGCGCGCCGTGGCGACCAGCACGGACTCGCTCGGCACGATGGGGTTGATACGGATTTCTCGCACTTCATTCGCCATGCCGGTCTCCCTTCGATCTCGTTCCGCGAAGCGCCAAACCGCGCCTGCGGCGAGCGCGGCGGCATCGCCCCCGCCTTATGGGCGCGGGGTTTCCGAAAAGCCGCTATTCTGGCATCTTCCCAGGCTCGGGCGCATCGATTGTTTTTATGTTCGCGAAGGATCTATTGATCCGCGCGGTGGCGCCCGAAGGCCCCTGCACAGAATTTCATCAAGCGAGGTCGGTGATCGGGCTCGTCCTCACCGCCAACGCACCTCGCCATCACTGCCGTCGGACTAAGCCGGCCCTCGCTTTCGGGCTGGGCGAGGACGGCGATGCGATCCTTACCGCATGTTGCGCTTCACGCGCTCCCCCAACCGCCCCGCTCGCGACAACCACCGACCGGAGAGCCCTCTTGCACGAGCCCTCCTCTCTGAAGATAAGCACATCGCGAAATCCCTTGACACTATCACTAGTAGTTGTATAGTTCATAAAAACGGTCACAACATATTGTGGTCAACACGCCATGGAGGAAGGATGGATATCGACAAAAGTCATGGGGATGCCGCGCTCATTTCTTTGCCGCAGGAAGTCGTCAAGCGAAGCGGCGCGCGCAAGCCGTTCGATGCCGACAAGATTCGTTCGGCGATCGCGCGGGCCGGCCAGGCCAGCGGCGAGTTCGGCGACCAGGAGGCGCAGCTTCTGACGGCACAGGCGGTCAAGGTCCTCATCCACAAATTCCGCAAGACCCCGCCCCATATCGAGGGCATCCAGGACATTGTCGAACAGGTCCTGATCAGCGCGAATCACCTGAAGACCGCGCGTGCATACATCGTCTACCGCGAAACGCACCGCAAGCTGCGGGAAGACCACAAGACCGTCATCGATGTGGGCGGCGCCATCAACGAGTACCTCGACCAGCAGGATTGGCGCGTCAACGCCAATGCCAATCAGGGCTATTCGCTGGGCGGCTTGATCCTCAATGTATCCGGCAAAGTCGTCGCGAACTACTGGCTCAATCACGTCTATCCGCCCGAGGTGGGTGAAGCGCACCGCGGCGCCGATATCCATATCCACGATCTTGACATGCTGGCCGGCTATTGCGCGGGCTGGTCGCTTCGCACCTTGCTCAACGAGGGGCTGAACGGTGTGCCGGGCAAGGTGGAAGCCGCGCCCCCGAAGCATATGTCGAGTGCGGTCGGCCAAATCGTGAATTTCCTGGGGACGCTGCAAAACGAATGGGCGGGTGCCCAGGCGTTCAGCTCCTTCGACACCTACATGGCGCCCTTCATCCGCAAGGACAACCTGTCCTATGACGACGTGCGCCAATCGATCCAGGAGCTGATCTACAACCTCAACGTCCCCTCGCGCTGGGGAACGCAAACGCCCTTCACCAACCTGACCTTCGATTGGACCTGCCCGGACGATCTCAAGGAGCAGGTCCCCCTCGTCGCGGGCGAAGAAATGCCCTTCACCTATGGGGACCTACAGCGCGAGATGGACATGATCAACCGCGCCTACATCGAAGTGATGACCAAGGGCGACGCCCTGGGGCGCGTGTTCACCTTCCCCATCCCGACCTACAACATGACGCCCGACTTTCCGTGGGACTCGGATAACGCGAAGCTGCTCTTCGCCATGACGGCCAAGTATGGGCTGCCCTACTTCCAGAACTTCATCAATTCCGATCTGAAGCCCAACATGATCCGCTCCATGTGCTGCCGTCTTCAGCTGGATCTGCGCGAGCTGCTCAAGCGCGGCAATGGGCTGTTCGGCAGCGCCGAGCAGACGGGCTCGGTCGGTGTGGTGACACTCAACTGCGCGCGTCTGGGCTACCTCTACCGAAGCGACGAAGCCGGTCTTTTCGCCCGCGTCGACCAGCTGCTGGAGATGGCCAAGAACAGCCTGGAGATCAAGCGAAAAGTCATCCAGCGCCACATGGACAATGGACTGTTCCCTTACACCCGGCGCTATCTCGGCACGCTGCGCAACCACTTCTCGACCATCGGCGTCAACGGCCTCAACGAGATGATCCGCAACTTCACGGAGGATCAGGAAGACATCGTGAGCCCGGCAGGGCATGCCTTCGCAGTACGTCTGCTCGATCACGTGCGCGCCCGCATGCTGGCTTTCCAAGAAGAGACCGGACACATGTACAACCTGGAAGCCACGCCCGCGGAAGGCACCACCTATCGCTTCGCCAAGGAAGACCGCAAGCGCTTTCCGGGCATCCTGCAGGCGGGAACGGCGGAGATGCCCTACTACACCAATTCCTCTCAACTGCCGGTCGGGTTTACCGACGACCCCTTCGAAGCCTTGGAACGGCAAGAGCCGCTCCAGCGCAAGTACACCGGCGGCACCGTGTTGCACCTGTACATGAGCGAGCGCGTTTCCAGCGGAGATGCCTGCAAGAACCTGGTGCGGCGCGCCCTGGAACGCTTCAGCCTGCCCTATATCACGATCACGCCGACTTTCTCGATCTGCCCTCGCCACGGCTACCTGTCGGGCGAGCACAAGTTTTGCCCGAAATGCGATGCGGAACTCATCGCAAAGAAGCGCGCCGCCCTCGCGGAGGCGTCCTAGCCTGCGCCGCATGCGGCGCGAAGAGTCCATTGAACCCAAACAGGAGATGTCATGACCGACCTATCGATCCCCGTCGAATCACCGGCCGTCGTGCTGACCGACGCCGAACGCCAGCCGTGCGAGGTGTGGACCCGCGTGATGGGCTATCACCGCCCGGTCGCGTCCTTCAATATCGGGAAGAAAGGCGAGCACGCCGAACGCACCTTCTTCCAGGAAGCTCGCCTGGCCGCAAGCTGAGGCTGCGGCGGACGGCATCCGGCGCCGTCCGCCTCAGTCGTGCCGCCGTTCCGGGGTTACGCCCGGCCCGCGCATCCGGACGGTGACCTTGAGGCCGACACCGCTTGCAGCCGTCTCAAGAGCGACCCTCGCCCGGTGCAGCTCGGCGATGCGCTTGACGATGGAAAGCCCCAGCCCGCTCCCCGGAACACCCGTTCCCAGGCGCCGGTAGAAGCGGTCGAAGACGCGCTCGCGCTCCTCCTTAGGAATGCCGAGGCCGGTATCCTCGACCTCGAGCAGCAGGTCCTGCCCCTCCTCGATCACCCGCACATCGACGCGCCCGCCGGCCGGGGTGTAGCGGATGGCATTGTCGACGAGATTGCCCAGCAGGACACGCAAGTTTTCGGGTTCGCCCAAGGTCGCGCAAGACTTGCTTTCCGCGAGCCCCAGGTCGATGCCCTTCTTTTCGGCAAGTGGCGCGTAATCGACCACCACCGATTTGGCGAGGTCCGCCAGATCGACGCTCTCAAAGCGTTGAAGCCCCGATTCAGGCTCGAGGCGCGCCATGGTGAGGATCTGCTGCACCAGACGCGTCGCGCGCTCCGCGCCGGCCTTCAGTTCGCTCATCGTTTGCGCCTGCGCCTCGGCATCGCGCGTGCGTTCCAGAACCTGCGCCTGCAGACAGATGGCCGTCAAGGGAGTGCGCAACTCGTGCGCGGCATCGGCCACCAGATGCCGCTGCGTTTCGAACGCCTGCGCGAGGCGCTGCAACAAGGCGTTGAGGGCGCCGACCAGGGGACTGATTTCCTTGGGAAGCGTGCCTTCGGGCAAAGGCTCCAGTGAGGATGCATGACGTTTCCCCAGTTCGGCGCTGACCTGGCTGAGGGGCCTTAGGCCGCGGCCCACCGCAAACCACGCGAACGCGAGCAAAATCGGCACCAGCAGGATATCCGGCGCGAGGATCCGCAGGGCAACGCTCGCCGCCATGTCCTCGCGCGCGTCCAGCGGTTGGGCCACCTGCAGGATTCTTCCTGTGCTCGAGAGCGAGAATATCCGCCACCCTCGTCCCCGCCATTCGACGCGCGAGAAGCCCAGGTGCGCGGAACGGGGCAGAACATAGAGCGGATTGGAGTCGTAGAGCAGGGATCCATCAGTGCGCCACGCCTGTGCCACGAAGTCGTCGTCCTCATCGCGGGGATTGTCGACTGCCCGCACAGAGGGCGCGAAATGACCGTCCTTCATGGAGAACGCGATTTGGGTGAGTTCGTGATCCAGCATCTCGCCCAGCTCGTTGCGCGCTTTGAGGTAGGTCGCGCCCCCGGCCAGGGCGACGGCCACAAGCAGCCCCCCCACGAGCCAGACCAGCAGTCGGCTACGGATGGACAGCGTCGTCCGGGACAATTTGATATCCAACCCCGCGGATGCTTCGAATCACATGAGGCGCAAGCTTTTTGCGCAAGTGATGGATGTAGACCTCCACCGCATTGCTGGCCACTTCGTCGCCCCAGCCATACAGGCATTCTTCCAGCCGCTCGCGCGAAAGCACGGCGCCTTGTCCTTCCATCAGGACCTGCAGCAAGGCGAATTCCCGTCCCGACAACGCAACCGAAGCGCCTTGATAGGTCACGGCATGGGTTCTTGGGTCCAGGCTCAAGGGGCCCATGCTGATCAGGGGCTCCGCACGGCCTGCCTGGCGGCGCAAGAGCGCGCGCACGCGCGCACTCAATTCGTCGAGCGCGAACGGCTTGACGAGATAGTCGTCCGCCCCGGCATCCAATCCCTCTATCCGCTCGGATACCGCATCGCGAGCGGTCACGATCAGCACCGGCACCATACGTCCCTTGGCTCGCCATCCCTTGAGGACGCTCAAGCCGTCCTCGCCGGGCAACCCAAGATCAAGCACCACCAGCCTATAGGGGGCGGCGTCCAATGCCAGCCGTGCCGCATTCCCGTCGCGCGCCCAATCGACGGCGAAATTCTGCAGCCGCAGGCCCCTGCGGATGCTTTCACCGATCATGGGGTCATCTTCGACCAGCAGTAGCCGCATACGCTATCCATTTCCAATTCGGGCCCGGAACCCCAAAAGCCTTACCGATGCCAGGCGCACGCAGTATACCACCGGGCGTATCGGTGCGGCCGCACCCGCCGCCTGCACTGCACAATTCGACACGGCGCCCCATCGGCGGTTCGGGCATCGCTGCCCGGATCGGGAGGCCCGTCGCGCGATCACTTCCCGCATCGCCCCGGAAGTGCGCCCCGTGCCCCCGCCCTTAGAGCCCCTGGCGCCGGCTGTCCTGGCCCTCGAGCAGATCGAATAGGACGGGCATCACGAGGAGGACCAGCGGAAGCTGGATCATGAGGCCCGAAATGATCGCGACCGCGAGCGGCTGCTGCATCGCCGCCCCCTCCCCCATCCCGAGCGCCAGCGGCAGGAGAGTCAGGATCGCCGCGAAGGTGGTCATCGCGATCGGCCGCATGCGATTCTTCCCGGCCAGGATGAGGGCCTCGCGACGCTCCATGTGACCCACCAGATCGTGATACTCGGAAAAATAGAATATGGCCACTTCGGTGACGATGCCCACGATCATCGTCATGCCCATCATGGAGCTGATGTTGAGTTCTGTCCCGGTCGCCCACAGGCCGATGAACACCGAACTCAGGGACAGCAGCGGAATGGCCATGATGGCGAAAGAGATGCGAAACCGCTCGTACAGGAAAAGAAGCAGCAGGAAGACGAGCGCAACCGCCGCCGCGAATACCATGATGAGCCCCCGAAAGGCGATTTGCTGCTGCTTGTACAGCCCGCCCAATTCGTAGTAGACCCCTCGCGGGATCATCCCCGGCTCATGCAGCACGCGCTTCACGTCGCGGATCACCGACCCCATGTCACGCCCGCTGATGCGGGCGGTCACGGCCACCATCCGCTTGAGATTCTCGCGGGTGATCTCGGGCTGGCCCGTGACCGCGGTAATGGAGGCGACACGCTTGAGCGGGAAGAGATGTCCGTCGGGCGCGCGCAGCTCGAGGTCCTCGAGGTCGTTGTCCGTCTTGCGGTAAGCGCGCGGGACCCAGACCCGGATGCCGATGACCTTGGCGCCTTTGACCACATGGGTCGCAACATCCCCGCGCATGTAATCCCGGACCTGCGCGGCGACACCGGCCGGATCCATTCCCTCCATGGCGGCAGCCGAGCGATTGACGTCGATGTCCAGTGCATCGCCTGCCGGATTGACGCCGCTGCGAATGTCGACCACACCGTCGACATGGCCGATGGCCCCGGCCACCCGCCCCGCCAGGGCGGCCAGTTGCTGCGGGTCGTCGGAAAATATCTTGATCTCGATCGGCTGGGGGACGGCCGTCAAGTCGCCGATGAGGTCCTCCATGAGCTGCGCCATTTCGATGTGCAGCCCGGGCACATTGCGTTCGACGCGGCGCCGGATCGCATTCATGATTTCGGTAATCGGCGGGCGGGGAAAGGGTTTCAGGCGGATGAAGAAATCCCCTTCGTTCGCTTCCGTCACGCCGCCGCCCAGCTGGGTGCCGGTGCGCCGCGAGTAGGTCTGGACGTACGGGTTCGCCTGGATGATGCCCTCCACCTCCTTGAGCAGACGGTTGGTCTCGCTCAAGGAAGTCCCCGGCGGCGACAGATAGTCCAGAACGAAGCCGCCTTCGTCCATGTGCGGCATGAAGCCGGAGCCCACGTGTCGATAAGCCAGGAACCCGCCGCCCAGCAGGGGCACGAGCACGACGGCCAGCCAAAGGGGGCGGCGGCAGAGCACCCGGAGGATGGCCTCGTACCGCCGATGGAGCCACTGCGTGATGCGACCGCCCTCCTCCTGTTCGGCATCCTTCTGCGTCAGGAGGTGGTCGGCCAACAGCGGGACGGCCAGCCAGGTCACGAAGAACGAGATGACCAGCGCCGAGGCCATGGTGAGCGCCAGCGCCTTGAAGAAGGCGCCGGTGATGCCGCCCAGGAAGGCGAGCGGCGCAAAAATGACCACGGTGGAGGCGCTCGAGCCCGACAGCGGCCGGATGAACTCCAGCGCGGCGGCCAGCACCTTGCCGTGATGCGGGCCTTCCCCGCCGCGCAGGCGCCGAATGATATGCTCCACCATGACGATCGCATCGTCGATGATCAGCCCGACGGCCGCCGCCATGCCGCCCAAGGTCATGATGTTGAAGCTCATGCCGAGCACATCGAGCAGAAGAATAGTCGTTGCCAGGACGGCGGGCACGACGATGATACCGATCAGGGTGATCTTGATGTTGCGCAGGAAGACAAACAGGATGAGGGCGGCCAAGCCGATGCCGATCAGTATGGCATCGCGCACGCTCGCCGCCGAGGCCACGACCAGCTTGCTTTGATCGTACCAACTGGCGAGCGCCACGCCCTTCGGCATCTGCGAGCGAAAGCCCTGCAGTTTCTGCTTGATGAGCTTCGCGATCTGGACGCTGTTGCCTGCCGGCTGCTGATAGATGTTGATCAGCACCGCCGGCTTGCCGTCCGCGGTCACCCGTATCCACTGCGGCACCACCGAACGCGTCACCGTCGCCACATCGCCCAGACGCACCAAACCGTGGATGCCGTCGCGGACGATGACCTCGCGGATCTGCGCAAGGCGCTGGAAGGTCGTATCCGAGACCACGAGATAAAGCTTGTAGTGATCCTGAAGCCTTCCTGCCGCGGAGATCACGTTGGCGGCCCGCAGCGCCCGCGTCACATCGCCAAAAGTCAGCCCATAGGCACGCAGACGCTCCGGGTCGACCGTCACGCGGTATTCCTCCGTCGTCCCGCCGGTCACACCGACCCGTGCGACGCCGTTGACGCTCGAGAGCAGCGGACGCAGCTGATACCATGCCAGATCGCGCAACGCCGTCTGCGAGAGTGTCGCGGACGTCAAGCTATAGGCCAGAATCGGATCCACGGTGGGATCCATGCGCAGGGTCGTCACCGTCGTGCCCCGAGGCAACGAGGGCAGCATTTGGGTCACGGCCGAGTTGACCTCCAGCGTGGCGGCCGCCATGTTCGTGCCCCAGCCGAAGTTGACCTCGATGTCGGCCGTGCCGCGGCTCGTGCGCGAACGTACGACCTTGACGCCGGGCACCCGGCGTATCGCCTCCTCCACCGGCATCGTGACTTGCACCACCATTTGGCTCGCGGGCCGCTCGCCGGCGTCGAGGGAGACCCGCACGCGCGGAAAGTCGACATTGGGGAAGAGGGTCACCGGCAGATGGAACGCGGCGAATAGCCCGGCCAGCGCCAAGGTGGCCAGCAGGAACAGGACCGAACGCCGATGCCTTTGTACCCAAGCGCTAAAGCTCATCGTGCGCGCTCCCGCACGCGCATGCCATCGGTCAGCTCATAGTTGCCCACGATCACGACCGGCAGGCGCGGATCGAAGGCCCCGGTGATCGCGGTCTGGGCATCCGTTTCAAAGCCGGTCTTCACGTCCACGCGGTGCGCGCGCCCATGCGCCACCTGGAAGATGTATGCGCCTTGCAGGTCGCGCAGCACAGCCGAGCGAGGCACGACCCACGCCGGTCGGCGTGACACCGTGATGATCGCGTGCACCGGCGTGCCCGGCAGGAACCCGTCTTGCGCCGGCAGTTGCGCCGTGCAATCGACCAGGCGCGTCTGGGGATCGATCACGCCGTGGATGGTGTCGATCCGCGCCTCGAGGCGCTGCCGGGAATCGAAGGAGGAGACGATCTCGACCGGAGCGCCGGGCCTCACCTTACGGGCCTCTTCGGGATCCACGCCCAAGGTGGCGAGGAGCGCGCCATCGCGGGCGATCTGCATGAGGACGCTGCTCGCCTGCACGCGGTCGCCCGACTTTACCGCAAGCGCGGTGATCACGCCGGAAAAAGGCGCGCGCAGCGTCGTTCGTCCGCGTCCGGCGCCGATTTTTTCCTGCGCGCGCAAGGTCGAGCGGGCGTCGGACAACGCCCGGCGCGCCATTGCGACGTCCGAGCGGGTGGCCATCTTTTCCCCGAGGAGCTGCTTCTTCCGGGCGAGCTCATCGGTCGCAAAGGCCACCGCGGCGACCGCCTGGCGGTAGGCGGCTTCGCTCGCGGGCGCCGTCGTGAAGTCGAGAAGCGGCTCGCCCTGGCGCACGACTTCGCCCAGGGTCACACGCACCTGCGACACCCTTCCTGCGCGCGGAATGCTCAGGTGCACCGTGCGGCCGACGCCCGGCATGACTTCGCCATAGGCGTGCACGGTGACGGGAAAGCGCTCGTGCGCGATGAGGGTGGTTTCAACCAAAGCCGTCACCCCCTGCCCGGCGACGGCCAGCGAAGCCGCTGCGGCCGACAGACAAAAGAAGATCGCCGCCTGCCGAATACTGCCTTTCATCCCTGTGTCTTCCTGAAAGTGTTGGGGATTCGTTCGCCCACCAGCGTCTCGAGGGCATTGCTTCGTTCGAAAATCGCATCGTCCAGACGCACCGCCTCGATGCGACGGTCAAGCAGGCTCGCCTCCAACGTGCTGAACGTCAGCTCGTCGATGTTCCCCGCCTCGAAGGCGGGACGCGCCTCAATCACGGCGCTTCGAAGCGTTGCCACCCCGCGCCTGACGCCGGCGAGCTGGGCCTCGAGCATCTTTTTGTCGGCATACAGGCGCAGGGCCTGCGCCTTGGCTGCGGTGAGCCGCGCCTCAAAGGCATCGTACAAGGCGCGACGGGTGGCGCGGGCGACGGCAATCCGTCCCCGGCTCGCATTGAAGAACGGCAGGCGCAAAGTCAATCCGTAACCGACCGTGTACACGTCGCTCGTGTCTCGGGCGCGGTTGAGCGCGATGCCGATGGCGGGAAACTGCGACAGAATCGCCGCGCGGTAGCGCTCGTCCTCGCTCTTGTAGCCCGCGCGCAATGCAAGAAGATCCGGGCGCCGGCGGGCGAGCTGAGAGAGCGCCTGCTCGAGATGGGCGCGGGTCAGCCTCGGGACACCGATCGGTCCCCTGAGGTCGAGCGGCGTTTCCGGCGCAAGCCCGAGCAGGGCGTTCAACGCGTGCAGCGTGCCGGCTTCTTGACGCCGTTCCGTGTCCAGTGCGCTGTCGACCGCCTGCAGCGCGGAAAGATCGGCGCTCACGACATCGAGCGTGGTGTTGCCCTGCGCAAGCGCCTGCTGGGTGTCGCGGTAGCGCCCGCGCCACAACGCCTGCTGCGCCCGGAGGAGACGCACGAGTTTCTGTTCCTCGACATGACGGATGAAGAGCAGCCGCGCTTCGCTCACGACTTGCCACTCCTGCCAGAGCAGCGTGAGATCGACGCTTCTCATCGCGGCCTGCGCGGCGTGGGAACGGGCGGAATAGGTCGCCAACGCCGTCGTATCGTAACTCAACCCCACGGCGAAGGCCGAACTGGTGGAGGGCCCGGCGGTTGGGAAGTCCTGGCTCAGGTCAAGCCGCGGGTACGGAAGCAAGCCGGCCGCAAAGGCCTGCGCCCGCGAGATGCGCGCCGCGTCGCGGGCAAGCTTGAGCTGCGGGTTGCCGACGACGGCGAGCATCGCCACGTCGGTCATGTCCAACCCCTCGGCGGGGTTGAAACGATGTGCGGCAAGTTCCGGCAAGGGCATCTTCGAGGCGTCGATGCGCACCTGGGTCACGTCGGACGCGAGCGAAGGACTGAGATTGAGCGGCTTGGCGTGGTAGGTCGCACATCCAGCCACTGTGCATGCCACGCACAGCCAGAGGCCGCGGGCTCGCATCAGGGCGCCGGGCGCGGACGCAGGCGCGGTCGAACGAAATGGCCGGTGTCCGGCCTCGACGGAGGGCACACTCATGACTTTGCTTATGAATATCGGGAGCGGTTCTCGCCACTCATTGGGCACGGCCTCATTGGCTGGGCTTGCCGCATGGCTGTGCGGCAAGCAGCCAGTATAAGGGGAGCGCCTTAAACCAGGCTTAAAGGCAGGGGTGCTTCCGGCACAAGGGTGCGTGTTACGGACAATAATATCCTGATAAGGACATCCCCTCTCCCGCCCAGCCGTAGTATGATACGCCCTTTTGGCATTCGACCCTCGCGCTATGACTGACACGTCCGCCCATGACGCCCAGCTTGTCGGCAAGCAGACCTTCTTTGCCCTGACACTCGCCGCGCTCGGCGTGGTTTACGGTGATATCGGCACGAGCCCTCTGTACACGATGCAGGTGATCTTCTCGGCGACCTATCACATTGCGCTCACGCGAGCGGATATGCTGGGGGTGCTTTCTGTGCTCTTCTGGACCCTCATGCTTGTCGTCTCGTTCAAATACGTGCTGTTCATCATGCGGGCAGACAACGAAGGCGAAGGGGGCATCATGGCGCTGATGGCCATCGCCATGCGCAAGTTCTCCGCAAAAGGCCGTGCGCTATGGCTCGTGATGGTCACCGGGCTGCTTGGCGTGTCCCTGTTCTATGGCGATGGGGTCATCACCCCTGCCATTTCCGTCCTTTCGGCGGTCGAGGGACTGGAGATCGCCGCGCCCGAGTTGAAGCGTTTCGTCGTTCCCGTGACCCTTACCGTCCTGCTCGCCCTTTTTTCCATCCAGCGCAAAGGCACCGCGCGCGTCGGCGGCCTCTTCGGGCCGGTCATGGTGGTCTGGTTCGCCGCGCTGGCGATTCTCGGCCTCCTCAATATCCTTCATGCGCCCCAGGTGCTGCTCGCCCTCAATCCCTACTATGCAGCGCAATTCTTTGCCCGCTTCAGGGCCGAAGGGTTCCTTGCGCTCGGCGCCATTATCCTGGCGGTCACCGGTGCCGAAGCGCTGTACGCGGACATGGGGCATTTCGGCAGGCGGCCGATCCGCACCGCGTGGTTCTGGTATGTGATGCCGGCCCTGGTGGTCAACTATTTCGGGCAAGGCGCCTTGCTGCTCCATGATCCCGCCGCGCTCAGGAATCCCTTCTATCTGCTCGCGCCCGCCTGGGCCCTCTATCCCATGGTCGCCCTGGCGACGTTGGCCACGGTCATCGCCTCGCAGGCCGTCATTTCGGGGGCATTCTCGCTGACGCGGCAAGCCGTCCAGCTGGGCTATGCGCCGCGGCTGCGCATCGTGCACACGTCGACCCACGAAATCGGGCAAATCTATATGCCCTGGGTAAACTGGACCCTATTCCTGGCCGTGGCTGTCCTGGTCATTGGCTTCGGATCCTCCGACGCACTGGCCAACGCCTATGGCATGGCCGTCACCGGCACCATGGTCGTGACCACGCTCCTGGCCGTCATCGTGGTGCGCCATCTATGGGGCTGGAGCTGGCTCAGGAGCGGGGCGGTGATCGCTTTCTTCCTGACCATCGACGTCGCCTATTTCAGTGCCAACGCAGTCAAGTTCTTTCAGGGCGGATGGTTCCCCGTGGCCATCGGGCTGGGCGTGTTCATTTTGATGACGACCTGGCACCGGGGTCGAGAACTCCTGTTCGAGCGCCTTCGCGCCGATACCATTCCGCTCGAGGCGTTCATCGCGAGCCTGACCGAGGGCAGTGTGCCACGGGTGCCGGGAACGGCCATCTTCCTGACGACCAACCTGCAGAGCGTGCCGCACTCGCTGCTCCATAACCTCGCGCACAACAAGATCCTGCATGAGCGCGTGGTCATTCTGACGGTGCGTACCCGTGATGTCCCCTCAGTGCCCGAAGCCGATCGGATCGAGGCCGAGAGTCTGCCGCTCAACTTCTATCGGGTGACCCTGCGCTATGGCTTCAAGGATTCGCCCAATATTCCGCAGGCGTTGGAGGCGTGCCGGCAATGCGGGATCGACTTTGACCTGCAGCAAACGTCTTTCTTCTTGACCCGTGAAACGCTCGTGCCGACGGTCGCGGCCAGGATGGCCTTCTGGCGGGAGAAGCTCTTCGTGATGCTGGCGAGGAACAACGCCAGCGCGACGGCGTTCTTCGGCATCCCGACCAATCGCGTGGTGGAACTCGGCACGCAAATCGAGCTTTGACGCTCGACGTCATGGTTCGCATGCCCTGAAAGCATCTGGGCGCCGTCGGCGCCCAGATCCGCGGGAAACCTCTCGTGGGGCATTCGCGCGCCCCGGAGGTCCTACCAGCTGTCGCCGCCGCCGGAGCCAAAATCGGATCCGCCGTCCCCCCAGGACGAGCTGTCCCCGATGCCGAAATCATTGTTGCCCCCCATGATGCCGCCGGACGAGTCACCCCAGCCGTCATTCGACGATCCGGCGGGGTTCGATCCCCCCATCAGACCGTTGGCCAGTGCCTCGCCGGCCGCCATTCCGGCGCCGATCCCCAAGCCGGTGGCGAGCCCGGAGCCCAAGGACGACCCCAGTCCTCCCCCCGCACTCGGCCCCATGGGTCCCGGATAGCCGCCCATCATGCCCCCAGGAGTGTACGGGTTGTAGCCCGGATAAGGCGCCGGGATGACCCGCCGTCGCGCGAATACGGAGCGGATCAGCATGATCAGAAGAATGGCCCCGCCCAGCAAGGCGAGGACGAGCGCAAGGGCCACCCCGGGCGAGCGGCGGTGCATCGCTTGCGGTGCGCCCGAGAGGCTTGCCTTGAGCGCATGCACGGCGGCAGGCGAGATCCCCGGCAGTCCCGGGGCGATGCTTTCGGCTTTTCTCAACTCCTGCGCGGCGGCGCTCCGCTGTCCGCTTCGGGCGAGCAGTTGCGCCTCGACAAAATGCGCCTTTGCGCTATTGGGGTGCGCTGCCAGCACCTGGGCCATCATCTGCTGCGCCTGTTGAAGATTCCCGGCCTGCTCGGCCATGACCACCTGATGCGGGGTCGGCAGCGGAGCGGCCATCGCACTCAAGGGCAAGACGGCCACGGCGAGCCCGAGCGCCCAGTTGCGGAAAAACGTTTGCATGGGATCCCCCTAATGGGTTTCTAAAGCGGTCCATGGGCGTATATGAGGTCCGACCGCCGATTCCTCAAGAGGGGATGCCTTCCATCCTCTCTTGGTCGACCGTTGGAGCGGCAACGGCCCGCATAAGTTCCCGCCCGAACCGATCCCTTGCTTTCATCCGCGAGCCTACCACCCCCCCATCATCCCGCCCCTCCCGTGACCGCCGCCCCAGTTTGCGCGCCAGGCCCCGAGTTCCTTCCGCTGCTCGGGCGTCAGGACGTTGGCCATGCGCGCATAGCCGTCGACGCGCGCATCGAAAATTCGCCGGCGAATATCCTGCAGACGCCCATAGGCGGCTTTGATGTCCGAGGCATTCGGGGTCTTGGCCAGGTACATGTCCTGCAGCGACGCGCGCTCACGAAACATGTCCCGCATGAGCGGCCTGACCTTCTGCCACAATGAGCGTTGGATCTGCTCGATCTGCCGTTGCTGAGCCGCTGTGAGATGGAGTTCGCCGAAAGCGACCGCCCCGCCCATCATCCCTGCGCCCGGCCCCCACATAGCCTTCTGGCGCCCACCACACCCCGGCCTCCATCCTCGTGCCGCCGTGCCTGCCGGTGGCGGGGACGCGCCGCCCGTCGTATCGGCGAAACCCATGAGCGGATAGAGTCCGCCCAACGTTATCGTCGCCACGAGCCCCAGGCTCGTCCATCGTGATGACTTGCGCATGTCCGCTCCTTTGCCGTCAGACGGTCCATTGGACCGCAACACCCTAGTGCTAGCATGGCCGCATGCTGTTTGCAAACCCCTGCGCAAAAACCGGCGCGGACGCGCGGATCGCCCGGCGCGCAAGGCGGTCTGTCAGTCTAGAATGGGAACAGGGTGGATCATGCAACGGGGATGGAACTTCAGGCCATGGCGCGGACGTTATCCGGTCGCCAACGGGGCCGCCGGGCGCGAGCCGGCATCGCGGCCGTCGTCTCGCTGCTGCTCGTGACCCCATCGGCAGGCTCGGGGGCTTTGACGCCCTCCCCGCAGGCGCGCCGTTCCGCGGCGTCGGCCAGCGCCGCGGTGGCGGTGGCCGACGAAGGCTGGCACACCGGCCTCATCGTCCGCCCCCAGTCGCTCGCACGCGTGTTGCCGAAGCTGCGCCATTGGTTTCCACATGCACGCTATCTGCTGATCGGCTGGGGAAACCGGCGCTTCTACATGGCCCCCAACCCCGGCTTGGGCGCGGCCTTGGCCGCCCTGGCGCCTTCGCGGAGCATACTCCTGGTACAAGGCCTGCGCCACTTTCCCGACCGATCGCCTGCCCTCTATGGCGCCCGCATCCGCTGGCTATGTCTTCCGCGCCGCGGCATGCATCGCCTCGCGGAGGATCTGAGCGGCTATTTCATAAGGGGGCCTGCCGAAGATCTGGTGCCCGTCGGGCCGGGTGCGTCGACGAACAGCGAGTTCTTTGCATCGACGGGGACGTACGACGTGCTCCATACCTGCAACACCTGGGTGGCTGCAGCCCTGCGCGCGGGCGGCCTGCCGGTGCATGCGCGCGGCGTGGTGTTCGCGCCCCAGGTGATGGACCAGCTGAGGACCCTGCCGCCATGTTCCGGCTGATTCGTCGGCCCGGCACCCTATCCGTGTTGAACCCGAGAACTTGAATGTGCGCGTCCGTCTGCTATATTGAAAGTGTGCCGTCAAAGAGCAAACTCGCCCAAAGGCGGGGGCGCAAAGCGTCCGGTCTAAGGGTGTTCGGTGCCGAGAGGCATTGGGATATCTAGGATAGCGGTGCTGCCGGTACTCTCCGCCGCGGGGGCAAGCCATCCTGCTTCCCTGCGGCGGTCACATGCGGTGCGCACCCCAAATCCCATGGGGTTTTCGGTCGCCCTCTGCGGAATACCAAAACCGTCCCGAATCCGCTCACCATCCCCGCCCGGAATCGATCATCACGTCGGAAGCTTTGCGGCAACGAGATGCGGCGCTTCAAGCCTGCCCCTCACGGCGATGAACGCGTCCTGTGCGGGACGCGTTTTCAGGGACAAGATCGAATTGCGGCCGCGGGCATCCGGTGGTGCGGCACGCTATTTCAACTCCAGCCTGATGGCGAGGAAATCCATCAGATCCTTGAGTGAAAGGATCCCGACGAGGCGGCCTTGATCGACGACCATGAGCCGACTGCGCCCGCTGCGGCTCATGCTGGAGAGCGCTGCCAGCGCACTGGTGCTCGGGGAGACGGCCGAATCGGGGGAGCACTGCACCAGGATGTCCCTGACGGTCAACTGCGGCCATTGCGCGTGCGCGAGCGACTTGACTTCCGTTGTCGTCACGCAGCCGACCAGCGCATCGCCATCGACCACCGGAAACATCTTGAAGTGATAGCGATACATGTAGTCATCGACGAGCTGCTGCACGCTGATGCCAGCCGGGACCGTCACCGGCGTCCGGTTCATGAACCGGCTGACCGGCTCCCGTTCGATGGCATCGCGCACGAGCAGCTGTTGATAAGCGCTCTTGGCCGCGATGCGCACAAACATCCCAATCAGGAACCACCAGATGCCGCCGATGAGGTTGCCTTCGAGGACCGCGAACAGCCCCAGAACAATCAGCGCGATGCCAAACCCCACGCCGATCTGTGACGAGATGCGGGTGGCCCTCTCCATGTCGCCCTGATAGCCCCACAAGGTCGCGCGCAGCATGCGCCCGCCGTCCAGCGGAAAGGCCGGCACGAGATTGAAAAACGCAAGGATCAAGTTGAGGTAGGCCAAATAGTGGGTCACCGCGAGCACCGGCAGTGCCCACGAGAGCGAACGGCCGGCCGCGCTCACCCCATAGAGCACCAGGGCGATCGCAATGCTGGCCAGCGGCCCGATGCCCGCCATGAGAAACTCGGCACGCGCGCTGGGCGGTTCGTCTTCCATCTCCGCCACGCCGCCGAAGATGAAAAGCGTGATGCCGCGCATGGGCAGCCCGAAATGGCGCGCGACGAGCGAGTGGCACAATTCGTGGAAGACGATCGACACCAGGAGCCCGAGTGTGCCGCCAATCCCCATCCACCAATATGCCGCCTGCGGGAGATGGGGCGCCGTGGACGGGAAGACGCCCACGGCGAGCGTCCAGGTCACAAGCACGGCGAGCAGGAGCCAGCTCGCATCGACCTTGACCTGGAACCCGAGCAACCTGAAGATGGTGATGGACTTGCCGATCATCGCGCCGCTTCCAAGGTGTTCGCCGGCTCGGCGGAGAGGGTCCGTCGGACCTCCTCGGCGGACAGCGTCTCCCGCTCGAGAAGCCCGCCGGCGACCGCGTCCAGTGCCCCACGATGCGCGCCCAGCAGGCGCACCGCATGGTCCTCTACGCCGGCCAGAAGCGAGCGCACCTCATCGTCGATCAACCGGGCGGTGTGCTCGCTGAAGTCGCGCGGCTGGGCCACGTCTCGCCCCAGGAAAACATGCGCCTCGGCATGGCGAAAGGCGGCCGCCCCCAGGCGCTCGCTCATGCCCCACCGCGCGACCATCCGCTGCGCCAGCTGCGTGGCTTGGACCAAATCCTCCTCCGCCCCGGAAGAGACCTCCCCGAACACGAGGCGCTCGGCGATTCGCCCGCCCAGCATCACGCCCAAGCGCGAGAGCAGGTAGCTTCGCCGGAGATTGTGCCGCTCTTCCTCTGGCGTCTGTTCGGTGGCGCCCAGCGACCGGCCGCGCGGGATGATCGTCACCTTTTCCAGCGGATCCGTCCCGGGCAGCAGGCTCGCCAGCAAGGCATGTCCGGCCTCATGGTAGGCGACGATGCGCTTCTCCTCCTCGTTGCGGATCGATTCGCGCGGAGCGCCCAGCAAGATCTTGTCGCGCGCCTTCTCGAAGGAGGCGCCATCGACCGTCGAGCGGCGGTCCCTGGCCGCAAGGAGCGCCCCTTCGTTGACGAGGTTTTCCAGCTCCGCCCCTGAGAAACCCACGGTCCGCGCGGCCATGGCCGCCAAATCCACATCCGGGGCCAAGGGGACATGTCGCGTGTGCACGGCCAGAATTTTCTGCCGCGCCGCCTTCTCGGGCAAGTCCAGCGTGAGCTTGCGATCGAACCGGCCGGGCCTGAGCAACGCGGAGTCCAGGACGTCCGGGCGGTTGGTCGCGGCCAGCACCACGACCGCCTCATGGGGCGCGAAGCCGTCCATCTCGGACAGGATCTGGTTGAGCGTCTGTTCGCGCTCGTCGTGACCGCCCCCCAACCCGGTGCCGCGGGCCCGTCCGACGGAATCGATCTCGTCGATGAAAATGACGGCCGGCGCTTCCCGCTTGGCGCTCTCAAACATGTCACGCACCCGTGCCGCGCCCACGCCGACAAACATTTCGATGAATTCAGAGCCGCTGATGCTGAAAAACGGGACCTCCGCCTCCCCCGCCACGGCCTTGGCCAGCAGTGTCTTTCCGGTGCCGGGCGGCCCCATCAGGAGGAGGCCGCGGGGAATCTTGGCCCCCAGCGCCTGATAGCGTTCAGGTTCCTTCAGATACCCGATGACCTCCCGAAGATCCTGTTTGGCCTCGTCGAGCCCCGCCACGTCCGCGAAGGTCACCGACGTCGTCCCCTTCTCGAAACGCTTGGCGCGCGATTTCCCAAAGCTGAAAAGCCCCCCGCCGGCACCCGGCATGCCGTCGCGCAAGCGGCGCATCCCCCAATAAAACAGCAGGCCGAGCGCCATCCACGGCAGCAGGCCGAGCAACAGTTCGCCTAACCCCCAATGCCGGGGAGGTTGGGCAGAAATCGCCACATGGTGCTGCTCGAGAAGCCCCATCAATCCAGCATCCGGGATGGCCGGGATGACCGTGGCAAAGCGCGTTGGCTTTTTCCCCGCGGGGGCGCGAAATACACCGTCGACCCGGTGCCCGGTGAGGACGATCGATGCAACCTGGTCCTGCGCGACGTCCTGCTTGAACGCGGTGTATGAAATATCGGGCGCCGCCCCTTCCTGCGCCAGGTACTGCACGTACGCCATGGCCAAGACGGCGGCCACGAGCCACCAGACGAACGACCACTTCCCCGGCGAACCGGGTCCCGCCCGGGGACCCTCGGTGCTTGGCTCGGCCATACCGTGCACCCCTCTTCGGCAACAGGGAACAAAAGCGCCCGCGCGTCGTGTTCACCGGATCCCGCCGCGCGGAAGGAGGCTTCCCGGTCCGCGTGGCTTATGACCGAAGGGCAGCCCCTCAGGAACAGGACCCCTCGCGCCGACCAATTTCCCCATCGCGGACACGCGTGACTTCTCGGACGGCCTCCGGCGGCACAACATCGAATATTTCCAGTATAGAGCGCATCCGCGCACAGCGCGGGGCCATGGGTTCTTGCGGCGGAGCGACGTTAGCCCGCCGCGGCCTGAAGTTCGGCGAAGCGGACGATGCCAACGCCCAGTCCCTTCAGCGCGGTCGCGATGCCCTGGTCCGTCGTGGGGTCTAGTGCCCGCGTTGCGTCCCACACCACCCAGACGCGGAAGCCCGCCTGGGCCGCATCTTCCGCGCTCCATTTGACGCAGAATTCGCGCGTCAGCCCGCAAAGGAAGACATCGAGCACGCCGCGCCCCCGCAGATACTCCACCAGGCCCGTCGACGCGCGGTGGCCCGAGGCGTCCCAATTGTTCCGGAAGGTGCTGTACGAATCGACCGACCGATCCATCCCCTTGCGGATGATCGCCGCGCAACGCACCCAGGGCAGATACGGGTGCAACCGGGCGCCCGACGAGCCTTGCACGCAATGATCCGGCCAGAGCACCTGGCTGTGCCCGTACAGGTCGACGACGTCATAGGCGAGACGGCCCGGATGGCTGCTGGCAAAGGAAACGTGATCGGGCGGATGCCAATCCTGCGTGGCCACGAGGAGGCCGAAGCGCTCCGACTCCATGAGGGCGCGCACGACCGGCAGCAACTGGTTGCCCTCCGGCACCGGCAACGCGCCGCCGGGAAGGAAATCCACCTGGACGTCGGTCACGACCAGGCAGGCCTGGGGCCAGATCACATCGGCCAGAGAGATCGTCGCCATCTTGGCCATGCCCGCTTTCGGCCGCCCGGTTGCGCAGTTCCCATCGAATCGCTCCCGCCGCAACGCGGCGCCCGTCCTTGACTGTTCGTGCGAAACACCTGTTCTATACTCTAAGAGTATAACCATTCGCGAAGCCGCCTGACGCGTGCGCACCGCGATCAACGCATCACAGCCTGCCGCGCAAAAACCGCTCATCCGGCCGACCGTTCACCTCTGTGTTCTTCAGGAGTTCAGGATGAATCCGCTTCTCATGCTGAAGGAACACGGCCAGAGCTACTGGCTCGACAATCTGACCCGCGCCCTGCTGACGCAAGGCGAACTCGCCCGCCGCGTGGAGTACGAAGGCCTGGGCGGGGTCACGTCGAACCCGGCCATTTTCAACAAGGCGATCTTGGGCAGCGACGAGTATCGCAGCCAGATCGAGCAAGGCGCCGACCACCATCTCACCACGGAAGCCATCTACGACGAGCTCACCACGACCGACGTGCGCCAGGCGTGCGACGTCCTGCGGCCGGTTTATGAGCGCACCGCCGGCGCGGACGGTTACGTGAGCCTGGAAGTCTCGCCCCATCTGGCACGCGATGCGCAAGGCTCGATCAACGAAGCCCAGCGCCTTGCCCAGATGGTCGGGCGGCCGAATCTCCTCATCAAGATCCCCGGCACGACCGAGGGCCTGGTGGCGGTCGAGGAATTGCTCGTTCGCGGGATCAACGTCAACATCACCTTGCTGTTCGCAATCGAGCGCTACGAGGCTGTGGCGCAGACCTACATGCGGGCGCTGGAGCGGCGATTGCATGCCGGCCACCCCCTCCAGAACATTCACTCGGTCGCGAGCTTCTTCCTGAGCCGCATCGACACGCTGGTCGACGAGTTGCTCGCGCATCGCACACGGCCGGGCCATCCCCGGGATAATCGCATGCCCGAAAGCCTGCTCGGGCACGCGGCCATCGCCAATGCCAAACTTGCCTATGCGAGCTTCCAGGCGATGCTGGAAAGCCCGCGCTGGAAGGACCTGAGCGCGCAAGGCGCCCGACCGCAACGCCTGCTCTGGGCGAGTACGAGCGCCAAGAACCCCGCCTATCCCGATACCTTCTACGTCGAGCCGTTGATCGGGCCGCACACGATCAACACGATGCCGCCGGAGACCATCGCGGCGTTTGCCAGCCACGGAACCGTAGGCGAGACCCTCGCACAAGGTGTGGACGACGCCCGGCAGGCCTTGGAGCAGCTCGCCACCCTCGGCATCGATATCCATCTGGTGACATCGCAGCTGGAGAACGAAGGCATCCAGAAGTTCATCGACCCCTACGATCAGCTGATGAGGAATCTGGACCTCCAGCGCCAAAGGCGGCTCAACCGGAGCGACGAGGAGCCCCTGCGGGAGATGGCCCGACTGCTGCGCATCGACAGCATCCGCATGACGACGGCGGCGGGCTCGGGGCACCCGACCTCCTGCCTGTCCTGCGCGGAAATCATGGCCACCTTGTTCTTCCACGACATGCGCTGGGATCCGTCCGACCCTCACGCGCGCGACACCGATACCTTCATCCTGTCGAAGGGGCACGCCGCTCCTATCCTGTGGGCGGCGCTGCACGCGGCGGGCGCCCTCACGGAGGATCTGCTCACGCTCAGGCGGATCGACAGCATCCTCGAAGGCCACCCGACGCCGCGCAACCCCTGGGTGAAGGTGGCCACCGGTTCCTTGGGGCAGGGCCTCGCCGCAGCCAACGGCGTGGCGCTTGCCAACCGGCTCGACGGCATCGATGCCCGCGTCTATTGCCTGCTGGGCGACGGCGAGTGTTCGGAAGGATCGGTCTGGGAGGCGGCCCAGTTCGCCGCACTCAATCGCCTGCAGCGGCTCATCGCGATCGTTGACCTCAACGCGCTCGGCCAAAGCGGCCCGACGCCGTACCGGCACGATGCCGAGGTGCTGGCGCGCCGCTTCGCCGCGTTCGGCTGGCGTACGCAGGTGGTCAATGGGCACCGCGTGAACGAACTGCTGGATGCCCTATACGATGCGCATGCCCATGGACCGACCGCCATCATCGCCTGCACCGAAAAAGGAAAGGGGATATCCTTCCTGGAAGGCGCGCCCGGGTGGCACGGCAAGGCCCTCGATCAGGAGGAGATGGCCCGGGCGCTGTCCGAACTGGGAGCGCCGCCGGCAGTCCCGATGAGGGTCGTCGTTCAGCGCCTCGGCATGCCGGAACAGGCAGCGCCTGCCGCCGCCCCGCCGATCGAAATGGCCTACGCCATGGGCCAGCCGGTCGCGACCCGCGACGCCTTCGGACATGCGCTGAATAAACTGGGCGCGCTGTATCCGGACATCGTGGCCCTGGACGGCGACGTGCAGGACTCGACGCGCACCAAGGCGTTCGCCAAGGCCTATCCTTCGCGCTTCTTCGAAGGCTACATCGCCGAACAGAATATGGCAGGCGTCGGCCTGGGACTGGCGGCTGGCGGCAAGATTCCCATCGTCGCGACCTTTGCCTGCTTCCTGTCGCGTGCGTATGACTTCATCCGCATGGCAGGCCACAGCGCGCCCTGGCATCTGGTCTTCTGCGGCAGCCATGCCGGCATCTCGATCGGGCAGGACGGCCCATCGCAGATGGGATTGGAGGATCTGGCGATGTTTCGCGCCATCCATGGGAGCACGATCTTCTATCCCTGCGACGCCGTATCCGCCGAACGCGTGACCGAACAGGCGGTCACTCGCCCAGGCCTCGTATACCTCCGTACCACGCGCGCGGCCACGCCGGTGCTCTACGGCAACGCCGAAGCCTTTCCCGCGGGCGGCGCCAAGGTCTTGCGGCACTCCGGGCATGACCGGGCCACCCTCGTCGCCGCGGGCATCACCGTCCACGAGGCGCTCGCCGCCCACGACGCCTTGAAACAAAAAGGCGTCATGGTGCGCGTGATCGACGCATACTGCGTCAAACCGCTGGATACCGAGACCTTGCAGGCCGCCGCGCGCGAGACGGCGACGATTTTCGTCGTGGAAGACCACTGGATGGATGGCGGACTCGGCGATGCCGTGGCCTCGGCCATCAGCGGCCTGGGAACGGTTCATAAGCTCGCCGTCAGCGAGGAGCCGCGTTCGGGAGGCGAGCAGGAACTCCTGGATCGCTTTGGCATCTCCCGTCACGCCATCGAGGCGCGCGTGCTGTCCGCGCTCTCGCAAAACGCGTGATCGTCCCGAAAGCCATGGACAACGTCCCGGTGGCATCGCTGGTTTGGACCCGGGCAGGCGCCTGCGCCGCGATGCGCGCGTTCATCGAGCAGCGCAGGCCCTTTGAGGTCTTGCTGCCTCCCGACATGAATCACGTCCTCTTCACCCATCTGCATCCCGAGGCCCATTCCGGCGTCCCCGAAAACGTCGACCTTGCCGGTGGGACCGAACTGCTTCGCCGCATTGCCGGCATTCGGGGACTGGAAGGCTTCGCCGAGATGCTGGGCATGGAGGCGATGCGCACGGCAGCGCTCAGGCTGAGAAGTCCAAGCCCGCGCATCCTCTTCGATTTCCCGGCCCGGGACGGCTGAGCGGCGTGAGGGAACCGGCGGCCTGGCCCAGGGGGGCGTCCGCGAACCTCGCCTGGGCCCATGAAGGCGAGAGACTCGACGAAACGAGATGAGCACGATCCACCTTGGCACTTCGGGCTGGTCCTATGCGCACTGGGTCGGTCCGTTCTACCCCGACACGGTTCCTCAAAACCAGTGGCTTGCATACTATGCCAGACGCCTGAGATCGGTGGAGATCAACAATACCTTCTACCACCTGCCGAGCCCGCAAGCCATTGCGTCGTGGCGCGATGCCACGCCCACGCATTTTGTGTTCGCGGTGAAGGCGAGTCGCTTCATCACCCATGTGAAGAGGCTGCTGGAACCGCGCCAAACGCTGCCGCCGTTCTTCGAACGGGTCACGCACCTGCAAGGCAAACTCGGCCCCATCCTCTTTCAGCTGCCGGCGCGCTTCCCCTTTTCGCCCGACCGGCTGGCAGAATTTCTTCACGCCCTGCCGGCGGGCTTTGCCTACGCATTCGAGTTCCGCGACTGCGCCTGGTTCAACGATCGCACGTACCGGCTGCTGGCAGCGCAAAACGCCGCACTGTGCATCTATGAATTTGATGGCCAGACGGCACCCATGGAGGTGACGGCCGACTTCGTATACGTCCGCCTGCATGGTCCCGACGGCCCCTATCGCGGCAGCTACGGCGAAGAGCGCCTGGCTCAATGGGCCGCTCGTTGCCGCGCGTGGATAAAAGAGCACAAGGACGTCTTCTTTTATTTTGACAACGACGAGGCAGGGCATGCGCCGCGCAATGCGCTGGCGCTGGCGGGGTTGTTGACGCTCGATACAGAGGGCGCGCCTTAAGCCCCCGCCCTCGTGCCAGTAGGCCGCTTTAGGGTCGTTTCCGGGGTCCTAAAGCGCCAAGGGAGGCTCCATCGATTCAAACGCTGAACGATCCGGTCAGGTTCGCAGGGCCCCAGAGCGCATCGCGCACATTGCGCCTGCCATGGGGTGGCGTTCGGCGGCCCTCCGTGGACAAGGAGAATCGGCGGCGAAAGCGCGTGCGCGGCGCATCAGGCCATTCCTTGGCGCCGTTCTCTGCGCCTTGCTCGTCACCGGCTGCACCCCTCCCCTGCCCAACGTCAGCACACTCGAGAAACGCCCGGTCAACGGCCCGCCGATCATCATCCGTGACGGCCGCCGCGAGAACCCTGCAGTCAGCGCCGCCACCATCTCCCGCCTGGCGCGGCGCACCGGAGCAGGCCCGATCCTGCGGCGGCAAATCCGGCTCATGGAGTCCGTCAGCAGGGTGCCGCTCGTTGCCGGCAACGCCGTGACCCTGCTCACCGGCAAGCAAGTCACGACCGCAATGGAGAGCGCCATTCGCGCGGCTCGCAATTCCGTCGATCTGGAGACCTACATCTTCGGCGACGCGCACAGCGATCGCGCCCTGGAACGCCTGCTCATTCAAAAAAGTGCGCAGGGGGTGGATGTGAATCTGATCTATGACGCGGTGGGAAGCCGCGATACCCCCGCCAGCGTCTTTCAGGCGCTTCGCCGCGGCGGGGTGCACGTGCTGGAATTCAACCCGATCAATCCCTTTCAGGTTCGCCGAAAGTGGCTCATCACCCGGCGCGACCACCGGAAGATCCTCGTGGTCGACGGAAGGATCGCCTTTACCGGCGGCGTCAACATCGGCAACGTCTACTCAAGTACGCCGACCGGCCTCAGACTCCCTTGGCGGGATACCGACGTGGAGATCCGGGGGCCGGTGGTCGCGCAGTTTCAACGGTTGTTTTTTTCGACGTGGCGCCGCCAGGACGGCCCCCCCCTTCCGCACAGGGACTTCTTTCCGCGACTCACCCCTCAGGGCAAGGATTACGTCATGGTCATCGGGAGCAGCCCGGGCAAGAGACACCGCCTCACCTACGAGATGTATGAGACGGCCTTTGCGGCGGCCGTGCGGTATATCCACGTGACCTCCGCCTATTTCGTACCGAACCGGCAGACGCTGTCCGCGCTAATCGACGCGGCCAGGCGCGGAGTCCACGTGAAACTCATTCTGCCGAGCCGCAGCGACGTCCCGCTCGCCATGTATGCCGGCCGCTCCTTCTACACGCGACTGCTCAAGGCGGGGGTGAAGATCTACGAACGCAAGCATGCGCTGCTTCACGCGAAGACCGCCACCATTGACGGCGTCTGGTCCACCGTCGGATCCACCAACATGGACATGTGGAGCTTCGCCAGCAACAACGAAGTCAATGCCATCATCCTGGGCAAGGATTTCGCCGGGAAAATGGAGGCGATGTTCGAGCAGGATATCAAGCACTCACGGCAAATAACGCTCTCGCAATGGGAAAGACGCCCGTTCAAGGAGCGGTTCAGAGAGTTCTTCGCCCGTCTGTTCCGGCATTGGCTCTGACACCGCGGGCCCGACGGCGCGCGTCTCAATCCTCGGCGAGCTGCAGGACGATCTTGCCCGTGGCGTGGCGAGACTGACTGAGCTCCAGCGCTTGTCGGGCCTCGGACAAGGGCAGCACCTTGCCGACATGGACATGAATCTCGCCCCTGGCGGCCAGCCGCCCAAGCTCGGCCAGTTCCTCCGGATCATCGTGCCGGAAGATCATCTTGCCCCGTGCCTTGGCGGCCTGGACGAGCTCCGGAACCGGCGGCTCGACGAGCGAAACGAGTATACCGCCGGGTTTGAGGACCGCCCAGGAACGCGTCTGCGTCTCGCCGCCGATCGTGTCCAGCACGACGTCCGCAAGACCCAGATCCTCGAAGCGTTCCGCGCGGTAATCCACGACCCGGTCGGCGCCCATGCGGCGCAAGAATGTGTGCTGAGGCGTGCTCGCGGTGGCCCACACGGTCGCGCCTCTCCATTTCGCCAGCTGGATGGCGAAATGACCGACGCCCCCCGCGCCCCCATGAATCAGCACCGTCTGTCCGCCCTTCAAGTCAGCCGTATCGAAAAGCGCCTGCCAAGCCGTCAATCCCGCGATAGGCAGGCATGACGCTTCGATCATCCCCAAGCCATTGGGCTTATGCGCAATCTCCTTGGGGGCCGCGAGCAGGTATTCGGCATAGGCGCCCTCGGAGCAGTGTCCGAACACCGCGTTGCCCTGCTGATAGTCGACAACGCCGTGGCCAGCCGCCACGACCCGCCCGGCGAAGTCTCCGCCGAGCACGAGCGGCATGCTCCGATCCCTGCCCAGATGACCTTCGCGGATTTTCCAGTCCACCGGATTGACGGCGGCCACGTGGACCTGAACCAGCACGCGCCCTGCGGTCAGCTCCGGAATGGGGACATCATCGACCCGCATGACATCGGGGCCGCCGTATTCGTGAATGCGAACCGCCTTCATCGTTGCCATATCGATCTCCGAGAATGCCGAGCGCCTGCAGCTCGGCGGATGCACCTGCCGGGACGGTTTTCCGCCCCGGCGCGAGGCCCCTGCGCTGATGCCCAAGCCAACGCCCCTCTGAACGAAAGCCATCTTGGCGGCGCGTAGAAGCTTCTGGGGAACGGGGGCCGCCGACAACTCAAAGCGCCGTGGCGAGACGAGCGTCTGTCGTCCCGCTTGGGACGCCCCCGTTAGACGGGAATGAAGTAATTATAGCGAGCACAGGCGGACGCATCGGGGTCGCTTGCATGGACGGGTGTGCGCCCCCGCGGCCGCCGGGTGCCCTCCGGATCCATGGGCGCGCGGTGGCGCTCAATCCGCACCCTGTCCGCATCGGACAACACTAACCTTGGGGGACGCTGACGCGAAGGCCGTCGTAGGCCAGTTCGACCCCGTCGGGAAGCTGCCTGCTGGCGGCGACGAACTCCATCCGATGGGTCATGTGGATGAAATAGGTCCGGCGCGCCGCAATCGCCTGTGCATACTCCAGCGAGCGCGCAAGATGCATGTGGGTGGGATGCGGGAGATCATGCAGGCAGTCGAGCATCAGCACATCGAGATTCCGCAGGAGCGGCAGGGTTGCCTCAGGAATCTCCGAGACGTCCGTGATGTAGGCGATGTCCCCGATGCGGTAGCCCAGGATGGGCAGCCTTCCATGCAAGACGGGCAGCGGCGTCACTTCCAGTCCGGCGGCATGGAACGGCGCGCACACCGCGTGGGCGGTCAGCACAGGCTTGTCCCAATGCTGGCCCGGGGCCGCGAAGGCATAGCGGAAGCGTGCCTCAATGTCGCGGACGGTGGTCTCGTTGCCGAAGATGGGGATCGGCGCGCGCTGCAGGTAACAGAAGTTGCGCAGGTCGTCGATACCGTTCAAATGATCGGCGTGGGTGTGGGTATAAAGGACGCCGTCCACCCGCAGGAGGCCTTCGCGCAAGGCCTGCAGCCGAAGATCCGGCCCCGTGTCGATCAGAAGGGTCGGCCCCTGCGGGAGCGAAACGGCCACCGACGCCCGCGTCCGCTTGTTGCGCGGGTCTGCCGAACGGCATGTCGCACAGTCGCAGCCGATCACCGGCGTCCCGGTGCTCGAGCCGGTCCCGAGAAAAACGATCTCCATCAGGCGCAGCCGAACAAACGGCGGAAATTATCCGTGGTCGCCTGCGCCACCTCTTCGAAGGGGACTTCCTTGATGCGTGCGATTTCTTCCGCCACATGCCTCACGAAAGCCGGTTCGTTCACCTTGCCCCGAAAGGGAACCGGGGCCAGGTAGGGGCAATCGGTTTCCACCAGCATCCGGCTCAATGGCACCTTCTTCACGACCTCGCGCACGGCGTCGGCGCTCTTGAAGGTCACGATCCCCGAAAAGGAGATCAGGAAATTGAGGTCCATCGCCCGCTGCGCCACTTCCCAGCTCTCCGTGAAGCAGTGCATGACGCCTCCGACCGCATCGCCCCCCTCCGCCGCCATGATGTCGAGCGTGTCGGCGGCGGCCTCTCGCGTATGCACGATGAGCGGTTTCCCGCAGGCGCGCGCCGTGCGGATGTGGACCCTGAACCGTTCCCGCTGCCACTCCAGCCCCTCTTTCAGGCGGTAGTAATCGAGTCCGGTCTCCCCGATGGCCACCACCTTGGGATGCGAAGCCCAGCGGGCAAGGGTCTCCTCGTCGGGCGCCGGGGCGTCTTCGTAGTCCGGATGCACCCCCACGGAAGCCGAGATGAAGGCATGGCTCTCCGCGAGCGCCAGAATCTCGGGCAGATCCTTCAGATTAACCCCGACGCACAAGGCATGCGCGACACGGTTCTCGCGCATGCGGGCGAAGATCTCCGGCAGGCGGCCCGCCAGCTCCGGAAAGTTCAAATGGCAATGCGAATCGACGAGCCACGCCTCAGCGCTCATGGGGCCGTCCGTGTGCATTCGGCTGCAAAGAAAACATCCTCAGGAGAGAGCCGGAAAACGATACGCCGCGGATCTGGCCGCTCACAACGTGTGGGTCGGGCGCGTCGACTTCAGCGATCCGCCAAGCAGTCCTTCGATCTTGTTGCGCGCGGCGACGCTGCCCTCATTGTCGTTGAACCGGACGCCGATGCCCTGACTCTTGTTGCCCTGCGCCCCGGCTGGCGTCACCCAGACCACTTTCCCGGCAACGGGGATGCGCACCGGATCCTCCATCAGGCTGATCAGCATGAACACTTCGTCGCCGAGGTGATAGGGCTTCGTCGTCGGAATGAAAATGCCGCCGCCCTTGACATACGGCATGTAGGCCGCAAAAAGGGCGGATTTCTCCTTGATGCTCAGGGACAAGACACCTGGGCGCCCACCGGCAGGCATATTAGGCTCGACCATCGATCTCTCCTTGCCCTGCGTTCCATATATCAGCGTAGTCAAAGCACAGGCGCTCCAGCAGGAGCTGTGCATTCAGGGGGTGACCGGCCACCGCTTGCGTCTCGGCCAGCATCCTCTGGTAGGCCAGCAGCCGGGAGACGTCGGCCGCCCGCGCCAGCCGCTCAATCGCCGGAGCCAGCGCTACATTGTAGCGGATGCGCCGCGCGAGACGCGAGGCGATCAGATCATACACCCATTTCTGCAGCCAGCTCACCAGGGACGGCATCTCTTCCTTCGCCAGTGTTTCCGCAAGGCCGAGGACGTCGAGCGTCGCCGGCTCGCACAGGGGCGTCAACAGGGCGCTGCGGCGGCTTCCCTCATTGTCCCGGAAGGCATCGAGCGCCCCAAGGGGCGCGCCGCCGGCGTGCGCAAGCGCCGCTTCAGCATCGGCAACACCCTGAGACTCGAGCCATTGCATCGCCTGCGCCGGTGGCGGCGCCGCCATGTCCAGACGCTGGCAACGGCTGCGTATCGTGGGGAGGAGGCGCTGCGAGTGGTGCGTGACCAGGAGGAACGTCGTCTCGCCCGGCGGTTCTTCAAGGATCTTGAGCAGGCTGTTCGCGGCAAAGCTGTTCATCGCCTCGGCCGGCGCAATGAGAACGACCTTTCGTCCTGCCCGGTGCGCAGAGAGGTTCACGAAATCGGCGAGCATACGCACCTGTTCGGCGGCGATCTGCTGGCTTGCCTTCCTGGGGGCCGAACGGCTCTCGTCTGCCCCCTGCGCGGCCTCGCCCTCGCTCTCGGATTGCGGGACAACGAGGCGAAAATCCGGATGGGTGCCGGCCCGCAGCCATTCGCATGAGGGGCAGGCGCCGCACGCCCTCCCCTGCGGGCGAGGCGATTCGCACAGCATGGCGGCGGTCAGGGCAGCCGCGAAGGTGCGCTTGCCGATCCCTTTGCTGCCGGCCAGCAGCAGTGCCTGCGGCAGGCCCGCACGCCCGAGCAGGCTGTCTAGCGCCTCGTGCTGCCAGGGCAGAGCATCCATGCCTCAGAAGGCGTCCAGAAGCCCGGCCAGCGTCTCGCGAATCGCCTCCACGGAACGGCTCGCGTCGATCACGTGGATGCGCCGGGGGAACTGCCGGGCGCGTTCGAGGTAGGCCGTCCGCACGCGCTCGAAGAAAAGGCCCTGCTCCTGCTCGAATTTGTCCGGGGCGCGCGCGTGCGCAAGTCGCGTCCTCGCCACCGCCGGGGGCACATCGAAAAGGAGCGTCAGATCCGGCTGCAAGTCCCCTTGCACCCATGATTCCAGCTGGGCGAGCCGGGAGGTCTCGAGCCCGCGTCCGCCGCCTTGGTAGGCGTAGCTCGCGTCGGTGAAACGGTCGCACAGGACCCACGTCCCGCCGGCCAGGGCCGGCGCGATGACCTGTGCCAAGTGCTCGCGGCGGGCGCCGAACATCAGAAGGGCCTCGGTGTCCGCATGCATGTGTTCGCTCAGCAGCAGGGTGCGGAGCTTCTCGCCCAGCGGCGTCCCGCCGGGCTCACGGGTGACCTTGACGGCATGCCCCATGGCGCCGATTTGCCGGGCGAGCCAGTCCAGATGGGTGCTCTTGCCCGCCCCATCGATGCCCTCGATCGTAATGAATTTTCCTCTCACCGCGCCCTCATCCGGCTTTGTGCGGCCCCCGGCGACCACGAATCTGATATTTCATCACCGCGCGATCATGCTCGGCAAGGTTGTCCGAGAACGCATGCGTTCCATTGCCCTTGGCCACGAAGTATAACGCCTTCGACTGCGCAGGATGCAACGCCGCATGAATGGAAGCAAGCCCTGGCATGGCGATCGGGGTCGGCGGCAGTCCGTTGCGCGTATAGGTATTGTACGGCGTGTCGTGCGTGAGATCGCGCACATGCAGCTTGCCGTCGTACCGGGGGCCCAAGCCATAGATGACCGTCGGATCCGACTGCAGGCGCATGCCGAGGCGCAGCCGATTCACGAACACCGCCGCGATCCGGGCCCGCTCCGCGGGCTGCCCCGTCTCCTTCTCGATGATGGAGGCCATGATCAAGGCCTGATACGGCCTCGTGTAAGGCAGTCCGGCCGCGCGCATCGCCCATTCGCGCGCCAGGTGGGCCCGCATGGCCTGATAGGCGCGGGCAAGAATCGACAGGTCGCTCGTCCCGACCGGGAAGAAATAGGTGTCCGGGAAAAAAAGCCCTTCCGGGTCGGTTTCCCGCGCGCCGATGCGCTGCATGAGCTGCGCCCGGCTGAGGCCTTCGCTCTCATGGGCGACGGCCGGATCCTTGTCGAGCGCTTGCCGCATCTGCGAAAAGGTCCACCCGTCGATGAACGTGATCTCGCTTTGCGTCGCATCGTTCTGCGTGATCTTGCGCAGAAGCTCGACCGGGCTGACCCCGCTCGCGAGCGTGTAGCTGCCCGCCTTGACGTCCGCGGCCTCGCCCATGACCCGGGCGAGCACAATGAAGGTCCAGGGCTCACGCAGCAGATGCGCCCGCGTCAGCTGACGGGCCGTTGCCTTGAGGCTGCTGCCCTGCGTGATCGTGAAGGGGTAAGGGGTTTCCGGCAGCGGCACCGGCCAATTGAGATAGGCGATGAGACCGGCCAGGCAGACGACCAGAAACCCGGCCAGCAGCAGCCCGACGGGCCCTCGCCTGGGCTTCGTGCGTCGCGCTCGTCGTTTACCCATGAAACGCCTTGAGCATCATGCGGACAGGAGGCGGGCGCCACCGAGGGCTCGGCCGCGCCGGCGCGCCCTCAGAGCTTGCGAAAGACCAGGGTTCCATTGGTGCCGCCGAAGCCGAAGGAGTTCGACAAGGCGGCGCGGATGGGCATCTCGCGCGCGGCATTCGGCACAAGATCCAGGTCGCACGCCGGATCCTGCTCAAAAATGTTGATGGTCGGAGGCGCGACCTGGTCGCGAATGCTCAATGCCGCAAAGATCGCCTCGACACCGCCGGCAGCTCCCAGGAGATGTCCGGTCATCGACTTGGTCGAACTGATTGCCGTCCGTCCCGCATGGTGCCCCAGGCAGCGCTTCATCGCGGCCGATTCGGCCAAGTCGCCGAGCGGCGTGGAGGTTCCATGCGCGTTGATGTAATCGATCTCGTCAGTGTTCAGGCCCGCATTGCGCAGCGCGTTGTGCATGCAGCGCGCCGCGCCCTCTCCGTCTTCACTGGGCGCGGTCATGTGATAGGCGTCCGCGCTCATGCCGAACCCCGCGAGCTCGGCGTAAATCTTGGCCCCGCGGGCGCGCGCATGCTCGTATTCCTCCAGCACCATGACGCCCGCCCCTTCGCCGATGACGAAGCCGTCTCTGCCGGTATCCCACGGCCGGCTTGCGGTCGCCGGATCGTCATTGCGGCCGCTCAGCGCCCGCGCCGAGGCGAATCCGCCCACGGCCAGCGGCGTGACCGCGGCTTCCGCACCCCCCGCCACCATGATATCCACGTCGCCATACTCGATCAGGCGGGCGGAATCGCCGATGCAGTGAGTTGCCGTGGCGCACGCCGTCACCATGGCGAGGTTCGGTCCCTTGAAGCCGAACATGATCGACAGGTTGCCTGAGATCATGTTGATGATGGTGCCTGGGATGAAGAACGGGGAGATCTTGCGCGCCCCTCCGGCCAGGAAGGTGGAGTGCGTCTCTTCGATCGTCGACAAGCCCCCGATGCCGGAGCCGATGTTCACGCCGATGCGCTCCGGGTTCCCGGCCACGGCATCGAGCCCCGCGTCCTTGACCGCTTCGATGCCAGCCGCCAGCCCATACTGGATGAAGAGATCCATTCGACGCGCGTCCTTGGGGTTGAGGTAACGCGTGACATCGAATCCCTTGACCTCCCCCGCGATTTGCGAGGCGAAGGCCGAGCAGTCGAAGCGGGTAATCCGGGTGATCCCCGACTTGCCGGCCACGATGTTTGACCACGCCTCCTGCACCCCGATCCCTACCGGCGAAATGATCCCCAGGCCAGTGACCACAACTCTTCGTCTAGACAAGCAAAGCTCCCCAATGGCTGACGGGTGAATAGGCCGCGAAGGCTCGCGACGCTACTTCGAGGCGTTATTGATGTAGTCCACCGCTTGCTTGACCGTCGTGATCTTCTCGGCCTCTTCGTCCGGAATCTCGCAGTCGAATTCTTCCTCGAGCGCCATCACGAGCTCCACGGTATCCAAGGAATCCGCGCCCAAGTCATCAACGAACGACGATTCGCTTTTGACCTCCGCCTCGTTGACGCCCAACTGTTCAGCTACGATCTTCTTTACTCGCTGTTCCACGTTTTCCATGTATAGACCCTCTCGAGATAATGCAAAATCCACTTGCCACCACCCACGAACCGGTTCACGTCTGCCGCTACCGAGCTTCCATCACGCTCTTTCAGACCGTTCAACACCCGCAAGGCGTTGGCATTCTATCAAACTCGCGTCCCATGCTCCACCCATCGGTCATGAGAGCCGCCCCGGGAGCCCGCCGGGACACGGGTCACTCCATGTGCATCCCGCCATTGACATGCAGCGTGGCGCCGGTGATATAGCCCGCGTTGCGCGATGCCAGGAACACGACGGCCGCGGCGATATCCTCGGGTTCGCCGAGCCGTCCCGCCGGGATCCGCTCCAGCAAGGCGTTACGCTGGTCGGCCGTGAGCCCGCGCGTCATGTCGGTATCGATGAAGCCGGGCGCGACGCAGTTCACCGTGATGTTGCGGCTGCCGACTTCGCGCGCCAGCGATTTGGCGAAGCCGACGACGCCCGCCTTGGCAGCCGCATAGTTGGTCTGCCCGGCATTGCCCGTCGCCCCGACGACCGAGCTGATGTTGATGATCCGGCCATAGCGCGCTTTCATCATGCCGCGGATCACCGCACGGGAGAGACGGAACACCGACGTCAGGTTGGTCGCCATGATGGCGTCCCATTCCTCATCCTTCATGCGCATCAGGAGATTGTCGCGCGTGATGCCGGCATTGTTGACGAGAATCGCCACGCTGCCCCACTGCTTCTCGATGTCGGCAAGCACTTCGTCGAGACGTGCCGAATCGGTGACGTCGAGCGCGACGCCTCCCCCCTTGACGCCCTGCTCATCCAGCGCGGCACGAATATCCTGCGCGCCGGTCTCGCTGGTCGCCGTCCCGATGACGACCGCACCAGCCCGCCCGAGGGCCATCGCAACCGCACGCCCGATGCCGCGACTCGCGCCGGTCACCAGCGCCACTTGTCCATTCAGCATACCGTAGTCCTACGAACGAAAAGGAAAAAACCCGCCGCGGCCAGGCCCCTCGACCGCCCCGGGGTCAGATCGCAAGCCCTGCCAGCTGCGCCAGTTGCGCGTCGTCGGTCAGGGCGAAAGTCTCCATCGTGCTGTCTATTCTTTTATTGAGTCCGGCGAGCACCTTGCCCGGCCCGCACTCCGCCATGTGCGTCACGCCGCGCGCCCCCATGGCGCGGACGGTTTCCACCCACCGCACCGGGCTATAGAGCTGGCGGGACAGCGCATCCCGGATGGCCTCGACATCGTCATAGGCGGCGACGTCGGCATTGTGCAGCACGGGAATGCGCGGCGTCTTGAACGGCACGCCCGCGAGCCGCTCGCGCAGGGCCATGGCGGCCGGACGCATCAGCGCGCAGTGGGAGGGCACGCTCACCGGCAACAGCAGGGCGCGCTTGGCGCCCTTGGCCTTGGCAAGGGCCATGCCCCGCTCGACCGCCGCCCGATGGCCGGCGATGACGACTTGGCCGGGCGAATTGAAGTTCACCGGTTCCAGGACCTCGGAATCTGCGGCCTCGCGGCACACCGCCCGCACGGCCTCATCCTCAAGCCCGAGAATCGCGGCCATGCCGCCGGTCCCTTCCGGCACGGCCTCCTGCATCAGTCTCGCGCGCGCCTGAACCAGCACGAGGGCATCGGCAAACGACAGCACGCCGGCTGCCACCAAGGCCGTATACTCGCCCAGGCTGTGCCCGGCCATAACCGCGGGCGCCTTGCCCCCCAGCGCTTGCCACGCCCGCCAGACCGCGACGCCCGCCGCCAGCATCGCCGGTTGCGTGTGCACCGTCTGGTTGAGCGATTCCACAGGCCCTCCCGCCACCAGGGCGCCCAAATCGTAGCCCAGCGCGTCGGACGCCTCGGCGAAGGCCTCCCGCACGCAGTTCGCCCCATAGCCTTGCATCATGCCCACCGACTGGGATCCCTGCCCCGGAAACACGAACGCCAGATGACTCACTCAAATCCCTCCAAACCCCTCTCCCGCAGGCGATCCACCTACCAAGTGAGCAGTGCCGAACCCCAGGTAAACCCGCCCCCGAACGCTTCCATAAGCAGCGTCTCGCCGCGTTTCACGCGTCCGTCCCGCACCGCCACATCGAGCGCGAGCGGAATGGAGGCCGCCGAGGTATTGCCGTGGCGGTCCACCGTGACGACCACGCGCTCCATCCCCATCCCGAGCTTGCGCGCCGTCGCCTGGATGATGCGGATATTGGCCTGATGGGGCACCAGCCAATCGATGTCGGATTTCGACATCTGGTTGGCGGCGAGCGTCTCGTCGACGATGGCATCCAGCGTGTTGACGGCGACCTTGAACACCGCGTTGCCCTCCATGCGCATGACGTTGGGCCCCAGAGTCGCTCTCGACACCCCGCCGGATACGCGCAGCAGACCGGCGTATCTTCCGTCTGCGTGCAGATGGGTGGAGATGATTCCCCCCTCGCTCGAAGGCTCGAGCACGACGGCGCCGGCGCCATCGCCCCATAGGATGCAGTTGGACCGATCCGACCAATCGGTGATGCGCGAGAGCGTTTCGGCACCGATCACCAGGGCGCAGCGGCTTTGCCCGCTCCGAATGAATTTGTCCGCGATCGACAACGCATAGACGAAGCCGCTGCACACGGCCTGCACGTCGAAGGCCGGTGCGCCGCTATGGATCCCGAGCTTGGCTTGCAGCAGGCAGGCCGTGCTGGGGAATACGAGATCCGGCGTGGTGGTGGCGCAGATGACGAGATCGACCGCGTCGGCGCCTTTTCCGGCGGCCTCCAGCGCGCGCCGGGCGGCGTGCGCCGCGAGATCGCTGGTCGCCTCATCCTCGGCCGCCAGATGCCGGCTGCGGATCCCGGTGCGCTCGACGATCCATTGGTCGGTGGTCTCCACCATGCGCTCGAGATCGGTATTGCTCAAAACGCGCTCGGGCAGATAGCTGCCCGTCCCCGTCACGCGAGCGCGCATCAGGCGGCCCCTTCCAGCCCAAAGGCCACCTGTTCGGTGATGCGCGAGAGGACGCCGCTTCGGACCTCCTCGACGGCGCGCCCGATCGCGCACTCGAAGGCGAAAGGATCCGCAGAGCCATGGCTCTTGATCACGATGCCCCGCAAGCCCAGCAGGCTCGCCCCGTTGTAGCGGCGATGGTCCACCCGGCGCTTGAACGATCTGAGCACGGGCGAGGCGAAAAGGCCCATCAGGCGCGTCCTCCAGTTCCGCTTGAATTCCTCGCGCAAGAAGGTCGCGATCATCTGGGCCAGTCCTTCCGAAGTCTTGAGCGCCACATTCCCGACAAAGCCGTCGCAGACGACCACATCGGTCGTTCCCTTGTAAATGTCGTCGCCTTCCACGTTGCCATAGAAGTTGAGCGGGCTGGCGCGCAAAAGCTCGCCCGCCTTCTTGACGGCCTCGTTGCCCTTGATCGCCTCCTCGCCGATGTTGAGAAGGCCGACCGTGGGTGCAGGCTTTCTCTCCACCGCCGACACCAGCATGGCCCCCATCATGGCGAATTGCAGCAGGTGCGTCGCCGTGCAGTCGACGTTCGCGCCCAGATCGAGGACGTGGGTATGGCCCTTTATGGTGGGCAGCACCGTGGCAATCGCCGGGCGCTCGATGTTGGGAAGCATCTTGAGAACGAAACGCGAAATGGCCATCAGGGCGCCGGTATTGCCCGCGCTCACGCAAGCGTCGGCCTGCCCGTCCTTGATCAGGTCCACCGCCACGCGCATCGAGGAGTCTTTCTTGTTGCGCATGGCCGACGCGGGGGGCTCGTGCATCTCCACCACTTCGCTCGCGTGCCGGACGGTGATCCGCCCGAAGTCGCGATGCCCGCGAAGGTGTTCTTCGATGTCTCCGCGCCCGCCGACCAGGATGATGTGAACATCGGGGTCCCGGCCCAAGAACTGCAAGGCAGCCGGCACCGTGACCCGGGGGCCATGGTCGCCGCCCATGGCATCGACCGCGATGGTAACGCTGCTCATGAGCTACGCGGCAGGCCCGCCCAGAACCGTCAGGAGGGTGGCCAGTCGGCTATTCGCCCTTGGCACGCGTGACCTTTCGGCCGCGATAATACCCGTTGGGGCTGATATGATGGCGCAGATGAGCCTCGCCGGTGGTCGGCTCCACGGCCAGCGGAGGATTGGTGAGAAAGTCGTGCGCACGGTGCATGCCACGCTTGGAAGGGGACTTCTTGTTTTGCTGCACTGCCATGTCAAACTCCTCAAAATATCCAGCCGCCCGTCAGGGGGGCGCCGTTCGGTCCGGGCGATCGCCCGACGCGCGGGTCCTTCAGGCGCCGTCGCCTGGTGCCTTCGCCTCGGGTTCCCCGATCCATTGCGCCGCCGCGCACTGCGACAGGGGGTGCATGGGCGCCATGGGAAGACTGAGCAGGATTTCGTCCTCCACAAGCCGATCCACGCGCAACCGACGCTCCGCCAGAATCACCTCGACCGCCTCGTCGCGGTCGAGCGCGTTATATTGCGTCTCATCCTTTGCCAGCAGGAGCCGGGAGCGCCGGTCCAACGCAAAGTCGAACGGTTCCAGGCAACGCTGGCACACCAGCGGCAAGACGGCGCGCAACTCCAGGTCCAGCGCCGGGCGACCATCGTCGTCGACGCCTCCGGACACGCTATACTCCACCACCGCGTCATCGCCGGCCACCACCTCGCTCAGCCGCTCAAGCTGAGCCACTGGGATTTTACCATGCAACGCGCGGCGGTTGCGCGCGAACTCCATCGCGTCGATGGCGGCCTGTTCAGACATAAGCAGCGCATGATATAATTTTCCGCTTTGGCTGTCAAAGAAGGACTTGGCGTGATCAAGAAAATCCTCATCGCCAATCGCGGCGAAATCGCCGTTCGCATCGTGCGCGCCTGCGCGGAACTCGACATCAAGTCGGTGGCCATCTACACCGACGCCGATCGTCACGCGCTGCACGTCAAGAAGGCGGACGAGGCCTACAACATCGGCGCCGATCCGGTCCTGGGCTATCTCAACGCCCACAACATCGTCAATCTCGCGGTGGCCTCCGGCTGCGATGCGCTGCATCCGGGCTACGGCTTCCTGTCCGAGAATCCCATGCTGGCCGAGATCTGCGCGCGTCGGGGCATCAAGTTCATCGGGCCGTCGGCCAAGGTGATCCGCGCCATGGGCGACAAGATCGAGGCGCGCCGCGCGATGATCAAGGCGGGCATCCCGGTGGTGCCGGGGAGCGACCATAACCTCGAGTCGGCGGAGGAGGCCCGCGTGCTGGCCGCCCGCATCGGCTATCCGGTCATGCTCAAGGCGACCAACGGCGGCGGCGGGCGCGGCATCCGCCGCTGCAACAACGAAGAGGAACTCATCCGCAACTTCGACCGCGTGGTGTCGGAGGCCAGCAAGGCGTTCGGCAAGCCCGAGGTGTTCATGGAAAAATGCGTGGTCAATCCACGCCACATCGAAGTCCAGGTGATGGGCGATGACTTCGGCAACGTCATCCACCTCTATGAACGGGATTGCTCCATCCAGCGGCGGCACCAGAAGCTGATCGAGATCGCGCCCTCCCCGCAGCTGACCGAAGCGCAGCGCAAATACATCGGCCTCCTGGCGGTCCAGGCCGCCAAGGCGGTCGGCTACGTCAACGCGGGAACCTGCGAATTCCTGCTCGATTCCGACAATCAATTCTATTTCATGGAGATGAATACGCGCCTGCAGGTCGAGCACACCGTCACGGAGACCATCACCGGCGTCGACATCGTGCAGGAGCAGATCCGCGTCGCCAGCGGATTGCCCTTGCAGTACAAGCAGGCCGACATCGAGCACCGGGGCTTTGCCATGGAGTTCCGCATCAACGCGGAAGACCCGCAAAACGAATTCCTCCCAAGCTTCGGGCGCATCACGCGCTACTACGCGCCCGGCGGGCCGGGGGTGCGCACCGATGCCGCCATGTACACGGGCTACGTCATCCCGCCTTATTATGACTCCATGTGCGCCAAGCTCACGGTCTGGAACCTGTCCTGGCAGGGTGTGGTGGAGCGCAGCCGCCGCGCACTGACGGACATGATCGTTTATGGCGTCAAGACGACGATCCCCTACTATCAGGAGATCCTCAAGAATCCCGATTTCCGCGGCGGCCGCTTCGACACGAGTTTTGTGGAAACGCACAGCGAGCTGATAAAATACCCCGTTCGCCGGCCGCCCGAGCTATTGGCAGTCGCCATTTCCGCCGCCATCGCCGCGCACGAGGGCATGTGAGGCAAAGTATTCCAGCAGTGGGGAGAACATGACCAAGGTATTCATCACCGACCTCGTCTTGCGGGACGGGCATCAGTCGCTCATCGCAACGCGCATGCGGACGGACGATATGCTGCCGATATGCCCCTCGCTCGACCGCGTAGGCTTCTGGTCCCTGGAGGCATGGGGCGGCGCCACCTTCGATGCCTGCGTGCGGTTTCTCAAGGAGGATCCTTGGGAGCGCCTGCGCAGACTGCGCAAGGCTTTGCCGAACACCCCCATCCAAATGCTGTTGCGCGGCCAGAACCTGCTCGGCTATCGGCATTACTCCGACGACGTCGTGCGGGCCTTCGTCAAGCTTGCGGCCGATCACGGCGTCGACGTGTTCCGCATTTTCGACGCGATGAACGACCTGCGCAATCTGCGCGTGTCGGTCGATGCCGCCAAGCAGGCGGGCAAGCATGCCCAGGGCACGATCTGCTATACCACGAGCCCGGTGCACGACATCCCCCATTTTGTCGCGCTCGCCAAGGAGCTTGAAGGCATGGGCTGCGACAGCCTCGCCATCAAGGACATGGCAGGCCTTTTGACCCCGTACACCGCAGGCGAGCTCGTTCGCGCGCTCAAGAACGCCGTGCGCCTGCCCATCAATCTCCATTCGCATGCGACATCGGGCCTCGCCTCGATGTGCCACCTCAAGGCCGTCGAAGCCGGCGCGTCGATCGTGGACACCTGCAACAGCGCCTTCTCGGAAGGGGCAAGCCATCCCACCACCGAGAGCATCGTCTCGGCCCTGCAAGGAACGCCCCACGACACGGGTCTCGACCTGGGACTGCTGCAGGAGATCGCCGCCTACTTCCGCGAGGTGCGCAAGAAGTATTGGCAGTTCGAAAGCGCCTTCACCGGAGTCGACACCCGCGTGCTGGTGAACCAAGTGCCCGGCGGGATGATTTCCAACCTGTCCAACCAGCTCAAGGAGCAAGGGGCGCTCGCGCGCATGGACGAGGTGCTGTCTGAGATTCCCCGCGTTCGCGAGGATTTGGGCTACCCGCCCCTGGTGACGCCCACCTCGCAAATCGTCGGCACGCAGGCCGTGCTCAACGTGCTCACCGGCAGCCGGTACAAATCCGTCACCACGGAGGTCAAGCACTACCTGCTGGGCCGCTATGGCCACGCCCCGGGCACGATCAATGCGCAGGTTCGCGCGATCGCCGTCGGCAACCAGGCGGTGATCGACTGCCGCCCGGCTGACCTTCTGGATGATGAACTCGACAAATTGCGGACGGAGGTCGAAGGGCTCGCCAAGACCGAGGACGACGTGCTCACCTACGCCATGTTCCCGGACATCGGGCGGACCTTCCTGCAGGAGCGCGCGGCCGGCACCCTCAAGCCCGAACCGCTCCTGCCGCCCGGCGCGAAGGAGGCGAGCGCCGGCCCGCGATACGCGCCCAACGAGTTTCGCATCACGCTGCACGGCGAGACTTACCACATCAAGCTCACCGGAAGCGGCCACGCGGGCGAGGAACAGCGTCCCTTCTACGTTTCCGTGGATGGCGTCCCCGAAGAAGTCCTGATCGAGACCTTGAGCGAGCTCGAACTCGCCCCGGTCGCCGGCGGCGCGCAAGCCGGCGCGCGCACCAAGCCTGCCGCCAACGGAAACGGGCGGCGCCCGCGCGCCACCCATCAGGGGCACGTGACCGCCGCCATGCCCGGAACGGTGGTGGACGTGCTCGTCAAGCCGGGCCAGTCGGTCAAGGCCGGCGATGCCGTGCTCGTCATCGAAGCGATGAAGATGGAAAACGAGGTTCAAGCCGCGCTCAGCGGAACGGTGATTGCCGTATCGGTCGCGAAAGGCGATGCGGTGACGCCCGACGAGGCGTTGATCGAAATTCAGCCGGAATAGGGACCCGGGTCTATCCGCCTGCCCGCACGTCCCGACAGCATTAAGCATTATGAAGACAAAGGCCTTGCCCGAACTGGTTCTCGCCTCGACGTCCGTCTACCGCCGTGAGCTCCTGAGCCGCCTGCAGATCCCCTTCGTGGTTGCCTCCCCCGATGTCGACGAAGCGCCGCGACCGGGGGAGCCGCCGGCGGCCACCGCGCTGCGCCTGTCGGAGGCCAAGGCACGCGCGGTCAAGGATCGCTTTCCCCATGCCTTGATCATCGGCTCGGACCAGGTGGCCGACCTCGACGGGGAGGCGATCGGCAAGCCGATATCCCGCGAAAACGCCATTCGGCAACTCACCCGGATGCAAGGCAAGGGCGTGTCCTTCCACACCGGCCTGTGCGTCTACAACAGCCTGTCCGACCGCGCGCAATGCGAGCTCGTCCCCTATCGGGTCCGTTTCCGCCCCTTGACCCAAGCCCAGATTGAGCGCTACCTGGCGAAGGAACAGCCATACAACTGCGCCGGATCGGCACGCACCGAAGGGCTCGGGATCAGTCTTCTGGAAGCCATGACGGGAGACGATCCCACCGCGCTGATCGGCCTCCCCTTGATCACGCTGGTCCGCCTGCTGAACAACGAGGGCCTGGACCTGCCCTGAGGCAGGCGCGCGGCATGGACACGACGCCCCCCCGCCCGGGAACCCTGTACCTCATCCCCTCGAGCCTGGCCGAGGGCGATGTCGCCTGGACGGTCCCGCCCGGGGTCCGGCAGCGGATCGCGTCCCTCGCCCGGTTCATCGTCGAAGATGCCAAATCGGCACGCCGCTTCCTGAAGCGGCTCGGCACCGCGGTTCCGCTCCAATCCCTAAGCCTTGCCGCCCTGAACGAACACACGCGTCCCGAGGACATTCCCCGCCTGGCGGAACCGCTGCTGGCAGGTCATGATATGGGGCTGTTGTCCGAGGCAGGCTGCCCGGCGGTGGCCGATCCCGGAGCCCAGCTCGTGAGGCATGCCCATGCAAGCGGCGTGAAGGTGGTGCCGCTGGTGGGACCCTCCGCGCTGCTGCTTGCGCTCATGGCCTCCGGACTCAACGGCCAGCGGTTCGCCTTCCATGGGTATTTGCCGCCCGACACCGCCGGGCGTGAACACAAGCTGAAGGAACTGGAAGCGCAATCGCGCCTCCAGGGCCAAACACAGATGGTGATCGAAACCCCCTACCGAAACCGGGCGCTTTTCGAGTCTCTGGTCCGCGTGCTGCGGCCCGATACCCTGCTTTGCATCGCCGCCGACCTGACGGGTGCGGGAGAAACGATTCGCATGCAGCCCATTGCGGCCTGGACCCGGGAGGTCCCGGACATCGAGCGCCGTCCTGCGGTATTCCTGTTCTACGCCGTCGAGTCACAGACCTCGCAACGGTCCAGCCGCACCCGCTCGACCTGACCGTTCGCCCGCCGAAAGGTGAGCCATTCCGCGCCGTCGAGGGTGGCCACGTCGAGCGGCAGCACGTCCTCGCGCACTCGTCCGGAAGATCCCTCCCACGCGAGCGGCAAAACCACCGCACGCAAGCAGCTCCATTCAAGCCGCTCGTGCTGCGCGCATGAGATCGGTCGATAATCCCCGGTCATGAGCCCTACCGCAAGGTCAAGCCGGAGCGCGCAAGCGGCAGGAGGTCGTTGACCAGAGCCGCGCCGAAGTGCTTGGCAAAGCGATTGACGAAACCGCCCTGCGGCGTGTAGTCCACGATCGTGGGGGCCTTGATCACATCGCGCGCGACGGACTGCACGCTGCCATACCCGTCCGCAAGACCCAGCGCGATGCTTTGATCGCCTGTCCAGATCAGGCCGGAGAAGAGTCCGGGCGTTTCCTTGAGGCGGTTGCCCCGCCCTTTGCGCACGGCCTGGATGAATTGCTGGTGAATGTCCTGAAGCATGGTCTTGGCATACGCCACCTGAGTGGGGTCTTCGGGCGAGAACGGGTCGAGGAAGCCCTTGTTCTTTCCGGCGATCAGCAAGCGCCGCTCGATGCCCAGCTTGTTCATCAGGCCGGTGAAGCCGAAGCCATCCATGAGCACCCCGATGGAGCCGATCAGGGTCGCCTTGTTGACATAGATGCGATCCGTGGCCACTGCCACGTAATAGCCGCCGGAGGCGCACAGATCCTCAGCCACCGTATAGATGGGGATCTTCGGGTACTTTCGGCGCAGGCGCCAGATCTCGTCGTTGATATAGCCCGCCTGGACCGGGCTGCCGCCCGGGCTATTGATCGCCAGGATCACGCCCTTGGTATTCTTGTCCTTGAACGCATCGTCGAGTCCCTTGATGATCCTGTCCGCGCTGACCTGGTCGGCGCCGATCTCCCCATCGAGGTTGACGAGCGCCGTGTGCTTGCCGACCGGGATGCCGGTGCCGAGCCATCCGAGCGCGCCGAAGAGCACGATGAACAGGAAGGCGAACAAGAGCAGCCGGAAGAAGATGCTCCACTGGCGCGCCCGACGCTGCTCCTTGATCGAGGCCAAGACGAGCTTTTCCAGGACATCGCGTTCCCAGTTGCCGGATTCGGGCATTGCGTTTTCCTTTGCACAGGGGGGGCCAAGCGAGCTTATGCGGTTTCTGTCACGAATACCTGTCCGCCGCGCTCCGACACCGGCAGTTTGATGAGGCTTTGCCCGACGCACGGCCCGGCGACGCACAAGCCGCTTTCGGGGCGATAGAGCGCGCCATGGCGGGAGCACACCAAGTATACCTTGGAATGCTCGAAAAATTCACCTGCCGGCCAATCCAGCTCCGAAGGCGCGTGCGCACACTGGTTGAGGTAAGCATAGACGCGCCCCCGATGGCGAACGCCGAAGGCCGGCATGCGCCTGCCGCGGTGCGAAAGCTCGAACCGGACGCCGCGCCCGCCCTCTTCGAGGGCGGCAGAGGCGCAGATCAGCCGTTCTCGTGCAGCCATCGCGTGACCTCCGGGAAGCGCTCGGCACACAGCAAAGGCTCGAATGGCACCAGCACCTCCTTCTCGTGCGCCCCATAAGCCACTGCGAGGCTTTGCACACCGGCGTTTCTTGCCATCGCCAAATCGTGCGTCGTATCCCCGATCATCAAGGTCGCCGAAGGGGCGATGCCGAGTTCGGTCATCAGGGCCTCGAGCATGGCCGGATGCGGCTTCGAGAAGCTCTCGTCGGCACAGCGCGTCGCCTGGAAGCATGGTCCGAGCCCCGAATGCACCAGGGCGCGATCGAGTCCCCGGCGGCTCTTGCCGGTTGCCACGGCGAGCGTGAAGCCGGCCGCCGCGAGCGCGGGTATGCCCTCTGCGACCCCGGCAAAAAGCGCGATCTCGTGATCGCGCGCGAGGTAATGGAAGCGATAGCGATCAATCAGTTTGGGATAGTCCGCGAGCGGCAGGTCGGGCATGATCTCGGCTATGGCCTCCTGCAGCCCCAGCCCGATGATGTGGCGTGCTTGCGCCTCGCTGGGCACGGGCAGCCCGAGATCCCCGGCCGCCCATTGCAAGGACGCGACGATGCTCGCGGCGGAATCCATGAGCGTCCCGTCCCAATCGAACACCAACAATTCAAATCGCTGCGGCATGACCTATCCCCTGACGGCGGCTTCTGCGCGCGTGTCCAGAAAAGCCGCGAGCTCGGCCGGCAACGGCGCCGACAATTCGATGAGCCGGCTGTCCAGCGGATGAACGAACGCAATCGCGTGCGCGTGCAGGAACATTCGTCTCAAGCCTTGGGGCGCCAATTCCCGGTTGAGGGCAAAATCCCCATATTTCTCGTCGCCGGCGATCGGGTACCCCAGATGGGCGAGGTGCACACGGATCTGGTGGGTCCGGCCCGTCTTCAGCTCGGCTTCCAGGAGGCTGAACCCGTCATAGCTCCCTTGAAGACGAAAAACGGTATGGGCCGCCAGCCCGTCCTCGCGCACGAGCACCCGCCGCTCCCCTTCGGGCGTCAGATACTTGTGCAAGGGCAGGCGCACATGGCGCAACGCATCGCGCCAGTGGCCGCGAACCAGCGCAAGATAGCGCTTGTCGATCGTCCCTTCACGCATCATCCGGTGCAAGCCCGTGAGCGCGGGGCGCCGCTTGGCGAGGATCAGCAGACCAGAGGTCTCCCGGTCCAGACGGTGTGCAAGCTCCAGGAACGGAAGCTCCAGCCGCTCTTGCCGCAACTGCTCGATCACCCCTCGGCTGATGCCGCTTCCGCCGTGCACCGCGAGTCCGGCGGGCTTGTCGAGCACCAGCATCGCCTCGTCCTCGAACACGACATGCCGGGACAGCCGGCTGCCGGCGGGGGCCACCCGGGTGTCGTCGCGTCGCGCGGTCCGAACGGGGGGAATGCGCAGCCTATCGCCCACCTGCAGGCGATACGCGCAGTCGACCCGCTTGCTGTTGACCCGCACTTCCCCGCTGCGCACGATGCGGTAGATGCGGCTTTTTGGAACTCCTTTGAGGTGCCGGGTCAAATAATTGTCAATCCGTTGCGTCGCGGCTTCCTCGCCGATTTCGAGCCACGTCACGGATTCTTTGCTTAACGCTGTCATTTTGCTTATACTAATCAACCCAATATTGCCTCAGGCGACACCGGACATCTCCGGATCGACCATAACATGGGGCTTGGGATAGCGTTGGACAAGTCTCGCTTGCACGCGATTGACGAGGAGACGCCGACGAGCTGGGATTTATTGGTTAAGTTCGCTCACCAAAGGTTGGCGGTTCAAGTAGCGATAGTAATGGATTTACGCGCTCAAAGCACTTAATTTTGAAGTCCCGCGCGAGCGATTGCGCGGGATGACGCCAGCAGGAAACGAAGCGCTGTTGGGCGGGCAGCCGACGGAATGGCACGGCCGGATCGGGTATGCGCCCGTTTGAACGGAAGCCGTTGCACCGCTTGAGGCGAGCCCGCGGATACGCCCGTGCGCGCCGAGGCGCTTGCCGGGACGTCAGGCCTCTCAAGGCGCGACCTTCGCAATCCTGCCGGAAATTCAAAGCAAAGAAGGCAAACCGGGACGTTTGGCAATCGTGATCGCAGCGATGACTCTTTCCTGACTAGACCCCGCCATGGCGGCCGGCCGCAGATTCGGCGCCCGCCATGCAAACGCTTTGCCTTGCCCGTGTGAAGAGCGCGGGAGAATATAAACGATGAAGAGAATGCTGTTTAACGCAACGCAGGCTGAAGAGCTGCGCGTTGCGATCGTCGATGGCCAGAAACTGATTGACCTCGACATCGAGTCGGTTGGCAAGGAGCAACGAAAGGGCAATATCTACAAGGGGGTGATCACCCGCATCGAACCCAGCCTGGAGGCGGCCTTCGTCGACTATGGCACGGATCGTCATGGGTTTCTCCCCTTCAAGGAAGTCTCGCGCGCCAATTACCAGGGCGAAGACGGGGGTGACGGCCCGCGTGCCCGGATCCAGGAGGCGTTGCGCGAGGGCCAGGAAGTCATCGTTCAGGTCGACAAGGACGAACGTGGCAACAAGGGCGCTGCCCTGACCACGTTCATCAGCCTCGCCGGCCGGTATCTGGTCCTCATGCCCAACAACCCGCGCGGGGGCGGCGTGTCGCGCCGGATTGAAGGCGAAGACCGTGCCGAGCTGCGCGACATCATGGCGCAGATGGAAGTGCCCCAGGGCATGAGCATCATCGCCCGCACCGCCGGGATTGGCCGCTCGCTCGAGGAGTTGCAGTGGGACTTCAACTATCTGCTGCAGTTGTGGCGAGCCATCGAAACCGCCTCCCGCCAGCAGAACGGGCCTTTCCTCATCTATCAGGAAGGCAGCCTGGTCATCCGCGCGATCCGGGACTATTTCCAGCCGGATATCGGCGAGATCCTCATCGATACCGAGGAAATCTACGAGCAGGCCCACCAGTTCATGGGCCACGTGATGCCCGGCAACGTCGGCAAGGTCAAGCTCTACAAGGACGACATCCCGCTTTTTTCCCGTTTCCAGATCGAACACCAGATCGAGACGGCGTATTCGCGTGAGGTTTCACTGCCCTCCGGGGGAGCCGTGGTCATCGACCATACCGAGGCGCTGGTTTCGATCGACGTCAACTCGGCCCGCGCCACGCGGGGCGCCGATATCGAGCAGACGGCGTTCAACACCAATCTCGAGGCCGCCGAGGAAATCGCGCGCCAGCTCCGCCTGCGCGACTTGGGCGGGCTGGTGGTGATCGACTTCATCGACATGGAAAGCCAGCGCAATCAACGCGAAGTGGAGAATCGCCTGCACGACGCCTTGCACTTCGACCGCGCGCGCGTCCAGACGGGCAAGATCTCCCGCTTCGGGCTTCTGGAGCTTTCCCGCCAGCGGCTGCGCCCCTCGCTCGGCGAGACGAGCCACATCCCCTGCCCCCGTTGCCACGGCACGGGCCATATCCGGGGGACCGAGTCCTCGGCCTTGCATATCCTGCGCATCCTCGAGGAAGAGGCCATGAAGGAGAACACCGGGGCCATCCACGCCCAGGTGCCCGTGGATGTCGCCACTTACCTCCTCAACGAAAAGCGCGCCGACATTTATGCCGTCGAGTCGCGCCTCAAGGTGGAAGTGCTGCTGATCCCGAATATCCACCTGGAGACGCCGAACTATACCGTCGTGCGCCTCAAGCATGACGATCTGCGCATGGCGGAACCCACGAAGCCCAGCTACCAGCTCGTGGAGCTACCCGCCGAAGAAACGGAAACGGCAACCGGACCCCAGGAGCCGAGGAACCCACCGCAGGTGGCCGCCGTACGGGGCATTACCCCGGTCGCGCCGCCGCCCATCCCGGTGCAGCCTGCCCCTGAGGCGGCACGGCAATCTTCCTTGATGGGCAAGCTCTTCAGCTGGTTCAAGCGCCTGGGCGAAGAAAAAGAGCAGCCGGCACCGGAGGTCAAACCCGCGCCGCGCCAGCCGCAACGCGAGGCGCGTCATGAGCCGCGCCGTCCGCGCAGGGAACCCCGTGAGCGCGGAGAGCCACGGCCGGCTGCAGCGGGCGAGCGCGCCGGACAGGCACCCCGGGCATCCGCCCCGGCCGAACGGCGTGAGCGCCCGCCGCGCCCGCCGCGCCCGCCCCGCACCCAGCCGCAGGCAGCTCCCGCACTCGGGGCGGCGCAACCCGCGGGCAGCGAAGGCGCCAAACCGGTGCGCGCAGAGGAAGGTGCACCGGCGACCGGCGAGGGCCAAGCAAGACGACCGGCACGTCAGCCCAGGCGCGAGCGCACGGGCGAACGGCGTGAGCCGAGGCCGCCGCGCGAGGCCCGCCCGGCCGTAGCCGAGACACCGGCGCCCTCGGGGCCGCAACTCGAACCGGTCCACGGCGCTGCGCCTGCCGCACCCGCAGAGACGCCGCCGCAACGCGCCGAAGAGGCTGTCCGTGAAATGCCGAGCGTGGCGCCGGTCGAAACCAAGGAGGCGACGCCGGTACCTGTCAGCCCGGCACCAGCCGCGATGCCGGCATCCGCAGCGGCCGATGCGGCACCCCTGAGCCACCTGCAACAGGTGGAAACCCGCTCCGCCGCCTCGCCCGCCGCAGAAGACGCAATGAGCGAGCCCGCACAACACTCGCCGGCGAAGCGTCGCTCGCGTCCGTCCTCCCCTGCGGCCCCGGCCGCGAGCGCGTTGCAGCAGGTGGAAACGGATCCGGAGAAACGGGGCAGCGCCTCCCCCGCAGTCGAGGAAACGGCGACCGGCCACGAGCAGACGGCGAGACCCCGCCACGGCCAGCCGCACCCCGCGGCGACTCCGGCTCCTGCCGATCTCGTCCAAATCGAGACCCGGAAGTAACCGACGGGACAGGGCGCAGCAGCGGTCCACTCGACCTGCTGCGCCCTCGTGCGTCGGGTGGCGCTAGGCTATGCTTGGCGCATCCTTGCCGGAGCGCGTCGCAAGACGCGCCCGGACTTCCTCCAGCAGCCCCCTCCCCGCATCTTCCACCCGATCGAGCACACTTTCGAAACCCTGTGGGCCGCCATAATAGGGGTCGGGCACCACTTCATGAGGAAAGCGCGCACTGAAGCTCAGGAAAAGAGCCAGCTTGTGCGCGTGATCGGCGGGACAGCGCTGGCTCAACAGCGACAGATTGTCGTCGTCCATGGCCAGGATGTAGTCAAAATCTGCAAAATCACGCGCCTCCACCTGTCGCCCGCGCAATGCGCTCAAGTCGTAGCCTCGCTGGTGGGCCGCGGCCTGCGCCCGCCTGTCGGGCGGCGCGCCGACGTGATAGGCGTGGGTCCCCGCCGAATCGATCCGGACGTGCGCCTCCAGACCGGCTTGCGCCACCATGCGCCGGAATACGCCTTCTGCCGTGGGGGAACGGCAAATGTTGCCCATGCACACGAAAAGAACGCCAATCCTTTCTTCATCAATCATATTGCGCTGCACAACGAAAATTCCTTTGGAAAAACCCCTCGGGCCGAATCCGTGGGATTGCCCCGGTGATCCGTCTTATCCCCGCCGGGCCATGGCTCGAATACGCCGTGCCGGGGTGCTCACCCCGCCGCAGCGGGGGTTTCCCCACTCGGCCCCGTTCCAAACGCGTGGGCCTTGAGGCTCGCCAACTCATCGCGCAGCTGCGCGGCGCGCTCGAATTCGAGATTACGGGCGCACGCGAGCATTTCCTTCTCGAGCCGCTTGAGCTCCTTCCCGAGATCTTTTTCGCTCAGCCGTGCCGCCGCAGCCTTGGTCCGTGATGCCCGGTGCAGAT
>JAKAFK010000019.1 GCA_021817985.1 Pseudomonadota bacterium | reverse complement strand
GGGGAAACTTCGGCACCAACGTCAGCCGCAACTATCAGAACGGCAACGACATCAGCACATCCAAAGGCTACACCACCACGACCAGCACGGCAGTGCGGCTGCGCGTGGACTTGCTGAATCTTGCCACTCTCGGCAAGCTGTCGCTCTCACCTTATGCCGCCTACACTTGGCAGCAAGCCCATGTTGGGGCCTACACCGAAGTCGGAGGCGGCTTCCCCGTCTCCTACAATGGCGACACAAGCACGGACAACAATGTGCGTGTAGGCGCTGAAACCAAAACCGCCCTCACCGGCACGACCGAGTTGGTGTTGAACACGGAAATGGTTCATTGCATGGAAAGCAATACCTCCGGGGTGGGCGGCCAGATCATCGGTCTGGGCGGCTTTGCCGTGCCGGGTCAGAGTGTACGTCAAAACTGGGTGCGGGTGATGGCCGACCTCGACCATCATCTGACGGACAAGAATTTGGTGACCGTCGGGGTCAATGCCGCCACCCAGGGCGGCGACCCGAGTTATGGTGGCACGATCAGCTATCACGCGGTGTTCTGAACATTCCAGAAGCACCTCTCGCGGATGCGCGGCAGTTGGTTGGGGGGCCGCCGAAGGCGGGGGCGAACCGTCCAGGTGAGTCCCCCGAAGCGCCAGCGCAGGGGCGGGGGGAGCCGCCACAAAAGCGCGCCTGACGCAGCCCGTAGGGCGAGCAAAGGGCCGCTTTGGGGGTGGGGGGCGAAGCCCCGCCGGCCCCCTGGGGGTGGCTCACGCGCAGCGTGAGACGGGGGCCGGCCTTTAAATTGAAGCGCGGCGGCCGGAGTTTCTGGAGGGGCTGGAGCTGATTGGCGTCGACGAGGTGGCGCGGGCCAAGGGGCACGACTATCTCACGCTGGTCTACGACATGGAAAGCGGTAAGCTGCTGTGGATCAAGGAGGGGCGCACGGCCGAGGTCTTCGGTGAGTTCCTGCAGGGGTTGAGCGAGGAGTGCGCCCAGGGCATTAAGGCGGTCGCGATGGATATGGGGCTGGCCTATCAGTCGGCAGTCAGGCAGTGGCTGCCGAACGCTGCAATCGTGTTCGACCGCTTTCACGTGATGCAGATGTATAGCAAGGTCATCAAGCAGGTGCGGCGTTCCGAGATGCGCAAGGCGGACGAGGAAGGGCAGGCGAGAATCAAGGGTTCGACCTACCTGCTGCTGAAGAACCGCAACCAGTTGGGCGACGATGGCGAGAGCCGTCTGCAAGAGCTGCTCGCGGCCAACGAGAAGATCAACATCGTATACACGCTCAAGGAGCAACTGCAGGCAGTCTGGCGCGATCCACCGTCCGTCGAGGCCATGCATGTGCGTATTGAGGACTGGTGCGGCCTGGCGGAGGCCAGCAAGATCGCGTCGCTCAAATCGTTCAGCAAGACAATACGCAGTCACGCCGAGGGCATCTGCAACTATGCGGCCTACCCGATCACCAGCGCCGTCATTGAGGCGGGCAACGTCGGCATCGGTCTGATCCGCAAGCGGGCCAGGGGACTATTGGACACCGAGTACTTCAAGCTCAAAATACGGCAGCTCAACCTGCCCGACACGGCCGAGCCCTTCTACCCATTACGCAGGCCGGGTTGCCGTAGCAAAAAGGCCTTGGAAAACGACAAACCTACCGTATGAAATCGACGAAGGACCCGCACTTCCGTGGTAAGGAACACCAATTCGACAGTGCCCGCGACGCGTATGTCTGGTTGGTCGAGCGTTTCGCGGAGGTCAACCCGGCTTTGCTCTCCGATCGACGCTGGGAAACGACGGGGTTCGTGGCTGTCGGACGCCAACGTGGGCCGAACGGCCCGGCAAGAAACTATTTCGCGAGTTCACCCGCTAGGCTATTTCGCCAGACTCCAGAGCTTGCCGATGCCCCCTCCAACTATTACCGCCTGACCAACGTCAGGTACGCGAATCTAAACCTCGAGACACCTGAGAACTTTGAGATTCTATGCCGCTTCGCGGCAGTATCGGGCCTTGAGCACGGGAAGGACTGGGATTGGAACGTTCTGGATCCCACGGAGCACTTCAGCGAGACGCCGCGAGACGCGAGGTCGTCAAGCCGACGAAGTAGCGGTTGGCGGAAGCGGTGAGATTCGAACTCACGGCGGGGTTGCCCCCGCGCGGGTTTTCAAGACCCGAGCATTAAACCACTCTGCCACGCTTCCAAATGATCCGCATGATCCGCACGCAGCCCCGGGGGTTGCGGAAATGAAAAATATTACCAAATATAATATAATCAATATGTTACACGATGACACAACGGTTTTCAAGACCGCCGCATTCGACCGCTCTGCCACTTCTCCGGCTTCCGGGAACTTGGGCCTTGCGCCTACGCCCTGGAGACTCGTTGGTCACCGAGTCGAAACCTCGTCCATGATAGCCTAAAGCGGCTTGCATCGACTAGACTCGGGATAGGCAAGTTGAAACTTTCATGCCACTTCGGTAGTCTTAGCGTCAGTTCTTGCTTACGCACGTTGGCAACACAACAAAGGAGCTCTTTCAATGCAACCTGACATCCGCATGGTCTCACCGTCCGCGCAGTATGCGCTGGGCACGGACCGGGTGCTGCGCAATACATACACGATGCTGGGCCTTACCATGATCCCCACCGTGATCGGGGCACTCATCGGCACCAACACCAACTTCTCCTTCATGGCGTCGCACCCCCTGCTCTTTACACTGGGAATGTTTGCCGCCATGATGGGCTTGATCTTCGGCGTCCAGGCGAACCGCAACAGCGGGCTCGGCGTTGCCCTCCTGCTCGGGTTTACGTTCGTGGCAGGGTTCTTTCTCGGACCGATCCTGCAAGTCGCGCTGCAGCTGCAAAATGGCGGCGAACTGGTGGGCCTGTCCGCAGGCGGCACGGGCGCCATCTTCCTGACCCTCGCGGGCATCGCAACGGTCACCCGGAAGAACTTCGGGTTTCTGGGCAAGTTCCTGTTCGTCGGGCTGATCCTGCTCGTTCTTGCCTCCCTGGTCAACATCTTCTTCCATGTGCCCGTCGCGACGTTGACGATTTCGGCGGTGGCGGTCCTCCTCTTCTCCTTGTACATCCTTTATGACGTGAGTCAGATCGTGCATGGCGGCGAGACCAATTACGTGATGGCCACGCTCGGGCTTTACCTGGACATCTACAACATCTTCATCAATCTGTTGAACATCCTGATGATGCTGTCCGGACAGCGGCGCCGCTGATTCGCGCTCGCCCGATCCGCAATCCCTCAAGCGCCGGCATCACCGCCGGCGCTTTTGTTTTCCCCTGCCTCGTCCACGGGCGATGCGCCCTTACCGCTCGAACCAGGCGAGCGACTCGACGTGCGTCGTGTGCGGGAACATGTTGGCCACGCCGGCCGCCATCAGCCGGTAGCCCTTGGAGTGCACCAGGATGGCCGCATCGCGAGCGAGCGTGGCCGGATTGCACGAGACATAGATGATCCTTGACGGCGCACTCGGCGGCAGGGCCTTGACGAGTTCGACAGCGCCGTCGCGCGGCGGATCGATCAGCATTTTGTCGAAATATCCCAGACCCGCGAGACTCTGCTCGGTCATCTCGAACAGGTTCATTTCCACGAAGGAAGCGTTGACGACCCCGTTGCGCCGCGCATTGGCTTCGGCCCTGGCCACCAACTCGCGGCTGCCCTCCACCCCGAGCGCCTCCGCGCCTTTGCGGGCAATGGGCAACGTGAAGTTGCCTAAGCCGCAAAAGAAGTCCCCGATCCGTTCCTGCGGCCGAGGGTCCAGCAGCGCGATCGCGCGCGCAACGAGTACGCGGTTCACCGCCGCATTGACCTGCGTGAAGTCGGTCGGGCGAAAAGGCATGACCAATCCGAATTCCGGCAGCGAGTAAGACAGTTCAGGCATCCGCTCAGGATAGTAGGCGTGGGCCGACGCGGGCCCTTTGGGCTGCAGCCACCACTGGATGCCATGCTCATCCGCAAACGCCTTGAGGAGGGGTTCATCCTCCGCAGCCAACGGCGCCAGGATACGCAACACGAGGACGACGACCGACTCCCCGATGGCCACCTCGATCTGGGGAATGCGCTCGCGCAGCGACAGCGAGCCGACAAGGCTGCGCAACGGGCTGATCAAGGCGGAGATGCGAGGCGGCAAGATCGCACACATGCCCATATCGGCGATGAAGCTGCTGCGCCGTTCATGAAACCCGACCAGGACCCCGCCTTTCTTGGCGACATAGCGCACCGAAAGCCTCGCACGATAGCGGTAATGCCACGGCAGGCCATGAATCGGGCGCAAGATGAGGCCGGGTGATACTTTGCCGATATGACGCAGGGCATCTTCCAGGACCCGCTGCTTGACGGCGACCTGCGCCGTCGGCTCCAGATGCTGCAGGCTGCATCCGCCGCACACGCCAAAGTGCGGGCATCGCGGCTCGACCCGGAAGGCGCTGGCCCGTCGGATGCGGGCGAGCTCGGCCAGTTCGTAAGACGCCTTCTTCTTGTAGGCGCGGTATTCGACCTCCTCTCCCGGCAACGCATCCTCAATGAACACGACCTTGCCGTCGCAGTGGGCCACGCCGCGCCCTTCCTGGTCCAGGGACTCGACGATCACGCTGGGCATCGGAAGCAAATCGGCCTGCGCGAAGCCCGGGCGCGGGCTCATGCCCACGCCGCCAGGAACTCGCGCCAATGAGGTTCGGACGACTGCGCCAGGACTTCCCTCACGAGCGCGCATTCGCGCCCATACTGCTCCGATGACAACGCGCCGCGCATGTGCTGGAACCGCAGATAGACGAGATAGGTGTTGACCACATCCGTTTCGCAGTAATTTCGGATGGCCGGCAGCTCTCCCCGCTGAAAGGACTCCCACACGCGCGACCCGTCCATCCCGAGCTTGCCGGGAAAGCCGATCAGCTTCGCCAGCTCGTCCAATCCGACGGCCGCCCGCCCCTGATAAAGGGCCAGCAAATCCATCAGATCAAGATGACGGGTATGGTAGCGGCTGATGTAATTGTTCCACTTGAAGTCCCGGTCTCCGTCGCCCATGTCCCAATACCTGGGCGCCTGGATGCCATGGATCAGGGCGCGATAATGCAGGACCGGCAAGTCGAACCCGCCCCCGTTCCAGGACACGATCTGGGGCGAATACTTGTCGATGCCTTCGAAGAAACGGCGGATCAGCTCCGGCTCGGGGTCCTCCAGATGCCCCAAGGACCAGACCCTGAAGGCGTCGCGGTCCCGCAACGCACAGGAGATGGCCACCACCTTGTGCACATGCAGGGGCAGAAAATCCGTCCCGCTCGCTTGGCGGCGCCGCTGCAGCGCCATCTCGACCACCTGCTCAGCCGGCACTGCGGGTGCGATGCCGTGGAGTTTGGCGAGCCCTGCCGCATCGGGAACCGTCTCGATGTCGAAGACCAGCAGTGGCGTCACTTCTGAACCCAGGTGCCGCTCGCGTTGCGGTACCACCATCCCGGGCGCTCGAGGGCGATCCAGCGTTGGGCGAACGTCGCCTGAATATCGCTCGCCCACTCCGGATGGCCATTGGCCACCGCGATGCCCTGATAAAGCTCACGCCGGTGAGCGTTGTCGTCGGCCACCAGCGCCGTGACGCGCGCCCGATCGGGCAGCGGAACGGCGCTCAGGTCGCGTATGGCCAACAAGCCCTCGGCCGTCGGTCCCACGGTCCCGTTCTCGAAATACGGTTTCAGCTGGTGGAAGTCCGCGCGCAATTGGTCCCGTATCGCATCAATCCCGGGCGTGTTGACGTGAAAATTGGGTTGCTGCGCCCGCGCCACCGGCGCCAAGGCCAGAAACAGGGGCACGAGCATCCACAAGAGTCCCCGTGCGTAATCGACTCGCGCTTTCATGGATCTCTCCTTAATGGCCCGGTGAGGTGGGCGAGGTCGCCGGCGCCGGAGGCGTCTCCTTCGTCCCGGCCGGGGGGTGCTTGCTCTGATAGATCTGCTCGATGATCTTGTCCGCCGCCTTCTGAGCCGCCGATGCGGGAAAGTAAATATTGACGGTCACGCAGGCGGACAATGTCCCCAGAATCCCCACCAGGGGGATCCAACGTCCATGCACTCTACTCATCAAGAGAACCCTCCGCTCGGTCGACTCACCTCCCGGGAGCCGCCAAGCCTCCATCAACGGACGATCGGCCCCTGGGAATGCGCGATCCGTTTCAGGCGGTCAATCAGCACATCCCAATCCACGAAATGATTGTAGCCGATTACCGTTATGGCGGGAATCCCGCCGCCTTCGACGATGACATAGCCATTGGGCACCTCCTTGATGCCATCCATATAGCAAATGCCGTTGCGCAAAACGCAGCTCAGGCCGATCCGCCGGTAGCGAAACTGCTTGAAGAACCCCAAGAACCCGCGCTCCAGGACGGCGGAGGGACTCGCGCCGCCGAGTTCGGTGATGTTCTGCACCGCGCGCTGGCTGATTTCCCGGACATAATTGCCGGGGCTCGAGGCGATGCGCGCATCGAAGGCCACCGGCCGCCAATCCGCGAGGTGCAGGTGGTCGACCGTTGCATCGATGCGCCCCTGGATATGCCCGAAGGAGAAGGCGCGGGTCAGGAGGCCCAAATCCAGCCGGTGCATGTAGAGGTCGGCTTGCAGTTGCGGCGCAGGCCCCAAGGGATCCTGCAGCGCGAGATGCGTGACCGCAATCGAGCCGTCGAAAACGCGCACCAGCAAGGCGCCGTTGAGCGCAAGCCGGCCTTGCCGGTAAGCCACTTCCGGAATGACCCCGGACAGATCGCCATGCATCACGGGAAGCTTCAGGGCCCGCGTCAAGTCCGCCATCGACAAGGGACTCAAGGTGCCGCTGAAGCCCCCCTGCCAACCGCCTTGTGTGCGTTCGGCATACAGATTGTTGACGGCAAGTTGCCCGTTCAGGATAGGGATGCTCAGATGCGGTGCCCGAACACTCGTGCCTTTCAGGGCCAGCGGCACGTCCATGCCGCCCAGCGGCAGATTGAAAACCCGCCCCTGCTTGATCCGGATGCTCGCTGCCGTGGGCGCCACACGGCTCCACGGGATTTGGGCCGTGACGCCTTGAAACGCAAACGCATGGCTTTTGTCGGCAAGCGATGCGCCGCGCAGCGCAAGGTCGAACTGCTGGGCCTGTCCGTCCTGGTATAGCCAGTGCACGTCAGCCTCACCGGCAAGCACCAGGTTGCCCAGCGCGGTCCCCGCATAAAGCGGCTGCACGACCGGATAGGCTTGGGCAAGCTGGACGTTGGACGCCTGCACGTCCAAGGCCTGGAGCTTGCCTTTCAGCCTGTTCCAACGTCCCGAGAAGTGCGCGGACCCCACCCCGGCCATCGCCAAGCGGCCGTCGGCCACCGCGACTGTCTGAGGGTCCCAGGTCCCTTGTGCCTCGAGCCGAGTGCCGCCTTTGGCGAGGTAGAACGGTTGCCAGAACACCTCGCCCTGCCGGTAGTCCACCTGCGCCGTCCACGCCCATCGGCCCACCTGGCGGATTGCCGACGCCTGAAGCGATCCGCTCAGCTTGTCGCCTGCATGCAGGCCCGATGCGTCGCTGAAGGCCGCCTGCTCGAGCCGCAGGTCGGCCCCAAGGCGTACCGGACCTGCCACGCCCCCGCGGGCCGAGAGGCTTCCGGTCACGCGCCCTCCGGTTGGGTGCGGCAGGCGCGATGCCAGCCAGGGACTGAGGCGATCGAGCCGCCCATTGCGCACATCGACCGTCGCTTGCCACCCTGCGGCCAGGAACCGCGCGTCCAATGCCCACGATTCGTCCCGCGCAGGCGCGATCACGACCCGGAGCCGCCGCGCCACGCTGCGGTAACGGAAGCGCACGGGCATGGCGCGGACGAAAAAGATCTGTCCACGGGCGCAGCTCACACCCTGAGGCGCCAGGTGCAACGCGCTGCATTGGAGCGCGACATTCCGGTAGCGATGGCGGGACAGCGCCAGCGAGCCGATGCGCACCTTCAGGCGCCGCGCACCGATCGGCCCGGCCAGATCGCCCCGGACATCATGGGCAACCACTGCCGCATTCGCGACCTGTGCGGCGCTCACGTGGATCTCGGTGTCCGCGCAGGCGGGCCGCCCGTGCATCTGACCTGCGGCCAGAAGCCCGAGGGTGACCGCAAACCCGCATGATCTTGGTCTGCCGCTCACGTTTTCCGCCTCGCGGTTTCGCTCCAGGATGGCTTGCCAACGGCGCGCCTGTCGCGCACCCTCTCCCCAGCATTCGGCCCGCGGGCAACCCCAGGACCATCGCCTGTTCTCAGCATAGCGCGCACCGAACGCAGCCGCAGGCGCACCGCGCGGACAGGCCGGCCATACGCGCTTCTCGTCAGGCGAGCCGGGGTACGCCGTGAAAGGCGAGACTCATGACCGCCCCCGCGGCCTGATGCCGGACGATCAGGCGGGTCACCGAGGCCAGCGGGACCTCGATCCGATAGGCCGAGGAAAGCGGTATGCCAAGGGCACGCAGCAGCGCCATGCGAATCACGCCGGCGTGGCACACGAGCAGGGTATGGCGCCCGCTGAATTCGGCCGCCACCTCGTCGAGCGCGAGCCCCACACGCCGGGCAAACCCCTCCGCCGGCTCCGCTCCCGCCGGGCGCCGGTTCACGGGATCACGCTTGAAGGCCTCCAGCGCCGATGCATCCTCGGCCTCGATCTCCCCGGGCGTCCTTCCCTCCCATGCGCCGAACCCCGCCTCTTGCAGGCGCGGCTCCAGGCGTACCGCAATGCCATGTCTGTCGCCAAGCGCCGCCGCAAACTCGGCGCATCGACTGAGCGGCGAGCTCACGATAAATGCCCACGGGCGCGCCTCCCCAACGGCCGCCCACATCTGCCGAAACCCCTCGGGGCTGAGCGGGTCATCCACCTGACCGCGGTATTTGCGACCGCCCACCGGTTCCCCATGGCGAATCAGGTCTATGATTGTCGCCGTCATCACACCTCACGCTCCCTGTTCAGCAGACACCCGCCCCGGCTCCCCGCGAGGGCAAATCATCGCCTGGGCAGCGATCACGTCGACCAGGCGATACAATGAGGACTGTCGGCGCCCAAACCGTTGTAGAGCCGGGACGGCATCTGCCGCCCGGTGCGGCTGCCCGCCCGGCACGCCCGTCAATCGCTGCCCATCCCGGAGCCGCCCATGCCGGAAAGTCTGCGAACCCTCGTTCAAGCCTTGCTCAGGCCTGAGTGCTATGACCATGACGTCGAACGCATCGCGCTGATCGAGACCCATATCTCCTACGTGCTGCTGACAGGGCCGTACGCCTACAAGATCAAGAAACCGCTCGATCTTGGCTTCCTCGACTTCCGCACGCTGGCCCTGCGCCGATTCTACTGCATCCAGGAATGGCGCCTGAACCGCCGCTTCGCGCCCGATCTCTACCTGTCCGTCGTGGCCCTGACCGGAAGCCGAGACCGGCCCAAAATCAACGAAGCGGGGCCGGTCCTGGAGTATGCGCTCAAGATGCGCCAGTTTCCCCAGAACGCGCTGCTCAGCACCCGCATCGAGCGCGGGATGCTCACCGTCCAAGACATCGATGCCTGTGCGAACCGCATTGCCACCTTCCACCAGGCGGCCCCGACGACCGGTGACGCCTTCGATTTCGGCACCGCGGCAAGCGTCTATGCGCCTGTCGCGGAAAATTTCCGCCAGATCGTCCCGCTGCTCGCGGACCGACTCGATGCCGAACGCGTGGCCGCCCTCGAGGCGTGGACCCGAACGGCCTATGCCGGCAGCCGGCCGATCCTGAACGCGCGCCGGCGCGGCGGATGGATCCGGGAAGGGCACGGCGACCTCCATGCCGGCAATATCGCCTTGCTGAACCAGGGCGTCGTGCCCTTCGACTGCATCGAATTCAACGAATCCCTGCGCTGGATCGACGTCATGAACGATCTCGCCTTCCTGGTGATGGATCTCATCCGGCTCGGCCAGCGCGCTCACGCGACCCGCCTGCGCAACCGCTACCTGATGCTCACCGGCGACTACGAAGGCCTGCGCGTATGGCGATTCTACCTCGTCTATCGGGCGCTCGTGCGCGCCAAGATCGCATTCATTCGGGCGGGACAGGCGGCCACCCTCCCGCACAGGCGCTCCGACGAGGCGCTCGGCCGCGATTACCTCCGTCTCGCCGAGCAGTTTATCGCCTCGATGGCTCCGGCGCTCATCGTGACCCACGGTCTGTCCGGCGCCGGCAAGACCTTCGTCGCCGAACAGCTCTGCGCCCTGCTCGATGCCGTGCAGATACGCTCGGACGTCGAACGCAAGCGTCTGTTCGGGCTTTCCCCCGAGGTCCGCACCCTGTCGGGACTCGAAGCCGGGCTCTACGGCCGGCCCGCCACCGAAAAGACCTATGCAAGGCTGCGGGCGCTGGCGCATATGATGCTGTCGGAAGGATTTTCGGTCATGGTGGATGCCGCCTTCCTGAAGCGCTCCCAGCGCGAAGTGTTCAGGCAGCTCGCCCGCGACCTGACGGTCCCCTTCGTCATTCTCCAGGTGCATGCCCCGGCGCCCCGCCTGCACGCACGGATTGCACAGCGGCTTGCCGGGGCGCGCGATGCCTCCGAAGCCGACCGCAAGGTGCTCGAACACCAGATGCAAACACGCGAGCCCCTCACGCCCGACGAGGCGTCCGACGTCATCGACGTCGACAATGAAGGAGAGCCTGATTGGGAACGCGTGGGGAAGGCGATTATGCGCCGAATCTCGACGCCACCCGGTCATTGATCCGTGGAGCAGTCGCGATTCATTGCGCCCCGGACAACGCCGCGATGCGCTCCTCCAGCGGAGGATGCGACATGAATAAGCGGGTCAGCCCGCGCCCAGCCTGCCCGAAGATGCCGAATGCCTGGAGGTGGGCGGGCAGCGCGGGCGCTTCCACGCTCTTCTTGAGGCGAACGAGCGCGGCGATCATCCGGTCCCGCCCGGCAAGCCGCGCACCGCCCGCGTCCGCCCGGAATTCCCGGTGGCGGCTGAACCACATCACGACGATCGTGGCCAGGAAACCCAGCACGATCTGGGCCACGATGACACTGATGAGGTAGCCCAGGCCGTCCTCGCGCTCGTTCCTAAAAATCACACGGTCGACGAAATAACCGACGATGCGCGACAGGAAGATCACAAACGTATTGACCACGCCTTGCAACAGCGCCAGGGTCACCATGTCGCCATCGGCGACATGGGTCAGCTCGTGCCCGAGCACGGCATCCACCTCATCGGGCGTCATGCTGTCGAGCAATCCCCTGCTGACCGCAATCAGGGCATGGTTACGGCTCCAGCCGGTCGCGAACGCATTGAGCTCCGGGCTTTCGTAAATCGCGACTTCCGGCATGCCGACGCCCGCCTGGCTGGCATGTCGGCGCACCGCTTGCAGCAGCCAGTGCTCAACCGGGTCGGCAGGCTCCACGATCACCCGTGCACCCGTCAGATGCTTGGCGCTCCATTTGGAGATGGCCAGCGAAATGAAAGCCCCGCCCATGCCGAACAGCGCGGCGATGACGAGCAGTCCATACCAGCCCGTCTGCCTTTCGGTCGGCAGCACGCCCCCTGCCACCAGCAGCTGAACCACAATGCTGAGGACCAGGATGACCGCCAGATTGGTCACCAAGAAAAGAAAGACACGCTTCATCGGACCGGCCCGGATCTACGCTCCCATATTTAAATATAGATGGGCACAGTCCTCCCGTCCCGGGGCGGCGGCGCGCACAGGTCGCGGGGCGGTGCTCAGCCCCGCCTGGCGAGCAGCCCGCGCGCGGCCTGAGCGATGGCCTGCGCGGGGGTGTCCAATGGCGCGAGCCATTGGGCCTTTCCCCGGGCATCAAACATGAAAACGCCGCTCGAGTGAGCCAGTTCGCCCTTCGATCGGCCTGGCTCATAGACGACGCGGTAGCGCCGGGCGAGAGTCTCCAGGCTTGCAGGGGATCCGCGCAGTCCGACGACCTCGGGACCGAACGCCGCCACGTAGCGGCGCAGCACTGAAAGCGTGTCGCGCGCGGGGTCCACGGTCACGAACAGGATGCGCACGTCGCCGGCCTCCCGCCCCAAGAGCCGAACCGCCCGGGACAGCCTCGCCAACGTCGTCGGACAGGCGTCGGTGCAGTGCGTGTAGCCAAAGTATAGGAGGACCACCTTGTTTCGGTAGGTGCGCGCCGTGACCGACTGGCCGCGATCGCTCGTCATCCGGAATGCGAGGGAGGGCATGAGGCCCGCGATGCGATACAAGGCCCCATGCACATGCGGCTGGCAAGCGCCGAGAAGCAGAACCATCCCACAAAGGAGCGCTGCGGTGATCCGGCGCCGAAGCGACACAAAACGGGTCAAGTCAGCCTGACGAAACCTGAACATCGTGCCCCCTCAGCTCGATGCTTGCAGACGCGATGGGGGCCTCGCGCTAACCGTCGATTTCGCCCAGCGCCCAGGGGCCCTCGGCCCGAAGGTCTCTGGCCACACCGGACGTCACCGCCTGGTTGCGCGTCAGCTTGCGCAGAATGACCAGTGAGCCGATGACCGACATCATGTCCGGCGGAATCCAGGTGAGCAGTCCCCCCAGTTGCTGATCGGTCATCGGGTTGATGGGCCAGGCGCGCCCGCATAGCGCGTAGACGGTGTAGAGCAGGGTCCCATGAAAGAAAATATAGGCGCCGAGCAGCAATTGGCCAATCATGACCAGAAACAGCATCAGAAAACGGAGGAGATAGGCCGACTCCCGCTGCCTTCCCACGCCTTGCACCGTCAACATGGCCTGCCAGAACAGGAGGCCGTCGATCACCATGCCCCAGTTCATCGCGCGGTAGCGATCGACGTCGAGCATCGCCGTGAAATGAATCGCGGGGATCAACCAGAAATAAAGGAGCCCCACAAACAGCACGGCGGCGACGAAGGGTTGCTGGACGAAACGGTAGGCCGCCCGCAGCGGGCGCCAACGTCCGACGGGCTCGATCCAGCGCGCGCGCCACCGGGCCGGGATCCCCTGTGCCATGACGGGCCCGGGGGCCGACAATATGATCAAGAAGGGTCCGACGTGGTGGAGAAAGAGTTGCTGCAGCCGATGGACCCAGAACATATGCTGAGACAGGAAATCGAAATAGCTCTGCAGGGACAAATAGATCAGCGCGAGCCCCGAGAAAAAGGACAGGACCCGCCCGAGGCCGACCGCCTCGCCCGCGTGCGCCGTCTGGCGCATACCTCGTGCATACAGCAAGGCGGCCGTGAGGCAACACACGGCCACGGTCGGCGAGAATTCCCACGGCGTGAGATAAAAAATGAGCAGTCGAACCACCACCTCTCCATGCCAAAGACCGGCTGCGGGTGAGAGAAGGTTCTGGCCGCGCGCTTCAAGGGGTGTCCAGACCGCGAAAACCCGGCGGCGCATGCTCTCAATCTATGGCATGGACACCGAAAAGACCAGGTCGATCATCCCCGGGCAAGACGGGCGAAGAACTGGGCACGCCTTTCATAGGCCTCGCGCGCGATGCGCACGTCCTCGAGGAAATGGGGCAGCTCTTCCAGAAGCAGGGCTTGGGGCCCATCGACCAGCGCTGTCGAGGGATCCGGATGGAAATCCACGAGCACCATGTTGGCGCCTGCGATCACCCCTTGCGCGACGACATGGAAGATATCGAGGAGCCCGTCCGGCCCCGCTGCGCGCGAGCCCACCGAGTGTGACGGGTCGATGCACACGGGCATGCGCGTGAGCCGCTTGACGACGGGGACGTGGGCAAAGTCGACCAGATTGCGGTGCGGATCGCCCATATTGGTCTTCATGCCCCGCAGCCCGAACACGACCTTCCGGTTGCCCTCGCTCGCCAGGTATTCCGCGGCGTTGAGCGATTCATCCAGGGTGATGCCGAACCCTCGCTTCAGCAAGACCGGGAATTCCTGTTGGCGCCCGACAATCTTCAGCAACTCGAAGTTCTGCGTGTTGCGGGTACCGATCTGCAGCATCACCCCGGTGGGATGGCCGGTCTCACGCAACGCCTCGCGAATCTCATCCACGTGGGATTCATGGGTCACCTCCATGGCCACCACCCGAATGCCATAGTGGCCGGCGAGCTCGAAGACGTAGGGCAGGCAGGCCTTGCCATGCCCTTGGAAGGAATAGGGATTCGTGCGCGGCTTGTAGGCGCCCATGCGGGTGCATACCTGACCCTGGTCGCGCAACGCCCGCATCATCTTTTCCACATGTTCGCGCGTATCCACGGCGCACAACCCGGCAAACACGTGCAGGCTGTCCTGGCCGAAGTGAACGCCGTTGTAGTCGAACGAGGTCGGCCGCTCATCATCCTGGTGGCGCCCCAGGACGCGGTATTCCTCGGACACCCGCACCACCCGTTCGACACCCGGCAAGCCTTTCATATAATCCAGGGAAAGGGCAGCCGTCCGCCCGATCAGGTAGATTTCCGTGAGCCGCTGCTCAGCGCCCTGCTCATGATGGATGCGCGTCTGGATGTCGGGAAGATGCTGCAGATAGCCCAGCAGCGCTTGATACTCGCCGCTTTCCGGCGTGATGTTCGGTGACAGGATGAGGATCATGGCGTCCGAGCCGCGCGAGCGCCGGCGGACGCGGGCCCACGGTTCGCCCACCTGCCGGCATGGAAGAGAGTGCTTGCCCCGCCGGGAAAGGCCTACGCCTGCGCACGCAGAAGAGGTCTCGCCCGCCCGTGGCTCCCGTCGGCGCAGGAGATCTGCACAAGGCCGGTCAGCCCTGCAGCCTTCGCCAAACGGCTTATTTCTGGAGCAACTGGTCGATGTAGATCTCGGCCTCGATCCAGTCCTGGGCGGGGTCGCCGCCTCTGAAGCCCCGGGCCTCCGCGCGATAATAGGCGGCCTCTGAAATCATCCGGTAACGCTGCTCGGGCGTCACCTGGAGCCTCCTGGCGCCGGCTTTCTTTTCGCCGTTTCCCACCACGCCCGCCTTCTTGGCTGCTGGCGCGGATGGCGCAGGCTTCGGCTCCGCCGGCATTGCCTGGGGAGCGGATTTCGGCGGGGTCGACGGCGTTGCAGGCTTGGCGGCGGTCACAGGCTTCTTGGCTTCGGGCTGCGATACCCCCTTGGGCGCAGGTTGTGCCGGAGTCTTGACGTCAAGCTTGGGCCGTTTTTCTTCTGCGCTCGCCTTGGGCGCCGGCCCGGCGTGCTTCTTGCCGTTGGATTTGCTCGTCCCTTTCACTTCAGGCATGTATGCTCTCCTGCGTTGGTCACGATGCGGCTTCAATCATCCGCGGCGTACGCTGGTCGCGCTTCGGTCGCCCCAGCCCATATCCGGAGTCCCTGAGACATGATGCCGGGATGCACGCGACATAAGCAGTCCGGTGGTCCACGCGACCCTGGACGCCGCCCGCTGGCGAAGATGCCACTCGAGACACCGCGCCACGGAGACTTCTTTAACTATAGCATGGTGTTCCGGCGCCCGCCCTCAGGGGCGCGCCGCGAACGCAAGGCTACGCCATTCCCATGACAAAAGCGCGACAGGCCCTCACGAGCTGGCGTCAGGCGGCATCCTTACCGAGGGTCGACGCCCTGAGATCGTCTATCGTGCGGTGCTTGAGGGCAGGCAGACTGCCCCGCAACGACGCCTGGTAGGCCGGATTGATGCCGGCGAGCACGACGCCGGACCCGCGCGGCAAGCGGTCGAGGACCACCCCCCAAGGGTCGACGATCATGCTGTCGCCGTGCGTCTCACGCCCGCTCAGGTGATAACCGCCCTGCGCGGGCGCGACGACATAGGCCAGATTCTCAATGGCGCGCGCACGCACCAGCGTCTCCCAATGCGCCTTTCCGGTGGTCTCCGTAAAGGCGGCAGGGACCACGATCAGATCCACATCGCGCATCGCGCGGTAAAGCTCCGGGAAACGCAGGTCGTAGCAGATCGACAGGCCCAAACGTCCAAACGGCGTTTTGACCACCACGATGCGATCCCCCGGTTCGATGGTCGCCTCTTCGCGAAAATGTTCGTTGCCCAGATCAAGCCCGAACAGGTGGATCTTGTCGTAGCGCGCAGCCAGCTTGCCCTTCTCGTCGTACACCAGGCAGCTGTTGCGCACCTTGCGTGGATGAGAGGCCTCCAGCGGCACCGATCCGCCGATCACCCAAATCTTGTGCCGACGGGCCTGCTCGCTCAGGAAATGCTGAATCGGCCCGCCGCCCTCCACCTCGCGCACGGCCACCTTGTCGGTGTCCTTGAGCCCCATGATGGCAAAGTTCTCCGGCAGGGCGACGAGCCGTGCCCCGGAATCCGCAGCCATGGCGATCAAACGCTCGGCCTCGGACAGGTTGGCCGCCACGTTCGGCCCGGAGGCCATCTGAATGGCAGCAATCCGGCAGATGCCGGGTTGGGGCTTGCCCTTCCCGGGCGTCGGACGCGTGCGCGTCTTGGCAAAGCTGGATGATCCTTTTGGCGTCATATATTAGTTTTCCTGTCCCCGGACACCGGCATCGGGCCCTGGCGCCTGCTTGTCCACGCCCCACACCGGCTCGCCATACACCCTGACGACCTGCGGGTGCGACCATGTGCCGCTGATCAGATATTCATAGGACACGAGCCGGCCGATTGGATTGCCCAAGGCCTTCTGCACGAGAAAAGTCGTCAGTCCCACCACCGGATTGGCCAAGAGCGCACCCGCGGCAACCGAGACGCTGTCCCCCACGAGCGGCACCACGCGCACACGCAGGTTCTGGCTCTCGTGCACGAGATCCGTGTTCCCCGTCATCCTGATCACCACCGACGGGCCTGCCATGCGGAAGTCATCGCTATTCACCACGCCGTGGGCCATTTGCATGCTACCCGAAATATCGTAAAAGGCGAATCCCTTGCTGAAAATATCGCGGAAGCCGAAGGCGAGATGGTGCGGCAATGCCTGCAGGCTAAGGATGCCGAGCAGCTTCCCGATCCCTGGCCTGATCTGTAGGAAACGGCCATTTTGCGCATTCAGCGTGAACGCGCCCGACAGCGTCGGGTAGTTGAACTGGGCCGGTCCGCCCGCCCAGGAAAGGTTACCATGCAGGTCTGCCGTTCCTCCCTTCACGGAGTCGGGATAGCCCAAGCGGCCCAGGAACTGCCCGACATCGCTCACATTCAATTGCACGCTGGCCTCCGTGCGCGGCTGCACCAGCCAGGATTGCCATAGCCCAGACATGCGCAGCCGATAATCCGGCGCGCTCACCGCAAGCTGCCGGATATTCCAATCATCGTTCTGCTGGGTGGCGAGCAGCGTCAGCTTGCCCAAGTCGAGGTTGCGCAGCTCCAGCTGATCGACGACGATATCGAGGTCAGGCAGCCGCTCACGCTGCCCGGCACCGATGGCCGCCGCACTCGCGCCGGCTGGGGGCGCGGGTGCGAGTGGCGGCAGGCGAAATTTCGCGAAACGCGCGACGATCTTGCCGTGTCCCGCAGGATCCCACGCGATGCGGCCGCGCACGCCCCCGGCGCTCACGGACGCGCCCCATTGCCCCTGCGTCCTCGCAACGTCCAGGCGCACCCCCTCAAGGCGCCTCCCCAAGACATCCACCGTCCCGAGCGCCAAGCGAGCGCCCGAGAGCGCAAGCCCGGTCCCATCGCCCGACGGGCTGCCTGCCGTCTCGAAGGCGCGCCGCCAGGCATCCACGTCAAGGTAGGGCAGCGTCCCCACCACCCATAACCCGGGACGCGTCATCGCGCCCACCGGGCCGCCCAAGCTGACGACACCCTGCTCAACGCGCGCCCGGCCCGAGTCCAGGCGCCGCACGATCAACGCCGCGACGCGGTCGCCTCCCAGCCGCAAGGCCAGCTGGTCTTCCTTGGGGCCGACAAACGTCCTCTGGAAATGGAGCGGCAAGACGGCAGCAGCCGGCTTGCCCAAGGGGGCCGGCAACGCCGAGGAAAGCCCCGCGAGATCCGAATCCACGACAAAAGACGTGCGCTCGCCCTCCACGGTCGCGCGCGCACTCCAATGGGCCTGTCCGCCCAGAAAGCGCAGCCAGGGATTCGCGAGCGCCGAGCGCAGGCCGGCGGCCGTCATGCGCCCTCGTGCCGCGATGTTGATCGTTCCGCCCGGGCGGCTCGTGACGTTCAGAAAAACGGGCCCGCCGAGCGCCTGCGCATCGATCCGGCGGGCGGTGATCAGCGACTGCGTGAAATCGAAGGTTCCCGCCACATGGGCAAGCCCGGGCCAGCCGCCCTTTCCGAAGAAAAGATCGTCGTCGGCCAGGCGGAAGGTGCCGGCCACGCGGGTGGCCTGCAGGTGCGCGAGCGGCAGCGTCAGGCTGAGTCCGAGCCGGCCCGGCCCGCGCGCGGACACGCTTGCCGTCAAGCCATGGAGCATATCGTTCACCCGGCTGTGTGCGATGTAGGCGAGAAAATCTTGGGTGGGCCCAGAGGCAACGCCCTGGATCGCCAGCGTCGCTTGATCGTTCAGATGGGGAATCTGCGCATGGATCGACGAGAGGGTCACACCGTAAATCGAGGCACGGCTGACCTGGACGTCCATGGTGTCCCCCTGGAACACCACCTCCCCATCGATGCCATGAATGTCCGGCCAGCCCGGGCCGGACCTCAACGTCACACCTTCCGCCTGGGCCGCGACCCTGAAGATCCCGTTGCGATCGACGAAGGGAAAGCGCGCCAGGTCGCCCTTGAGCCGCAGGCGCACGTCGTCCGAGCGGCCGCTCGCGAAGGCCTGGTCGAGCCAGCTGCGCACATTCGGGGCGACGATGAGCGGGATATAGCGCCCCACATGGCGGGCGTCGGCCCGGTTGACCTGGGCCGTCAGATCCACGTAGCCGGGGCTCCCGGGCATCGTGTGGTAGCTGCCGGAGACGTTCCCCGCCAAATCGGCATTGGCGAACTCCACCTGGTCGAAGTTCAATGCCGTGCGTCCGTTCTTGATCGTCCACTGCAGCCGGGCGCTCAATGCGTCGAGACCGAGCGGAGCCTGGAAGATCGCGGGCAAGTCGACCCTCGCCCCCCGCGAATCGAGCGTGGCGCTGCCCCCAAGATCGTCCGCGCGCACGCTTCCGGTCACCCCCGACAGGCCGGGGAAGCGCCCATAGGCGCGCATCCCCAGGTCGCGGAAGCGCCCGGCCACGCGATAGCGCTTCAAGGCCCCCCAGGTCCCGTTCCAGGACAGTTCGAGGTTGTCGAAGGTACCGCTCGGGTGAACCGCCAGGAGCACTTGGCGCGTCTTGCGGTCCAACGGCAGATAGGTGCTCAGGGCGACCAGCGGGGCGAGCCGCAGCCCTCGCGTACTGAAGCTGCCGCTTGCGGGCTTCGCGCGGGTGGCGGCGCGGTATTGGAACGCGAAATCGAACGGCGGGACGGAGAGGCCATTGCTCGTCGTAAGCCCCAGGTGCTGGGCAGAAATGTCGTAACCCGTCGATGCCTGCCGCCAGCCCAAGCGCCCGCTCAGCGTCTTCAGATCCAGTTCCGGCAAGGCTGGCGCAAGACGCGTGTGGACGTCCTTCAGCCGGACGTCCGCCATCACCTGGGTCGCTCGGCGGTGCGCGAAGTCGAGCCACAGGCGAACCCCGCCGCGGCCTTGCGTCAGCGCGACCGGCAAGGCCACCCAGCGCGATAGGGCCCCCAGATCGGCGTCGTCCAATCGCGCATAGACCTGCCCGGACCAGCCACCGAGATCGTTGAGCGAATTCCCGCGCACATCGCCGCGGATGTCGACGGGTGTGGCGATCCCCCCCGCAGGGCTCGCCTTGATGGAAAAGCGGTGATGGGAGAAGCGCTTCTGGAGCGTCAGGCTGGCATCGTTGAGCACGAGGGGCGGCGCCCCCCGCTGCTGGTCCTGCCAAACGATCACCGCACGCCGGACATCGATTTCCCGCTCATGCAGAATCCAGTCGCCGAAGCGCGTATCGGGCGCACCCCCTGGCCGGTTGACCGCGATGCCCGCGACGTAGATGAGCCCATCGGGCGCGCGCCGCACGCTCAGGTGCGGCTGATCGATCGCGAGGGCATAAAGCCGCACGTGCCCGAAGAATAGCGGCCACCACGACAGCGTCCCCTGGACATGCCCCAAGACCAGCGCGGGGCGCCCTTGCATGTCGTAGATCGCCACATGGGACAAGGAGACGCGGGGCCGCCAGCCGACCCAATCCCCGGCAATCGCGCCGATCGTCACGCGCTGCCCGAGCGCCTGCGACGCAGACGCCTGAACGAGCCCGCGGTACGTGTCGATATGGGGCAACACCCAAAACCGCAGGCCCAGTGCCAGGATGACGAAAATCGTGCTGGCGAAGGCGATGAGGAAACCCACCACACGCCAATGCCAACGCCACAGGAACCGCCCGATGGCAATCGCCTGCTCGCGTAGCGTCGGGCGAACTCCGGTCGGTTCAGGCCCGCGGCCTGGATGGGGAAAAGGTTGCGTCACGACACCCGGGCGCGCCTATGCACTGATGACACGCGCCATCGATCCCGGCTGCATGGCGCTATCCCGCGTACGCTCGGGCGGAGGGATTGTGCTCAGAGGGCAGCCTTTTTCAGTTGTTCGAGAATGGCGGGGTTTTCCAGGGTCGAGACGTCCTGCGTGATCGTCTCGCCCTTGGCGAGCACCCGCAACAAGCGGCGCATGATTTTGCCGGAACGCGTCTTCGGCAGGTTATCCCCGAAGCGCACCTCGTCAGGCTTTGCAATCGGCCCGATCTCCTTGCCTACCCAGTCGCGCAAGCGCGCCGCAACCTCCCGCGCCGCCTCGCCATCGGGCCTCTGCCCGCGCAAGACGACAAAGGCGACAATCGCCTCTCCCTTGATTTCGTGCGGCTTTCCGACCACGGCCGCCTCCGCAACCAGCGGGTTGGCCACCAACGCCGACTCGATCTCCATGGTGCCCAACCGATGACCCGACACATTGAGCACGTCGTCGATGCGCCCCATGATCCAAAAATAGCCGTCCTTGTCCCGGTGAGCCGAATCGCCGGCCAGGTAATACTTGCCCCCCAACTCGGGAGGAAAGTAGGCATTCCGGAACCGCTCCGGATCGCCCCACAGGGTCCGGAGGAGCGACGGAAAAGGCCGCTTGATCACCAGAAACCCCCCATGGCCGTCCTCGACCGGGCCGCCATGCTCGTCCACCACATCGGCCATGATGCCGGGCAGCGGGAGCGTGCACGACCCCGGCTTGGTCGCCACCGCACCAGGCAGCGGCGCAATCATGTGGCACCCCGTCTCGGTCTGCCACCAGGTGTCGACGATAGGACAGCGGCTCGCCCCCACAGTTTCGTAATACCACATCCAGGCCTCAGGATTGATCGGCTCGCCCACTGTCCCCAATAGCCGCAACGAGGACAGGTCGTAGCGGTGGGGAAGATCGGCACCCAACTTGATGAGCGATCGAATCGCGGTCGGCGCGGTATAAAACGTCGTGACGCGGTGGTCTTGAATCAGCTTCCAGAACCGCCCTGCATCCGGAAAGGTGGGCACGCCCTCGAAGATCACCTGGGTGGCGCCGAGCGCCAGCGGGCCATAGGCGACGTAGGTATGCCCGGTAATCCAGCCGACATCCGCCGTGCACCAAAAGACATCCGTCGGCTTGTAGTCGAACACCCAGGCCAGGCTCAGCACGGCACCCAGCAGATAGCCGCCGGTGCTGTGCTGGACGCCCTTGGGCTTGCCGGTCGAACCCGAGGTATAGAGAATGAAGAGGGGATCTTCGGCGTTCATCCACACCGGGTCGCAGTGATCCGTAGCCGCCTGTGTCACCTCGTGCCACCAGAGATCCCGCGCGTTGTTCCAGGCGATGTCGGCGCCCGTGCGCCGGTAGACCACGACGTGGCGCACCGCATCGCAGCCCCCGAGCCCGAGCGCTTCATCGACCGCCGCCTTGAGGGCGACGGCCTTGCCGGCGCGCATGCCCTCGTCCGCGGTCACGACCACCGCCGCCCCGGCATCCAGAATGCGTTCATGCAGGCTCTTCGCCGAGAAGCCCCCGAAGACCACCGAATGGATCGCGCCGATGCGCGCGCAGGCCTGCATCGCCACCACCGCCTCGATGCTCATGGGCATGTAGATGACCACGCGCTCGCCCTTGGACACGCCGAGGCCCTTCAGCGCGTTGGCGAAACGGCACACGCGCTGGAAAAGCTCGGCATAGGTCACGCGGGTGACTTGCCCGTCGTCGGCCTCGAAGATGAGCGCCGTCTTGTCGGGCTGGGAGGCCAGATGGCGGTCCAGGCAGTTGTACGAGGCATTGAGCTCGCCGTCGTCGAACCAACGGAAGAACGGCGCATCGCGCTCATCGAGTACGCGGGCAAAAGGCTTGTGCCAGGAAATGTGGCGACGGGCGAGATCCCCCCAGAAGCCCGGATAATCGTCCTGCGCCTTCGCGCACAGCGCCGAATACGCGCCCATGCCCGAAACATTCGCCTGCATCGCGAAGGCTTCGCTAGGCGGGAAAATCCGCGTTTCCGAAAGGATTGATTCGATTGTCGCCATCACCGCTCCCTACGGCGTCATGCCGCCCCGAGTATGCTGTCCAGTATAGAATCCATTGACCTTCGCCGGAGAGTTCCATGCGAGGCCTTTTGCGAACCACGCCGAGCCTGCATGATACCATAGGCGGGCGAGTCTCCCGAGCCAACCCCTGGGGATCCAGACCCAAGGTGCGCGCCGTGTGGAAGCGCTTGCCCGAGGGTATGCGCATGCAGATGGCTGCGGATCCCGTCGTCAATCGTCACCCGCGGCACTGCGAGCGTGCGGGCGGTGGATCTCGCCCCATGAGCGCGATCCGCCGATCGCCTACGAACCCTCCCGCGAGGTCTTGACAGCTGGACAGGGCACCTCGTAGACTCCGCGGCATGAAGATCCGTCACGCTCATGTCCTGAAATGGCGCCTGTGGCTCGTTTCCTGCCGCGGTCGTCTTCAATTGTCATAACCTCCCCATCGACCACCGCGGGTCCGCCGCGGTCGTTCCGAAGCTCCTGTCGCCGCGCTGCATGGCCCGCCCCAACCGAAGGCCCATGCAATGACCCAAGACAACACCGCTACCGCCACACCCGACGATTCCAGTTCGGCGCTGCTGGGCGCCGGCCTGGTGCTCCTTTCCTCTCTCGGCTTTTCGGCCAAGGCGGTGCTGATCAAGCTTGCATACCGCTATGGGATCGACGCCGTCACTCTGCTCACGCTGCGCATGCTGCTGTCGGTGCCCTTCTTCGTCGCGGCCGCCGCCTGGCAGCACCGCCGTGCCCCACAGCCCATGCGGGGCCGCGACTGGCTGATGGTGAGCGGACTCGGGATCCTCGGCTACTATCTGGCCGCACTGTTCGATTTTCTCGGGCTGCAATGGATCACCGCCGATTTCGAGCGCCTGGTGCTGTTCGTCTATCCGACCCTGGTGGTGATCCTCACCGCCATACTGTATCGCCGCCCCGTGGGCCGGCGCGAGAGGCTCTCGCTCGCGCTGAGTTACGGCGGGATCGCCCTGGTATTCCTGCAGGGCCTCGCGCAAAGGCAGCCCGGCAGCGTAATCGGTACCGCCCTGGTATTCGGAAGCGCCTGGGCCTATGCAGGCTATCTGGTCGGTAGCGGCGAGATCATCCGGCGGCTGGGCGCGACGCGCTTTACCGCCTACGCCATGACGGTCGCCTGCGTGGCCAGCGTGATGCAGTTCCTCGCGACTCAGCCGCTTGGACGCCTGGAGCAGCCCATTCCCGTGTACGGCCTGGCGCTCGGCATGGCCGTCTTGTCCACCGTCATGCCGGCGTTCCTGCTCTCCGCCGGGATCCGTCGGGTCGGCGCCCGCTCTGCGGCACTCATCAGCGCCAGCGGGCCGGTTTCGACGCTGTTTCTGGCCGCCCTGTTCCTGAACGAACCGGTGACCACGGTCCAACTGGCGGGCACGGCACTGGTGATGGCCGGGGTGTTGACGGTGAGCCTGCCGGGATGGCCGGCAGCGACCAGACGAAGCGGCGGCTAGGGCTCGCGTTGCGCGTCAACCGCGGCCTGCCGGATGCTCGAACCAGGGCACGCGGTTCCCGATCAGCACGCCTTCACCGGATGCCCTGTCATGGCACCGCTCGACGGCTGGCCGACTGCGATGCGCCTCTCCACCCGCGCCGCGGCCTCCTCGTTGCCACGCACACTTGAAAAGTCCTGGGCAACGCCGGCCGCTGTATCATTATGGAAATCCGATCAGTTACCGAACATTCGGCCGGTCGCATGGGCACTCACAGTTGGCATTGCGAATGATGAACGATCCCGCCAAGCAGGCCATCGAAGAAGCCGAGCGCTTCAGCCGCTATGCGCGCAGCTGCCTGAACGCGGATCCGTTGCTGCGCCTGTGGCTTCTGGGCGATGGTCTCCAGCCCTGGGGCGCAGACGGCATGCGCGCCTTTCTCGCCGCACAGCCCATCTCTTCCGAAGCCGATCTTTGGAAGCGCCTGCGCGAGTTGCGCAAACGGATCATGCTGCGCGTCCTGGTGCGCGATCTCGCCGGACTCGCGACCCTCGATGAAGTCATGACCACGATGACGGCACTCGCCGACCTCGGCATCGCTTTCGCCACGGATCATTTGAGCCTGTGGGCTGCCGAGCGGTACGGTCGCCCGATCGGAAACGACAGCCACAGCCCCCAATCGCTGGTGGTGATCGCCATGGGCAAGCTGGGGGGCCGCGAACTCAACGTGTCCTCCGACGTCGACCTCATATTCGCGTATCCCGAGGACGGGCAGACGCAAGGCCCCGAGGTCATCAGCAACCACGAGTACTTCGTCCGCCTGGGACGCGCGCTCATCCGCGCCCTCAACGAGCCGACCGCCGACGGCTTCGTCTTTCGCGTCGACATGCGGCTTCGCCCATACGGCGACTCCGGCCCGCTCGTCGCAAGCTTCGCCATGCTCGAAGACTACCTCATCACCCAAGGGCGGGCCTGGGAGCGCTACGCCTGGGTGAAGGCGCGCATGACCTATCCCCTGCCCCGGCCCGATGCGGGCGACATCGGCTCTTCGCTCAGCAAAATCGTCTCACCGTTCGTCTTCAGGCGCTACCTCGACTTCGGCGCCATCGCCGAACTGCGCGCGTTGCACGGCCAGATCCGGCAAGAGGTGCTTCGGCGGGACTTGAAGTCCAACATCAAGCTCGGGCCCGGAGGCATCCGCGAAGTCGAGTTCATCGTCCAGGTGTTTCAGCTCATCCGGGGCGGCCGCTCGCGCCGCCTGCGCATACGTGCGACACGGGGAGCCCTCGCCGCCCTGGGGGACAGCGCTCGCCTCGCGCCGAGTGCCGTCAGCGACCTGGACCAAGCCTATACTTTCCTGCGCAGGCTGGAACACCGCCTGCAGTACCTCGACGATGCCCAGACGCAAAACCTCCCCCTGGATCCTGCGGATGCGCTGAAGATTGCCCAGAGCCTCGGATTCGACGATTGCGAGGGCTTCCTCAGTGAACTCGCCCGGCACCGCGCGCTCGTCTCGCGCCACTTCGAGGACATTTTCGGCCCGCCTGCGCCCCTCGACCCCGGCCTGCCGCCGATCTGGATCAGCCAGATCGACCCCAAGGAAGCACACTCGCGGCTGTCCGCGGCCGGCTTCGCGCAGCCAGAGGCGGCCTGGGACAAGCTTGTTGCGTTCCGGCAAAGCAGTCGTTACCGACAGCTCCCGGCCGGAAGCCGCGACCGGCTGGACCGTCTCATGCCTCTCGTGATCACCCGCGCCGGCCAGGCGCCGAATAGCGGCGAGACATTGTCCCGCATGCTCGCGCTCCTCGAAAGCATCGCCCGTCGAGAGACCTATCTGGCCCTGCTCGCGGAATATCCCGCAGCCCTCGCCGATGTCGCAAGGCTCTGCGGCGCAAGCGCCTGGGCTGCGGAGTACCTCGCGCGCCATCCGATTCTCCTCGACGAATTGCTCGATACCCGCCTGAGTGCGGCCGAGCTCGAGAAACCGCAGTTGCGCGAGGCGCTCGCACGCGCCATGAGCGAAGCCGAGGCCGATGTCGACCCGCGGATGGATGCGCTGCGGCATTTCAAGCATGCCCAGACGTTTCATCTCCTGGTCCAGGACCTCGCAGGCCGCCTGCCTCTTGAAATCTTGAGCGATCGCCTCAGCGACCTTGCGGAAGTGATCGTGGAATGGGTGTTGCAAGAGTGCTGGGCGGTTCAGCCGGGACGCCATCTGCCCTCCCCCGCCTTCGCGGTGATCGGCTATGGCAAGCTGGGGGGGCGCGAACTGGGCTACGCCTCCGATCTCGACATCATTTTCCTGTACGACGATCCCGATCCCGAGGCACCGGAACGCTATGCCCGACTCGCCCAGCGCATCACCCATTGGCTCACCTGCTTCACCGCCGCGGGCATCCTCTACGAAATCGATCTTCGGCTGCGACCTAACGGGGCCGCGGGCCTGCTGGTGAGTTCGCTCGACGCCTTCGAGGCGTACCAAAGCACCCAAGCCTGGGTGTGGGAGCACCAGGCCTTGACGCGCGCCCGGTTCATCGCCGGCGACCCTTCCATCGGGCAGCGCTTCGAGCAGCTGCGCACCGGAATCCTGAGGGCGCCGCGCGACCCTGCCGCGCTCAAGAAGGAATTGACCGCCATGCGGGCCAAGGTGCTGACCGCACATCCCAACAAAAGCGGACAATTCGACGTCAAGCATGACCGCGGCGGCATGATCGATATCGAGTTTTGCGTCCAGTACTTGGTGCTGGCCCATGCCCATGCGCACCCGGAGCTCGGTGCCAACAGCGGGAACCTGGCGCTCATCGCAACCGCCAGCGCGCTGGGCCTGATCGAGCCTTCACTCGCCCAGGCCGCAAGACGCGCCTACCGGGACTATCGCAGGTTGCAGCACGCGCAACGACTGCAAGGAGAACCCGTCGCGCGCGTCGACCCGAAGGCCGTGGCCCGCCACAGGGAGACGGTCGAACGCCTTTGGACGTTCATTTTCGGCGCCGCCGCGTAAGTCCGGGGAACGGAGCGGCGGGCTCGTCAGTCGCTGCGGTCCGCCCCCGCCTTGAGCACCCTGGAGGCCCCCTGAAAGTCCACGGTGTGCAGGATGACCGGACGCCGCCAGACACGGTGGATGTAGTCGAGCACTTTCACGGCGCGGTCAAAGTCGAGCCCCCGGCCATCCGTGCGGTGCGCATGCGTGAGCACCAGGGTGCCGTCGGTCTTCATCTCGCTCACGCTCACGCGAGGGGCGCCATAGTTGAACTTGGGTGCCAAAAGTCGCTCATGCAGGCTTTCGATGTCCTTCGAGACAATTTCGATGCGGCCGCGACGTTCCGCCTCGTACACGAACAGCTGCAACGTCTCGGCGAGCCTCGCATCGAGGTAATTGCGAACGAAGCCGAAGTCGTCCTCCTGGTCGCGGATCTTGCGCGCACCCTCCACGCCCTGCTCCTCGATGATGCGCTCCCATATGGAAAAGCCCAGATGGTAGGGGTTGGCCTGGAGCGCGAGGCGCCGTTCGCCCGCGAACGGGCTCACGACGTCGGAGTGCGACTTGATCGCGTCGACATAGACGGATTCCGGCAGAAACGTCGCTTCCCGCAGGAGGCGGGCGTGCCAATATGCCGCCCAGCCCTCGTTCATGATCTGGCAGGCGAAAAGGGGGTAGAAGTAAAATGACTCTTCGCGCACGGCCAGAAAAATCTCGCGCTCCCAATCCTCGAGTTCCGGTGCGTACTGGGCGATGAACCACAACAAGTCATTTTCCGGTCGCGCCGGGACAGGCGCGCGACGTCCGGCGACCGGCTTGACCGAGGCCGCCGGCTCCCCGGGCAAGTCGCGAAAGCGAGAGGAAAACGCATCGGCGGCCCGTTGAGGCCCCTCGGGCACATACACCGGATAGGGCGCCCGTCCGATCGCCTGGTTCACGTCGATGTGCTGCTCCAGCGCCAGCGCGCAGTCGAGCACGCGCTCGACGCTGCCTTGGCCGAACTCGACGATCGCACGTTCGATGCGGCGTGCGCGGGTGGCCGCCTGCTCGACAATGTGCGCCCCGGCTTCTTGGCGGCTGCGCTGGAAAAGCGCGTTGTGCTTGGCGAAATCCGCGTGTCCGAGCACGTGCGCCGTCACCAGCGAATTCTCCGCCAGGCTATTGGTGTCTGCCAGGTAGGCGCGGTTGGGATCGCCGGGAAAGACCACTTCAAAGATCTGCGAATTGCCCATGCGGGTCTGCACCAGCTGGTAGATGTACCGCACGCCGAAAGACCAATGCGGCATGCGCACAGGCAGCCCGTAGATCGAGACTTCGAGCATGAAAGCCGGTGGCACCAGCTCGAAATCGACAGGGTCGTAGTCCAATCCAAGGCTGCCTGCCAACTCCTCGAAGCGGGCCGCGTATTGCGCGAGCCGTTCAGCCATGTTTGCCGTCCTCGGCGCGCGAGCGCTCGCTGAAAAACGAGCGTATGGCACCCCAGATATCGTCGGCGCGATTGAGCGGATAGCTTGCTGCGGGATGGCCGGCGTATTCCAGCCCCGCAAAGAGTCCTCCCATCTCGGTGTCGGGAAAATGCGCCAGCGCGTCGGAGGCGGTCTCCACGTACCCCATGAAGCTCAGGCACTGCACGAGCTCATCCAGCGCCCGTTGGGCGGCGTGATGGTCCTCGGTGAAATTGTCGCCGTCCGAGGCGTAAAAAAGGTAGCAGTTGTAGCGCGAAGGGTGAAAGCGCTCGTGCAAGAGGTCGAGCGCGTGCGCGAACGCCGTCGACGCGACAGTGCCCCCCTCGCCCTTGACCTGGAAAAACTCGTCTTCTCCGAACTCCCACGAACGCACGGTGTGGGCGATGAACACGGTCTCGACGCGCGCATATTGCCGGCGAATGCCTTGCAGCGCCCAGAAGAAGAAGGTCTTGGCCAGTCGCCGCTGCGACTCTTCCATGCTGGCCGACACATCCAGGACGAAGAAGACCGCCGCCGCGCTGATCGGGCGCGGACGTCTCGCGAGCTGACGGAAGCGCAGGTCCTCGTCCACGAACGCCGGCCCCGCCGGCTCGACGGCCCGCCGCTTGACGGCCTCCTTGAGGGTCCGGCGCCGGTCCAGCCGCGCGCGCGCCCCGCGCCGGTCCCAGCCTTCCCTCACCCAATCGTCGCCTGCCATCGCGGGCGACAGCTTGGGCTTGAGGTGCGGGAGCTTGAACTCCTCCCACACCCAGTCGATGATGTCGTCCGTCTTGAACTCGAGCAGGAAGCTCAGTTCGCCCTCGCCCTGGCCTGCGGCCTTCGCGGCGCCGTCGCGCCCGCTGTCGACCGGCGTCAGCACGTCGCCGGTCTGCCCTTCGCCTTGCCCCACCCCCATTCGGGTGTCCGAATCCTGTAGCCGGAATCGCGCGTGTTCAAGGAAACGGACGGGAACCTGCACTGCCCGGTTGTCCGGCCGCGAGATCAGATCCGAGCCCGCGATGAGGTCGGGCAACTCCCGTCTCACCGCATCGCGTATCTTCTCGTTGTGCCGCAGCCAATCACGCGCCCCGCGAGAAAAAAGGTCGTACCATTGCCTCGTTTCAGACATGTCGGTTCTCACCATCCCGGACCCCCGCCGCGCCCAGCCCCCTTTCGAGCGGGCCGGTCACTCCTGCGACAGCAAGGTGGTCACGTAGTTGAGCGCCTCCTGGGCGCTGTGGGGATCGTAGCCATATTCGTCCACGAGCCGGTGTTCGACCGCCGAAACTTTCCGCCGCGTCTCCTCGTCGGGTCGCGATGCCGAGGTGACCAGCCGCAGCACATCCCGCCGTTCCTCGAAAAGGTAAAGCTCGATCGCCTCGCGCAGCCGGGCATGGCTGCCCAGCGTGAACTTCTCGCCCCGCTTATAAGCGCCCATGGCCTTGCGCACGACTTCCTGGCGGAAGGTGGTCTTTCCCGATTCGGAAATGCCGAGCTTATCCTCGACCGAGCGCAGAAAGCGTTCGTCGGGCTGGCGGCGCTCTCCGGTCATGGGATCTTCGATCTGCCGGCTGTCGAGCGTCGCCTCCACCTCGTCGAGGTACTTGTCGAGCAAGGTTTGCGCTTCGTCCTCGAACGAGGCGAACAGCGCCTTGTGGACATCTTCCTTGACCCAACGATTGTAGAAATCCTTGCGCGCCGCCACCAGAAAATCCACCCATGAGCGCTTCTGCTTGGCGTCCATGCGCGCGTCGGACTCGATGGCATCCTTCAGTGCCAGCAGCACCTCCATGCTGGTGAGACTGCAGACGTTGCTCTTGGAAATCGCCCCCGACAGCGCGTTGATGACGAAGCGTGGGCTGACGCCGGACAGCCCTTCTTCGGGTGATTCCCCCCGTATGCGCTCGGTGTCCATGGAGGTGAAGCCCTCGAGATCCTCGCCGGCATACAGGCGAAGCTTCTTGGGCAAGTCCAGGTCGCGGCGTTCGGAGGCGTGTAGCCGCGTGAGGACGGCGAATACCGCGGCCACATGCAGGGCATGGGGATCGAGGTGCACCGCACGGAAGGCCGGCGCCGCCGAGATCAGCTTCTTGTAGATGCGGGCCTCCTCGCGATAGGAGAGGGTATAGGGCACCTGGATGATCACCATTCGATCGAGCAGCGCCTCGTTCTCCTCCTCCTGCAGGAACTTCCGGAACTCCGCAAGGTTGGTGTGGGCCAGGATGGTCTCGTCAAGATAGATCAGGGGAAAACGGGAAACCTTGACGTTTTTCTCCTGGGTGAGCGTGAGCAGCAGGTACAGGAATTCGCGCTTGACCTTGAGAATCTCGATCATCTCGAGCAGACCGCGGCTGGCCGCGTAGACCGCCCCGGACCAGGACCAGGCACGCGGATCACCTTCGTCGCCATACACCGCGACCTTGGACAAGTCCACCGAACCCACCAGATCCGCGATGTCCGCCGTAGTCGGGTCGTGCGGCGCATAGGTCCCCACGCCGACGCGGCCGGCTTCGGAAATGAAGATCCGCTCCACCGGGCACTTGAGGAAGTCGCCATTGAACTCGTCTTCGAGACGCGCTCGGCACAAAGGACACAGCTCGCCCGTGATGTCCACGCCGTACGTCTCGCGAAAATTCGCGCGCAGCGTATGGGGCACGAGATGGAGCGGCGATTCGTGCACCGGGCAGCCCTTCAAGGCATAGAGGGCGCCCGCATCGGTATGGCTGTATTCCTCGAGCCCGCGCTTGAGGAGGATCACCAGCGTCGATTTGCCCCCGGACGGCGGGCCAAGCAGCAGCAGGAGCCGACGGCCGACCTCGGAGCCCGTGGCGGCCGTCTTGAAATAATCGACGACACGCCCGAGAGACTCATCGACGCCGAACAGATCCTGCCGGAAAAGACCACAGGGACTCGCGCGTCCGCCTTCCGACGGGGTTTCGGTTTCGGCTTCGCCCAGCCGCGTCCCCGTCCAGCGCAGCATGTCCCAGACATACTCGTGGCTGTTTCGCGTGATGTTGCGCGGATCCTGCGGCAGCACATGCTCCACGAACTCGCTGAACGTACCCTCCCAGTGACGCGCCCGATGCCGCTGCGTAAAGGCCGCAAGAGCACTCAAAAACTTCGCATTCGATTCCGCGCCGATGGTCGTTTCAGCTTCATTGTTCATTGCGCATCCCCCTCTGTTCGCGGTCCGGTTGAGGCAACCTGTTCACGCGTGGCGCAGGGGGCACTGGGGCGCAGGGCCCAAGCAAAAAGCGAGCGGTTGGCACTGCCAGAGCAAACCGCAGGAGACGTCCCGCTCGCCCTCCATCACTTGAGCAAGGCCAAGAACACGGATCCCCGGTACCGTTTTGCGCTGCGTGACACACCCGATCCGCACGAGCGGATCCCTTTTGAGTCTTGACGGTGCGGCATGGGCACGGGCGCGTTCCTCGCGAAACGACACCCACGGATGACGGCAGTCGAGCCCATGCTGCCCGCGCGAGCCAACGGCCTGGTTCCCGGGCCCCCGGCTCCTGTCCAACGAATCACGACGTTCCAGCCCCGCAGGGCTCGACGGCCGACATCCCAGAGGATGGCGAGGCCTCTATACCCCTCGGGCGGACGCTCGGGCCGTGGCCAGGAATCGACGCGGCGGACCGAACGAGCATTTTAAGTATGCACCACCGCATTCAAACCGCAAGCGCGTCCGGGCGCGGCCGCCCGAACGCGGATGCCCTCGCGTCCCGCGCCTCGCTGCTCGGGCGCGCCCATCGCCCCAGCGTGGAGCCCAAGCCGTTCAGCTCTTGAGCGGCTTGGGGGACTAGTTCATAATCGATGTTTTGAGTCTAGGATTTACGAAGATGTCGATGGCCGACCGCGATGGTCTGATTTGGTATGATGGCAAGATGATCCCTTGGCGTGAGGCGACCACGCATGTCCTCACCCACACGCTCCACTACGGCATGGGGGTCTTCGAGGGGGTGCGGGCATACCAGACCCAGCGGGGAACGGCCATCTTTCGCCTGAAGGAACACACCGACCGGCTGTTCCGCTCCGCACACATCCTCGGCATGAAGCTGCCTTTCGATCGGGCCGCCATCGCGCAGGCGCAAATCGAGGCCGTGCGCCAGAACGGGCTCGCTTCCGGCTATATCCGTCCGATGGCGTTCTATGGCCCGGAAGCCATGGGCATCTCGGCCAAGACCTTAAGCGTGCACGTGATTGTGGCGGCCTGGTCCTGGGGCGCGTATCTCGGCCAGGAAGCGCTCGAACACGGCATCCGCGTCAAGACGTCGTCTTTCTCGCGGCATCACGTCAACGTCACCATGTGCAAGGCCAAGGCAAACGGCAATTATATGAATTCCATCCTGGCCCATCAGGAAGCGGCCGCCGACGGCTACGACGAGGCGCTGCTGCTGGACGTGGAAGGCTTCGTCTCCGAGGGCTCCGGAGAGAATGTCTTCATCGTCAGGGACGGGCAGCTCTACACGCCGGACACCACCTCCGCGCTGGAAGGCATCACGCGCGACACCCTCATCACGCTTGCCAAGGACGCCGGACTGTCGGTGACCGAGAAGCGCATCACGCGCGATGAGGTCTACGCCGCGGACGAGGCGTTCTTCACCGGGACGGCGGCGGAAGTCACCCCCATCCGCGAGCTCGACAACCGGGCGATCGGCTCGGGCGACCGCGGTCCCATCACGGCCAAGCTCCAGTCCATGTTCTTCGACTGCGTGACCGGAAAAGATTCGGCGCGCGGGCACTGGCTCACCGACATCGACGCCTGACGAGCACCACCGCATGAATGCACAGACGCAAGGCCAAACGGAGCGGCAGATCGAGGTCACCCTCGACGATCTGCCCCTGCATTGCCCGATGACGGGGCAACCGCAGTGGAACGCCCATCCGCGGGTCTTCCTGCCCATCGAGGCCACCGGCGTGGCGCAGTGCCCCTATTGCGGCACCGTCTACCGGCTGAAAGGCGGTGCCCGCCCGGGCTCCCATTGAAGCCGGCGCCGGCCGCGCCTTTGTGCACCCCCTAAGCGAACGCCATGCCCCGGATCCTCATCGTCGCGCCCAGCTGGGTCGGAGACACGGTCATGGCGCAGCCGCTTTTCGCCCGCCTGCATGAGCGCCGTCAGCCTCTCACGCTCGATGTGCTGGCGCCGGAACGGACGGCTGCCTTGCTCGCTCACATGCCCGAAGTCGCGGAGGTCCTGCCCCACACCTTCGCGCACGGCGACCTCAAGATCAGGGCCCGCCATCGCCTCGCACGCGAGATCCGCGCACGCGGCTACGATCAGGCCATCGTCCTCCCCAATTCTTTCAAGTCGGCACTCATTCCCTTCCTCGCGCGCATCCCGTTGCGAACCGGCTTCGTGGGCGAGATGCGGCGGGGTCTCGTCAACGACGCCCGGACGCTGGATCCGCGGGCCTATCCCCTGATGGTCGAGCGCTATGCGCTCCTCGGCGAGGAGGCCCAGACGCCCCTCACACGGCCACTTGCGCCCCCGCGCCTGCGCGTCGATCCGCAGGCAACCCTCGCCATCCTGGAACAGCTGGGCGTATCGGCGTCCCAGCCCGCGGCCGCGTTGTGCGTCGGTGCCGAATATGGCCCCGCCAAGCGCTGGCCCGCCGGCCACTTCGCCAAGCTCGCCCAGGCGCTTTTTCGGCAAGGGCACGCCGTCTGGCTCGTCGGTTCGCCGAAGGACGCAGCCGTGGGCGCCGAGATTGCGCAGGCGACCGGCCAACGCGCAGTCAACCTGTGCGGACGAACCGGCCTCGAAGAAGCCATTGGCCTGTTGAGCCATGCCGCTTTCGTGGTCACCAACGACTCCGGCCTCATGCACGTCGCCGCCGCCCTCGGCAAGCCGCTCGTGGCGCTCTACGGCTCGTCGACGCCCGCCTTCACCCCCCCTCTTTCCCCGACCGCACGGGTGCTGAGCCTCGGCCTCCCGTGCAGCCCCTGCTTCAAGCGGGAGTGCCCCCTGGGCCATTACGGCTGCCTCACCGGCTTGTCCCCCGAGCGGGTTCTCGAAGCCATACCGCCGGAACTTTTGGGGCCGCATGGCACTTGACGTCTCCTTGGTCGGCGCCGGCCGCCGCTTCGAACACGCCAACTATTCCACCCCAACGCCTTTCCGCCACACCTGAAAATCTGCGCAAGCCTGTCTAAACTTTAGGAACAAAGGACGCGCTCAGCGAAAAACCGGGGCCGTGCCTCAACTCGCCAGGAGGGCGCGAATGCCCGAGCATCTCCGCGAACTGCCGCCCGTGGCCGGCCGATTTCTGCCCTATTTTGCGCTTGGCGCGGCCCTCGTCCTGTTCACGCTCCTGTGCGCCAACTATCCTGATCTGCTCGCCGCCGACAGCCGGCTCGAGCGACAGGCGATGAATCGTGCGCAGCTGACCTCCCAGCGCCTCGGAGCCGACATGACCCAACTGGGCGAGTGGCTCCGAGCGGTCGCGAATACCCCCGGCCTCACAGCCGACTTGGCCAGTGATCGGTCCTCGCGCATGATGCGGCGGCTCCGCCGGGCTGCGCGGCAACAGCCGCGCTTGGCGCGTCTGTGGTTTATGTCTACCGCCGGGAAGGAATGGCTTGAGCTCGCCCGCCGCGGAAACCATGGGACGGCACAGCCCGTTGCGGCGGCCGGCATACCGACCCCGCGCCTGAATCCGGTTCAAGCCGAAGCGCTGCGCCAAGGGTGGGCGCTCGTGTGGATGGATATGCGCTGTACGCGCCAGTCGGCCTGCCACGCGGTCATCCGCGGCGAAGCCGACGTTTTCGATAGGCGCGGGGCACTTCAAGGCCGACTTCTTGCGGAGAGGTCCGCCCGCGAGGCGATCGGCGTCGGACCGTCTCTGGAGAGCGCGCTGCGGCGCGCGCAGGCCGCACCCGGGCGCGCGCTGGCGGTCGCCCTCGGCACGACGACACTAAACGCCGCTCGTGCCGACGCGCTCACGCACGGTGATCGGGCAGGCCGGCTCGCCTGGGCGGCAGTCCCCCCGCCCGATCGTCGGAAAGTCCTGGTCGATCAGCCTATGGCTGTCCTCAGCTGGGTTGCCCTTCCCACGCCATGGGCCGCACTTCTGGGGCGAATGCGCGCGCGCCCGGGAGGCAGCACCTCGGCGCTCGTGCTGTTCACCCTCGCTGCGCTCGTCAGCCTCGCGCTGGCCTGGATGCGCACGCTCCACATACGCCGCGCGCAGGCCTTGCGCCGGAGCGAAACGGAGCTGGCCACCGCGCAAGCCCTGGCCCATGTGGGCAGTTGGACCTGGACGGTGGTCAGCGGCAAAGTCGAAGGCTCGGCCGAATTTCATCGCCTATTCGGCTTGGGCCCCGGCCAAACCGCCCTGGATTTCGCCGATCTGCTCGCTCGGGTGCACCCGGACGACCGAAGCCGCCTCGCCCAGCGGCTACGGGCCGCGCAAACCGACGGGGCGCCCTACACCACGGAATTTCGCATCGTCACGCCGGACGGCGTACGGCGCGTCGTCTCGGCCCACGGTGAGATCGCGACGAGAAACCGCGACGGAAGCATACGCCAGATGATCGGCACCGTTCACGACATCACTGCCCGCCATGAGGCCGAGGAGGCCGTGCGCGCCAGCGAGGAAGCGTTCCGCCTCCTGGTAGAGCAAGCCTCCGACGGAATCCTCATCGCCGACCTGGACGGCATTTTCATCGACGCCAATACGGCCGCCTGCAGGATGCTCGGCATGTCGCACGACGGGTTGCTCGGCCAAAGCATCACGCACCTCGTGCCGGCGGATGATGTCGCACGCGTCACGGCGCTACGGGCGTTCCTCGCGGCTCATCCGGGGCGCACGCAGGTCGAGGAATGGACGTTCATTACGAAGGCGGGCGGCCACCTACCGGTCGAAGTGAGCGCCAAGGTCCTCCCCGACGGGCGCTTGCAGGCGATGGTGCGCGACATCACGGAGCGCAAGCATACCGAAGACAAGCTGAGGCAAGCGGCGACGGTGTTCGACAACACCAACGACGGGATCATCATCGCCGACGGCACAGGCCACATCACCGCCGTCAACCGCGCCTTCAGCGACATTACCGGCTTCGCCGCGGAAGAGGTCCTCGCCAGGAGTCCCCGCCTGCTAAGCTCCGGCCATCACGACGAGGCGTTCTATCGCGAGATGTGGACGGTGCTCCAGACCACCGGCCAATGGCGCGGCGAGATCTGGGATCGCCGCAAGGACGGAACGGTTTTCCCGGCGTGGGAGAGCATCAGTGCCGTGCGCGACGCCGGCGGCCAGCTCACGCACTACGTGGCGGTGTTCTCGGACATCAGCGTCATCAAGGACGCCGAGGCCAAGCTCACCGCACTGGTTCATCACGATGCGCTCACCGGGCTGCCCAACCGTCTGCTCTTCAATGCGCGCCTCGAGCAAGCCATGTCTCGCGCCGACCGCCACCAGCAGAAAGTCGCGCTCATGTTCATCGACCTCGATCGCTTCAAGCTCATCAACGACGCCATGGGGCACGCCGCAGGCGACGCGCTGCTCCAGACGATCGCCGCCCGGCTGCGCGCATGCGTGCGCAAGGAAGACACGGTCGCGCGCCTCGGCGGCGATGAATTCACGGTGATCGTTGAGGAAATTCGCGATGGCGAGGACGCCGCGTCCCTCGCCGACAAGATCATCCTTGCCGCCGCCGAGCCCTTGACCCTCGACGACAGGGAGATCACGACTTCCGCCAGCATCGGCATCGGCCTGTACCCCGAAGACGCGCGGGACGCCGAGGGCCTGATCCGCGCGGCGGATGCCGCCATGTACCGCGCCAAGGAGCGCGGGCGCGGCAACTACCAGTTCTACACCTCGGAACCGACCTAGCGCACGGCACGGACGCCGCGCCTGCATAGGAGGTCAAACCGTGCGCGAATAACGCGGCTTCTGCGCGCTTTCCGCCTTGAGGTAGGCATCGAACGGCATGGCGATGTTGCGCAGGAAGATGCGCCCGAGCTCGGTCACGCGGATGGACTCGGCTGTGAGCAGAACCAGGCCATCCTGTTCCAGGGTGCCCAGGTCATTCAGGGCCTCGCCGAAATAGGCGTCAAAGTCGATGGCCCATTGCCGGCCGAACGCCGCCTTGTCGAGGGCGAGGTCGCACATGATCCGCGTGATGGCATCGCGCCGTATCTTGTCGTCCCTCGTCACGCGCAAACCGCGCTCAGTGGCGAGACGCCCCTCCCCGATCAGCCGCTGGTAGTCGTTCAGTTTCTTGGCATTCTGCACGTAGACGTCGTCGGTCTGGCTGATGGCCGATACGCCAAAGGCATAGATGTCGCAATGCCGGTGCGTCGTATAGCCCTGGAAATTGCGCCAAAGCGTCCCGCTTCGCTGCGCGACGACCAGTTCGTCCTCGGCACGTGCAAAATGGTCCATGCCGATGTAGACGTAGCCCGCCTGCGACAGGCGATCGAGGATCAGCTTCTGCAGCGCGATGCGCGTCTCGAAGTTGGGGAGGTCGGACTGGACGATCAGGGTCTGATGCTTCTTCAGCCAAGGCACATGCGCATAGCCGAAGATCGCCAGCCGGTCAGGACCCATGGCCAGAATCTGATCCAGGGTCTGCGTGAAACTCTCCAAGGTCTGATGCGGCAACCCCACCATGAGGTCCATGTTGATGCTGCGAAAACCTGCCTCGCGCATCCAGCCGTACACCCGTTCGATGAGTGCTGCCGGCTGGACGCGATTGACCGCCTGCTGCACCCGCGCGTCCAGATCCTGAACGCCCAGGCTCAGGCGATTGAACCCGGCCGCGGCCAGCGCCTCGATGTGCCCCTGGGTGAGCTCGCGCGGGTCGACCTCGCACCCGACTTCGGCATCCGCCGCAACGGTGAAGGCATCGCGCACCCAATGCGCGAGCCGTTCGATGTCCGCCGGCCGCAGATAGGTCGGCGTGCCTCCCCCCCAATGGAGCTGGCGCACCTGCCGATCCTTCGCAACGCCTTCGGCGACCGCTTGAATCTCGCGGGACAGGCACTGCAGATAGGGCTCGACCCGCTCGTAGCGCCGGGTCGCGACCATGTTGCAGCCACAGTAGTAGCACAGCGTGTCGCAAAAAGGAATGTGCACATAAAGCGACAAGTCGCGGCCGAGCGCCTGGCTGGTCCGCATTTCCTCGCGCCAGGCCGCTTCTCCAAAGGCCTCGCTGAAATAAGGCGCGGTCGGATAGGAGGTGTAGCGCGGGCCTGGGCGGCTGTACTTCTCGAGTAAGGCGGGATCAATATCCACGGTGGGCCCCATCAGAATATGGGGACTGATTATAGTCTGTTTTGCCATGAGCTGCGAGGCATCCCGAAGTTCGGAAAGGCCATGCCGCCGATAGGGCGCAGGCGCGACTCACCGACTGTCCAGCGTGCATGTTTTCATGATAGCCGAGCCCGCGTGCGGCGCGCTGGAAACCGCGCGGCCCCATGCCGGCGGGCACCGGAACAAGGCGGCAAGGCTCTGCACCGAGTCGCGATGGTTATATACTGATGGGTAAGGCAAGCGCCAGCCGACCCGGCGCCGTGCCAAGCAGCGGCAAGAAGGCCCGCGCAAGGCGACAGGCCGCCGACAAGGCATTTCCATCAACCAAGATAGCATTGCACAAGGAAGCGGGAAATCGGGCTTGTCTCGCAAGCCGAGCTATCCGGCCTCGCGAGTCACGGCGAGGATTCCCGCACACTCCCGGATGGACCCCGTAGTAAGCTTGGCCAGCGCGCAGGATGCCGAGAAGGCATTCTATCGCGCCTTTGCGGCGCAGGATCTGGAAGCGATGATGATGATCTGGGCCGATGACGACGACATCGTGTGCGTGCATCCGATGGGCGCCCGGCTGCAGGGTCGCACGGCAGTCCTTGAGGGGTGGAGCCGCCTCTTCGGGGAAGACTCCGCATTGCGCTTCGAGATCCAGCCGGTGCAAGCCTTCGAGGAGGGACTCCTGTCGGTCCGCCTCGTGCACGAACACATCCTGACGGCGCGCTCGAGCCGCGCCCGTCCCCCGGTGATCGCCACCAATGCCTACCGCCTGACGCCCCGCGGCTGGCGCATGATTCTCCATCACGCCTCCCCCTCGCCTGCGAACGCGCGCATGCTCGCAGGACCTGCCGCCCCGTTCTACCATTGAAGGGCGCCGTGCCTTTCGCTCCCGATGCCTATCGCGCGCCATGGTGGCTGCCGGGCGGACATCTGCAGACCCTGTTTCCATACGTCTTCCCGCGGACTTTCACGCTGTCGTATCGACGCAGCCGTTGGGAGAGCGCCGACGGCGACTTCATCGACCTGGACTGGATCGACGGACCGCGCGCGCAACCCCTCATTGTCTTGCTGCACGGCCTGGAAGGCAGTTCGCGTTCCCCCTATGCCCGCGACCTCATGCGGGCCGTGGGCGCCATCGGCTGGCGTGGCGTCGTCGTCCATTTCCGCGGCTGCAGCGAGGAACCCAACCGTTTGCCGCGCGCCTACCATTCCGGCGATGCGCAAGAAGTCGACTGGATCCTGCGTCGCCTCAAGGAACGCCAGGATCCGAACGCGCCGCTCCTCGCGGTAGGCGTTTCTCTGGGTGCCAACGCCCTGCTGAAGTGGCTCGGGACGCAGGCTGAAGCGGCCCTGCCCGTGCTCGACGCGGCGGCCGCCATCTCTACGCCCTTTGACTTGACGGCCGCCGCCTGCGCGCTGGACCATGGCGTCAATCGCCTGCTCTATACCCGCCACTTCTTGAAAACGCTCGTCCATAAGGCGCTGACCAAGATTCATACGCACGCGCTGGCGCTCGACGCGGGGGCGCTCGCCCGCGCACGCACGTTCGCCGAGTTCGACGAGCATTACACCGCCCCCATTCACGGATTCCCGAGTGCCGCCGCCTACTGGCAGGCCTCCAGCGCGAAGCCCTGGCTCATCCACGTCCGCGTCCCCACCCTCCTCCTCAATGCCCGCAACGACCCGTTTCTGCCCGAGGCGGCGCTTCCCGCACCCTGCGAAGTGTCGCGCAGCATCCACCTGCACTTTCCGCGAACCGGCGGCCACGCCGGCTTCTTCGGTGCCGGCTTCGCAGGCGGCGCGTCCTGGCTCTCACGGCACCTCCTGCGCTACTTTTCGTGGTCGCTGGCCGGCCGGGACACCCCCGAAGCTGGTCAGGCGGTCGGATTGCGTCTATAACGTGAGAGGGCTCGCGCGGGCGGACCGCGCTGGAGCGGCAGCCGCCATTCTCGAGGGCCGTCGGCTCGAGACTTACGTCTTCGAAATTAAGCCCCGGGAGGCCGACTGGAGGCTGCATGTCGAGTGCGCCGTGCCTGAGGGTTGACAGTCCTTGTCCCTCGCCGTGGATCAGGCCACCTTGCGGAAGGCGCCCACCGACCCGGCGATGCGCAGGCGCATCCGCGAAGAATGGCGCCGGACGCTCCGCCAGTGCAAGAGCCGCCCCGCGGTTGCCAAAGGCCCCCCGTAATGTGTCTCGGTCACCCGCCCCCCTGATGCAAGGGAACACGGATACGGCGGCCCACGTCGCATCTTTCCATGGCGCCGCCACACCCACATGCCGAAGGATTCGGTCCTGCGATGCAGGGTGCGCGCAAGGTCGCGTGCGAATACCGACAGCCGATCAGATCGCGTGATGAGCGGATCTCCATCCTTAGAGCGTGGCGACAACTTATGCGTGGCCGAAAACACGGGCGTCAAGGGCCGGCAATGTTCTCCGCCTGGTTCGATAACGCCTACGATGCCATCCTCGCCCTTGACTGGGATGGCCGACTGGTGGCCGTCAATCGGGCCCTTTGCGAAACGCTGGGTCATCTGCGCGCAGATTTGCTGCAGATGCGCATGCAGGACATCACGCCGCCCGAGCTCGCCAGCTCGCTGCTGGGACGGATGAAACGGCTCAACAGCGCCGGGCATCTCGTCTTCGAAGGCGCGTTGCTAAGACGCGACCGCACGCGGGTGCCGGTGGAACTGGCGGCGCACTCGATTGCGTTCGCGCCGGGAAAGTCGGTGATTCTGGCCATTGCCCGCGATCTTTCCCGTCACGAGCCCGTCGCCCTGAACGCCCGGCAGAGCGAACGTCACACACAGGCCCTCCTCAACGCGACGGCCGAGGCAGCGCTTCTGATCGAGCCGGACGGCACCATAGAGGCCCTCAACCAGGCCTGTGCCGAGACGCTGCACGGGACCATCTCGCAGCTCGTCGGCACCAATTTCTATGACGACTTGCCCGCCGATTGCGCCGCCAACCAGTACAACCAGGTGAGGGACGCGGTGCATACCCAGCATCCGGTCCATTACGAGGAGATCCGGGAGGGGCGCCGCTTTTCGATCACCTACTATCCCATCCTCGATAGCCAAGGCACCGTCTCCCGCATAGCCGTTTACGCCAGCGACATCACCCAGGAATCCGAAAGACGCGTGCTCGACAATCTGCTGCACGCCGTCGACCAGCGCATCCTCAAGGGTGTGGAGCTTTCTGAGGGGCTGAACTTCGTGTGCAGCGAACTTGCCCGGGTCTTTGGCTATGGGTGCATCTGGATCGGGAGGAGGGAAACGGATGGCACCTTCAAGATGCTGGCGAGCGCGGGTGAGGCTGAGGAATTCTGCCAAGCCCTCACCCGGATCGGGGTGCGCTGGGACGACACGCCGGAAGGGCATGGGGTCGCGGGCAGCGCCATCCGTACGGGTGACGTCCAGGTGCTGCATGCGCTAGACTCCAGCTTCGGGCCCTGGCAGCAAGCCGCAACCGAATACGGGATCGCTTCGGCCATGGGCATCCCGCTGATCCTGCGGGGCCAGATCTTCGGCGCCTTCTGTATTCATTCGTCCGCGGACCATGCGTTCGATGACATCCGCGTGGTCGACAACATGAGGAGTGTGGCCACCCGCGTGAGCGTGGCCCTTGAAATCGCACTCGACCAGCAACAGCTGCGTCTGCTGCGCGGCGCCTTGGGCGCGGCCGCGAATGCGGTGTTCATCACCGACCGCAGCGGTCGGGTCGAATGGGCCAACGACGCCTTCGCGCGCCAAAGCGGTTATGCGCTGAGCGAAATCCTCGGGCAAAACCCTCGCTTTCTGCGCTCGGGACACCACGGCGAGCCTTACTACCGTGATCTGTGGGGGACCATCCTGGCGGGCCGGGTATGGGCCAACGAGACGGTCGAGCGCCACAAGAGCGGCCGCCTCTACACCGTCCGCCAGACCATCACGCCCGTCGCCGACCCGTCCGGCGAGATCGCCCATTTCATCGCGATCCATGAGGACATCTCGAGCCAGAAGGAAACCGAATCCCTGGTGCGGCAGGCGCACCACGATCCCCTGACGGAACTGCCCAACCGCCGCCTGCTGCTCGAGGAAATGACCAAGATCTTCGCGGCCGCCACGCGCCATCAGGGACGCGCGGCGGTCATGTACCTCGACCTTGACGGATTCAAGGCGATCAATGACCGCTTTGGCCACGAAGCGGGGGATGAGGTGCTCAAGGAAGCCGCCCGGCGGCTGACGCGTTGCGTCCGCGCGATGGACGTCGTGGCCCGCTTGGGCGGCGACGAATTCGTGATCGTGCTGGCAGAAGTCGCCAGCGACGGCGACACGGAGGCGGTGGCCAAGAAGGCCCTTGCGCTGCTGGGCGAGCCGATGACCGTTCCGGGCCAGGCGCTCTCGGTGTCCGCCAGCATGGGCATCAGTGTGTTCCCGTCGCACGGGAAGGACGCCGCGACGCTGTTGCGGCACGCCGACGAGGCGCTCTACCAGGCGAAACAGAGCGGCAAGAACCGGTATGCCGTCTATGCGGCCTAGGCTCCGGTGAGGGTGGCATCGCGCGGCCCCGTGCTCTAAAATTCGCCTGAGCACAGTCCGGGATCCTCCCACCCGGATGTTCGTCCAATCCACACGAGGATCCTTATGCAAGTCCCCAAGGAGATTTTCAAGGCTTACGACATCCGCGGGGTGGTCGGCCATACCCTGACGCCGGCCATCGTCGAAGCCATCGGTCATGCGCTAGGGTCGGAAGCCCGTGCCCGCGACCAGCGCACCGTTGTGGTCGGCCGCGACGGCCGGCTGTCCGGACCCGAGCTCTCGGCCGCCCTGGCGCGCGGCATCCAGGCCGCCGGGGTCGACGTCGTCGACATCGGCCTTGTCGCCACCCCCATGGTCTACTTCGCCACCTTTCACCTCGCGACGGGCTGCGGCGTCATGGTGACCGGAAGCCATAACCCACCCGACTACAATGGGCTCAAGCTGATGCTCTCGGGCGAAGCGCTCTCGGGCCAGGCCATCCAGGACTTGCGCACGCGCATCGAGGACGGCCGCCTGACGCACGGTCAAGGCGAACTCACGCGGCAGGACATCACCGACGCGTATATCGAGCGCATCGCCGGCGACGTGAAGGTCGCGCGCAAGCTCCATGTGGTGATCGACTGCGGCAACGGCGCCGCGGGCGCCGTTGCGCCCCGGCTGTACCGGCGCCTCGGCTGTGAGGTCACGGAACTCTTCTGCGAGGTGGACGGGCATTTTCCCAACCACCACCCGGATCCCTCCCAACCCGAGAATCTCGAAGCCCTGATCGCCCGTCTGCGCGAAGGGGACGCGGACATCGGCCTCGCCTTCGATGGCGATGGCGACCGGCTGGGCGTGGTGACACGCGGGGGGAAAATCATATTTCCTGATCGCCAGCTCATGCTGTTCGCCCAGGACCTGCTGTCACGCAATCCCGGTGCGAGCATCATCTACGACGTCAAGTCCACCCGCAACCTCGCGCCGTGGATCACCCGCCACGGAGGCAGGCCGCTGCTGTGGAAAACCGGACACTCGCTCATCAAGGCCAAAATGAAGGAAACCGGTGCCTTGCTCGCCGGGGAAATGAGCGGTCATGTCTTCTTCAAGGAACGCTGGTATGGCTTCGACGACGGACTCTATGCGGGCGCCCGCCTGCTCGAGCTCCTCAGCCACGCCCAGGACATCGACGCGGTACTCAACGGGCTGCCCGATGCGGTATGCACGCCCGAACTGCAGATCAAGCTCAAGGAAGGCGAGAACTATGCGCTGATCGAGGAGCTCCGGCGCACGGCACGCTTCGACGATGCGCGGGAAATAATCACCGTCGACGGCTTGCGCGTCGAATACGCCGACGGCTTCGGACTGATGCGTCCGTCGAATACGACACCCGTCGTCGTGCTGCGCTTCGAAGCCGATACCGAACAGGCCCTCGCACGCATTCAGGGCGATTTCCGGAAGGCGCTGCTAGGCGCCCGTGCGGGATTGTCGCTGCCGTTCTGAGTGTCTTCAGGCCAGGTGGGCGCGCACCCAGTCGGTCACGCTCGCCAAGGCCTCGGGCAGTTTTTCCGGGGCGGTGCCACCCGCCTGCGCCAAGTCGGCGCGCCCCCCGCCCTTGCCCCCGACCTGGCCCGCGACGAAATTCACAAGGTCGCCCGCCTTTAGCCGGCCCACGAGATCCGGGCTCACGCCGCCGATGAGGACGACCTTCCCGTCCTCGACCGCGGCCAGCACCGCCACACACGACTTGAGCTTGTTCTTGAGCTGGTCGACGGCTTCCCGCAAGGCCTTCGCATCGGCACCCTCGATCGTCGCGGCCACCAGCCTCGCGCCTGCGATATCGACCGCCGATACGGTCAGTTCGTCCGTTTGCGAGGCGGCAAGCTTCGACCGAAGCCGGGACAGCTCCTTCTCCAGGGCGCGGACGTTGTCCATGACCTGAGCGAGCTTCTGCTCGACTTCCTGCGGTTGGGCCTTGAGGGCATCTGCCACGTGCTGGAGCTGGGTTTGCTGCGCGCGCACGAGCGCCAGCGCGACCGGTCCGGTGACCGCCTCGATGCGACGAATGCCCGCGGCCACCCCCGTCTCGACGACGATCTTGAAGAACCCGATGTCGCCGCTGCGCCGCACATGCGTCCCGCCGCACAGCTCGGTCGAGAAGTCCCCCATGCCCACGACCCGCACCTCGTCGCCGTACTTCTCGCCGAACAGGGCCATGGCGCCATGACGCACGGCTTCGTCATACTTCATGAGCCTCACCGCCACGAGATGGTTGCTGCGGATCTCCTCGTTCACGCGGTCTTCCACCGCCTTGAGCTCTGCGGCGCTCAAGGGAGCGTCATGGGAGAAATCGAAGCGGGTGCGCTCGGCATCGACCAGGGAACCCTTCTGGGACACATGAGCGCCCAGCACGTCGCGCAAGGCCGCATGCAACAGGTGCGTGGCGGAATGATTGTAGGCCGCCCGCTGCCTGGCCTCGGCATCCACTTGGGCGCGCAGCCGGTCGCCCACTTCGAGATGTCCGGTTCGCAGGCGCCCGCGGTGGCCGAACACTTCCGCCTGGATCTTCTGGGTATCCGCCACTTCGAAGGTCCCGTGGTCCGACGCGAGTTCGCCGCGATCCCCGACCTGGCCGCCCGATTCCGCATAGAAGGGCGTGCGATCCAGTACCACCACGCCTTCCTCGTCGGGGCCGATGCCGTTGACCTGAGTACCTTCCTTGTAGATCGCCAGCACCTGCGCCTCCAGTTCCAAGGTCTCGTAGCCATAGAACTCGGTCGGCTGCCCCTTGAACTCCACGACTCCACGCATCGTGAACTTCGAGGCCGCCCGCGCGCGCTCGCGCTGCATCTGCATGGAATGCTCGAAGCCGGCGAAATCCACCGTATAGCCGCGCTCGCGCGCGATATCGGCCGTCAGGTCCAGGGGAAAGCCAAAGGTGTCATAAAGCCGGAACACCGTCTCGCCGTCGAGAATCGGGTCGCCGCCTTTCATGGCCGCATCAAGCACCTGCATGCCGTTCTCGAGCGTCTCGGCAAAGCGCTCCTCCTCGGCCCGAAGCACAGCCGCCACCCGTTCGGCCTCGCGCCCGAGATCCGGATAGGCCTCGCCCATCACCCGCACCAGATCCGGCACCAGCTGATGGAAGAAGGGGGTCTTCCGCCCGAGCTTGTAGCCATGGCGGATGGCACGGCGAATGATGCGGCGCAGCACATAGCCGCGCCCCTCGTTGCCCGGGATGACCCCGTCGAGGACAAGAAAACTGCAGGCGCGGATATGATCGGCGATCACCTTGAGCGAATTGCTGGCCAGGTTCGTGGCCCCCGTGACGCGAGCCGCCGCGGCGATCAGGTCGACGAAAAGATCGATCTCGTAGTTGCTGTGAACCCCCTGCAGCACGGCCGCGATGCGCTCCAGCCCCATCCCGGTGTCGACCGATGGCTTGGGCAGCGGATGCAGGACGCCCGCGTCGTCGCGGTTGTACTGCATGAACACGAGGTTCCAGATCTCGATGTAGCGATCGCCGTCCGCCTGCGCCGTGCCAGGCGGCCCACCGGCGACATCCGGGCCGTGGTCATAGAAGATCTCGGTGCAGGGCCCGCACGGTCCGGTATCCCCCATCTGCCAGAAGTTGTCGGAACCGGCAATGCGCGAAAGCCGCTCGGCCGGCACGCCGATCTCGTTCAGCCAGATATCCGCGGCTTCATCGTCTTCACTGTAGACCGTGACCCACAGTTTCTCCGGCGGCAGCCCCATCTCCCGGGTCAGGAACTCCCAGGCATAACGGATGGCGTTTTGCTTGAAGTAGTCGCCGAAGCTGAAGTTGCCCAGCATCTCGAAGAAGGTGTGATGGCGCGCCGTGTAGCCCACGTTCTCCAGGTCGTTGTGCTTGCCGCCCGCGCGCACACAGCGCTGCGAGCTCGCCGCGCGCGCGTAGGGCCGGATCTCGCGCCCGAGAAAGACATCCTTGAACTGGACCATGCCCGCGTTGGTGAAAAGCAGCGTCGGATCGCCGGCCGGGACCAGGGGACTCGATGGGACAACGGTATGCCCACGATCCCCGAAAAATTGTAGGAATTTTTGTCGAATTTCACTGGATTTCATGTCCCGGTCCTACCCATTCATTAGAGAGTCTTGCCATCTGCCGCCTCAGGCGCTTCACGGCGGCCACGCCGTCCGTCCCGCGGCATTGCCGCGTCACCGCAAAATGTCACAGTATACCGCCAAGGCACGCCATGGTGGACGTGCTCACTCGCCGTCCCCCCCGACGATCGAGCGAATGACTTCGAAGTCAAAGCCGCGGGATTGCAGGAAACGGATCTGCCGGGCGCGTTCCTTGCCATCCCGCGCGGTCTGGCCGAACTTGCGCGCCCACACGGCTTTCGCCCGCTCGCGCTCATCCGCCAGAAGCTCGGCGCGCAGCGCGCCCAAGTCGGCCTCGACGCCCTTGTCGCGAAGCTCGGCCATGATGTGCATGGCGCCGTACTTCTCGCGCCGCGCGTGCACCAGTTGTTCGGCAAACCGCCGATCGGACAAGAGTCCTTGCGCCTCGAGCTCAGCCAGGCATTGGGCGAGCCGCTCAGGGCTCTCGGTATGTGGGGCGAGCTTCGCATTGAGTTCACGCTTCGAATATTCCCGCCGCGCGAGCAACCGCAGCGCCCGCTCATGCAAGCTCGCTTCTCCGCGAGCCGGCGGAAACGACCGGGTCACGCCTCGACGTGGGCCGCGTCGGACGCCAGCGCGGCGATGCCCACCTGGGAGCGAATCCGCGCCTCGATCTCCTGCGCGAGCGTCGGGTGCTCCTTGAGGAATTCGCGCGCATTGTCCTTGCCCTGCCCGATGCGGTCCCCATTGTAGCTGTACCACGCACCCGATTTCTCGATCAGCTTATGCAGCACGCCCAACTCGATGATTTCCCCTTCCCGGGAGATGCCCTCCCCATAGAGCACGTCGAAATCCGCTTGCTTGAACGGGGGCGAGACCTTGTTCTTGACGACTTTCACGCGGGTCTCGTTGCCAATCACTTCCTCGCCCTTCTTGATCGAGCCCGTCCGGCGGATGTCCAGCCGCACCGAGGCGTAGAACTTGAGCGCGTTGCCTCCGGTCGTGGTTTCCGGATTGCCGAACATGACGCCGATCTTCATGCGGATCTGGTTGATGAAGATGACCAGGGTATTGGAGCGCTTGATGTTGGCCGTGAGTTTCCGCAGGGCCTGCGACATGAGGCGCGCCTGCAGGCCCACATGGGTATCGCCCATCTCGCCCTCGATTTCCGCCTTGGGCGTGAGCGCCGCGACCGAGTCCACCACCACGATGTCGACCGAGCCGGAACGCACCAGCATGTCGGCAATCTCGAGCGCCTGCTCGCCGGTATCCGGCTGTGAAATGAGCAAGTCGGAGACGTCGACGCCCAGCTTGTGGGCATACTGCGGATCGAGGGCATGCTCGGCGTCGATGAAGGCCGCCGTCCCCCCCAGCTTCTGCATCTCGGCAATGGTCTGCAGAGTCAGCGTCGTCTTGCCCGAGGACTCCGGCCCGTAAATCTCCACGATCCGCCCCCGCGGCAAGCCGCCTACCCCAAGCGCGATGTCCAGTCCGAGCGATCCGGTCGAGACGACCTGGATATCGGACACGACTTCGTTGTCGCCCAGGCGCATGATCGAACCCTTGCCGAACTGTTTCTCGATCTGCGCAAGCGCGGCCGCAAGGGCCTTGCTCTTGTTTTCGTCCATTTGCTTAGATATCCTCGAAAGGGATCGTCGGCGGCGCGTCAAGCGATCCTTGAGCAAAAGCCCCCAACAATCGGGAGTGATCCCGGGCCTTCGCGCGATGGCACGAAGGCCCGGTCGTATTTGGGTAATATCGCGATGATCCGCTGAATTATGACACAAAGCCCAGGCATTTGTACTGGTCATCAGTTCAGTATCGGTGCGTCCGAAACGGCCGCCCTGCGCCCCGCGGGTCAAGCCTGCGAGACGAGCCAGTCCAGGAGGCCCTCAAGGGCTCTTTGCACCGACTGCGCCCGCACCTGCCCACGCGTCCCGGCATAATGCCGGGTCTCGGCGACGACGGAACCCGACGTTCCGCCCCAGGCGAAGCAGACCGTGCCGACCGGCTTTCCCGGCACCGCACCTCCCGGCCCGGCGATGCCACTGACCGCCAACGCCACCTGCGCATGGCTGCCGGCCAGGGCGCCCGCGACCATTTCGCGCACCGTCTGTTCACTCACGGCGCCATGCGCCGCCAACGTCTGTGCACAGACCCCAAGCATCTCCTGCTTGGAGACATTAGTATAGGTAATGAAGCCGCGATCAAACCATTGCGAACTCCCGGGGACTGCGGTCACCGCTTCGCCGACCCAGCCGCCGGTGCATGATTCTGCCGTGGCCAGCGTCAGATGGCGCGTTTTAAGCGCCTGTCCCACTTTCTCGGCCGATAGATAGAGATCGTCGGTGCCCATGTGTCCTCGCTTCCTCTGTCCGAACGCTTAACCCCCGTGGAGACGGTGCGCCAGCACCAGCGCGGCCCGGAGCACGGCGAGCGCATAGAGGGCTGCGCCGATATCGTCCGCCATCACGCCGAATCCATTCTTGATGCGATCGACATAACCGATCGGGAAAGGCTTCCAGATATCGAACAGGCGGAACAGGACGACTGCCGCAGCCCACCATGTCCAGCGCGCCGGCACGAACACGAGCACGAGCCAGAGCGCGACCATTTCATCCCATACGATGGCGCCGTGGTCGGCGACGCCAAGTGCCCGGCCGGTCTTCTCGCAGACGGCGACGCCCACCGCGAAGGCCAATCCGATGAAGACGAGCCATTCGCCCCGCGAGAGCGCCGGGGACAGCAGAAGAAAGAACGGGATCGCCGCCAGGCTCCCCGCCGTGCCTGGGGCCTTCGGACTCAGCCCGCTGCCGAATCCGCAGGCGATGAAGTAGGCGGGATCGCTCAGAATGAAGCGCACCGTCGGGGATTTCAAGGCGCTTGCCGGACCGACGGGCAGATCGCGCGTCACGCGCCGCCCCCCGAAAAATGATCGAAACCCAGCTTTGCGAGGCTTATCGGATGCCCCTGGGCGTCGCGCAGCGTCAGTCCGGTACCGGCCATGATGCGCCCGATCCGGGTCAAGGGCACGTCCGTGCTCCTAGCGACGCGTGTCACGTCTTCCCGGCGCCCCGCCGGGGCCGTGAAGAGGAGCTCGTAATCTTCCCCGCCAGCCACCACGCAGGCCAGGCCCGCCGGCTCCGCCAGATGCTGCGCCCCGGTCGGGGAGACCGGCAAGCGCGACGCATCGACGTCGGCCGCCACGCCCGAGGCTTCCAGCACGTGGGAAAGATCGGAGGCCAGGCCGTCAGAAAGATCGATCGCGCTGGTCGCCAGCCCGCGCAATGCCAGTCCCAGTTTCACCCGCGGCGTCGGCGCATGCAGCACCGGCAGGCAGGCTTTCGCCTCGGCCGGCGAAAGCGCAATGCGCCGCTGCAGGTAGCCCAGCGCAAGCGCTGCATCGCCCAAGTGCCCGGACACCCACAAATCGTCGCCGGGTTGGGCCCCTGATCGCCTGAGCGCTTGGCCGGGCGGGACTTCGCCCATGATCTGGATGCACACGGTCAGCGGCCCGCGGCTCGTATCTCCGCCCACCAGTTCGACGCCGTAGCGCTCCGCGACCGCGAAAAATCCTGCGGAAAACCGCTCGAGCCAGGGTTCGTCCACCGCCGGCAGCGCGAGCCCCAAGGTCGCCCAGCGCGGCTTGGCCCCCATGGCCGCCATATCGGACAGGTTGACGGCCAGACACTTCCCACCCAGCAGGAACGGGTCGTCGTCCGGGAAGAAGTGATGGTGGACGAGCAGCATGTCGGCCGAGACGGCGAGAAGCATGCCCTCGGATGGGCGCACGAGGGCCGCGTCGTCGCCGACGCCCAGCACGGCGTGCGGGCTCGCACGCGTGAAGAAGCGACGGATGACATCGAATTCCGAGAGCGCGACGGCCTGCGCTCCGCTCACACCGAGGCCTTGCCGCGCCCGGCGCGGATCTCGTCTGCCCGCATTTCGGCCGCCAGCTTGTCGAGCACCCCGTTCACGAACTTGAAGCCGTCCGTTCCGCCAAAGCG
>JAKAFK010000091.1 GCA_021817985.1 Pseudomonadota bacterium | reverse complement strand
TCGTCGCGTCTTGCGGAGGAGCGCCCCTCTCGGTCATTAAGCAATACATCGAACACCAGGAACGGCCCGACTAAGCAGCCCTACGGGCTGCGCGCCTTTCACCACCCGCCAAACGCAAAGCTAATGGTATGGACGCCCACTCCCCCTAGGGGGCAGAGCCCCCATATAGTGGTTGTCATAGACCACATGCGGAGAAGGAGCGTCCAAATGAAGATTACGCGAATGGGGATCGATCTGGCAAAGAATGTATTTCAGGTTCATGGCGTGGACGAGCATGGCAAGGCCGTGCTGCGCAAGCAGGTGAAGCGCAAGGACATGGCGAGTTTCTTCGCGAACCTGCCACCTTGCCTGATCGGCATGGAGGCGTGCGGCAGCGCGCATCACTGGGCGAGGAAATTGAGCGAGTATGGGCACACGGTGAAGCTCATGGCGCCGCAGTTCGTGAAGCCTTACCGCAAAACCAACAAACACGACGTGGCCGATGCCGAGGCCATCTGCGAAGCCGTGGGGCGGCCGAACATGCGCTTTGTGCCGGTGAAGGCTCCGGACCAACAGGCGATCCTGTCGGTGCACCGGGCGCGGCAAGCCTTCGTCAAGGCGAGGACGGCGCAAGGCAACCAGATCCGGGGGCTGCTTTCCGAGTTCGGCATCGTGATGCCGAAGGGGATCAAGGCCATCGCCGCGCGGGTGCCGGAGATCCTGGAAGACGCGGAAAACGGATTGCCTGGCGCGATGCGCGAGCTGGTCCAGCGATTGGAGGAGAACCTCAATAAGATGGACGAGCAGGTAAAGGCGCTCGAGAAGCAGATCCTTGCGTGGCACAAGGAGAATGCCGGCAGCCGAAAGATAGCCGACGTCCCCGGCATCGGGCCGCTCACGGCAAGCGCCTTCGTCGCGACGGTGGGCGATCCGCACGAATTCCGGAACGGCCGCCAGTGCGCGGCATGGATAGGCGCCGTGCCCAAGCAGCATTCCACCGGCGGCAAACAGGTGTTGCAGGGGATCAGCAAGCGGGGCGACGTCTATCTGCGCACGTTGTTTATCCACGGGGCACGGGCATGCGTTCGATTCGCCGAAAAGGACACGGCGCCGGACTGCTGGCTCAAGAAGCGCGTAGGAAGGCGCAACAAGAACGTGGCGGCTGTTGCCCTGGCCAACAAGAACATCCGCATCGCATGGGCGCTCCTGGCGAACGACAGGGATTACGAGCCGGGCTTTGTTTCCACCCGCCCAGCGGCGGCGCAGCCTGGACAGGCAGGATGAGAGGCCATATGAACTCAATCATGGTAGGCGCTATGAGTTGGGCAGGCTGTGGACGGCAGAGTGCCGCCACACAGCCGCGCCCAAAGCGTACCGGCCGTTCCGCGCCGTCAATGGTAAAGCCGCGCCGGGCTGGCAAGCCAGCCCGCCATTGACAGCGCTCCACGGCCAAGGAATCGTTAACCAGTAACAAAGGAGCAACCCACCACCGATTGCACAGGCGATCAATACATTGATGGCGAGACAGGTCAGACCGTGAGTGACCAAACCCGTACAAAGCCAAGCACCTTAAGTGCGTTCAGCTGACAGGGCATCACTCAGCGGATTCCATCAGGGACCGGAGCTATAGGCTCCAAGCAAAGTCCGGATATATGGCAGCAATCAACCTTACTCAAAATCATTGATTGAGCGCTTGGCAAACAGTGGGCGTCCATATATGGCTTTGTGATCGTTATGGCGGGAGCACTGGGCGCGATTTCCGGTAGCGCCGGCGCGTGTCGGCAGCCCCCTTTGAAAGACAAAGCGGATGCGAGCGCTTGCGCGCAGCGGGCAGGCGCAGGGGATTGTCCGAGGGCACAGGCATTCATCCAAAATCCACTCTCGGGAAAGTGGGCGAAGTCATCCATGCCTGCGCACATCCCAAAGGTCGATCGGCCAGGCCTCGGCTCCCTCGGAGGGGGTTGGCCACGGGAAGGGCGCGACGCCAGATGGGCGTGAAGGGAGTGAAATCGCAGATCTGGAGGGCGAGACTATGGCTCAAGAGAATCTTTCGAATGAGGCTGAACGGCCGTTCGACGATGAATTTTCCTCGACGCTGTGGGATATGCATCCTGATCAGGGCCATCTTGAGGATGAGCACTCCCCGAGCGTCGAGGTGGATGTCACGCAGATGTACCTCACGGAAATCGGCCACAACCGGCTCTTGACCGCAAGCGAGGAGCGTGCGCTCGCGCGGCGGGTGAGGAAGGGCGATTTTACCGCACGGCAACAGATGATCGAGCAAAATCTCCGCCTGGTCGTCAGCCTTGCCAAGCGCTATGCGAATCGGGGCATGCCTTTGCTCGACCTCATCGAGGAGGGCAACCTCGGTCTCATTCATGCGCTGGAAAAATTCGATCCGGAGCGCGGCTTTCGGTTCTCGACCTATGCGACGTGGTGGATACGGCAGAACATCGAGCGGTCCATCATGAACCAATCACGCACCATCCGTCTGCCGGTGCATGTGATCAAGGATCTCAATTCCTGTCTGCGTGCCTTTCGATTTCTGGAGAGACAGGGAAAGCCAGACCCCACTGCGGAGGATGTTGCCCATCTGTTGGGCAAGCCCGTCGAGGAAGTGCGTGATCTGCTGAGCTTCAACGAGCGGGTGGCCTCCCTTGACGCCCCGCTGGACATTGATCCGACGCTTTCGGTCGGTGAAGCGATCCCGGACGAGGCGATGCCGATGCCGGAGGAAGTGTTCCAGGACGTTGAGCGCGGTCACCGGGTACAGGCATGGCTGCATGAGCTGAGCGACAAGCGGCGCTGGATCCTCGAGCGCCGCTTTGGACTCAATGGCCAGGAGATCGCGACTTTGGAGGAGTTGGCGGAGCAATTGGCGCTCACACGAGAGCGCGTGCGGCAAATTCAGGAGGACGCTTTGGAAAGCTTGAGGCGCTTCCTGAGACGCATCGGCGTCGTCAAGGACGTGCTGTTCTGACCGGGCTCACGCGCGAGCGGACCTGCGCTTGGGCAATTCCAGAGTGTTCTTGCGTGCAAGGCGCGCTCGTCATCTAAGGCCAGTTCCGTCAGAGCGTCCTATACCCTACACCTTCTTCCACTTCGGCTGTCCAGTGCCGGGCCAGCGGCGCACGCAGCGCTTCGATGATTCGTGCGGGCGCGCGGCGCAGCTCGCTTGCCTCGCCAGGGGATAGTCCCGTGCCTGTCGCAGGATAGGCATTGCCTTGCGCGACGCGCTCCAAAGAAACGGCTGAAAGACATAGAGCGCAACGGCTTGTGTTACATGCGTGTAACTGGAATCGTCATCATTGTTGCGTGATAATCGGCACATAAATTAGAGCGTAAGCGAATTGTAGTCACCCCGCCCCAACTTCCAGGCCAAAGGGTCGTTGATTCGATTGCGCTTTAGGATACGGCGCGAGCAGGAGCTAGCCGCGGACCTCCCTAGCGGGGAGCGATCCGCTGTAGTGGCGCATCCCGGGCGGCCGCGCGATCGTCGTCGGTCCGGGATGCATACACACCTGCTGTGTTCGCGAGAAAAAACTTCACTAATGGGGAGCGACATGAACGAAATTGAGGACGTCCTTTGCTCGGGAGCAGCGGAATCCGCGGAGGATGAGTTTGCCGGGCGCGAGGACTTTCCCCCTGCCTGCGATGGCGATATCACTCATATGTACCTCAACGAGATCGGGCAGAATGCCCTTCTCACGCCGAAAGAAGAGCTGCAGCTGGCGCGCCGCATCGTTCAGGGCGACTTCACCGCACGTCAGAAAATGATCGAGCGCAATTTGAGGCTCGTGGTCAACATCGCCAAGCGTTATATCAACCGCGGCATGCCTTTGCTCGATTTGATCGAGGAGGGCAACCTGGGACTCATTCACGCGTTGGAGAAATTTGATCCGGAACGCGGCTTCCGCTTTTCCACCTATGCCGTCTGGTGGATCCGCCAGAACATCGAACGGGCCATCATGAACCAGTCGCGCACCATCCGGCTGCCCGTGCACGTCATCAAGGAACTCAACGGCTGCCTGCGTGCCCAGCACTACCTCCAAACCCGCAGCGAGCGCGAGCCCACCCCCGAGGACATTGCCGCCCTTCTGGAGCGCCCCGTCGAAGAAATCCGGAAGCTCTTGCACCTTAATGAGCGCATGGTCTCCCTCGATGCCCCCCTGGACATCGATCCCGCGCTTTCCATGGTCGAGGCCATCCCTGACGAACAGAGCCCGCCGTCCGAGGACCTGCTCCAGTCCTCTCAGGTTGAATCCTTCATCGGCGAGTGGCTTGCCCAGCTGACCGACAAGCAGCGCTGGGTCATCGCGCACCGCTACGGCTTAAGCGGCTGCGAAGTCGCCACCCTCGACGAACTTGCCGAGACCCTGGCGCTGACCCGCGAGCGCGTGCGCCAGATCCAGATGGAAGGACTGCAAAGCCTGCGCCACGTCATGCGCCGCGAGGGCTTCACGAAAGAGGCGGTGCTCTGATGGGCCGGGCCGGCATGGTGCTTGCGCCAGCCTTGGCGGGGGACGAAATGAGTGAGTGACTTGGCGGTCGGGATCGATGGGTCGCCAAGACCGATTCTCGCGAATGGTCCCGAGGTTTCTGCGGGCTGCGGAGGGGTTCTCAAAAAGCAGATGGCGCGATGCCCCATTTGCATGCGGGGCGCCGCCGTCCTCGGCCGCCGGGTGGAGGGCAGGGGTGGCTTAACCCCAGGGGCGATGTTTCCACCAATCAGCCCAGCAGGGCGACCGGAGGCCGCGCCCAACACCGGCTGATCCATCTATGGCATGGCAAAACTGGAGGCTAAAACAACATGGCTCGAGAAAATGCTCCGGAGGACGCTGATCGGCAAGTGGGTGACGAGTGTTCCTCGCCGCTTTGGGGTGTGCAGCCGGTGGAGGATGACCATCCCACCGATGGCGGGGTGGATGTCACACAGCTTTATCTCACGGAAATCCGCCGCAACGCGCTCTTGACGGCAAGCGAAGAATTTGCGCTCGCACGGCTTGTTAGGGAAGGTGATTTTGCCGCGCGCCAGAAGATGATCGTGCACAACCTTCGCTTAGTCGTCAACATCGCCAAGCATTACGCGCGCCGCGGTCTGCCCTTGCTCGACCTGATCGAGGAGGGCAACCTCGGCCTTATTCATGCGCTGGAGAAATTCGACCCGGAGCGCGGCTTCCGCTTTTCCACTTATGCGACTTGGTGGATCCGGCAGAACGTCGAGCGCGCCATCATGAACCAGTCACGCACCATCCGACTGCCGGTGCATCTGATCAAGGAGCTCAACACCTGTCTTCGCGCCTTTCGGCATCTGGAAGGGCAGGGGCGGGACCCCACCGCCGACGATGTCGCCCAGTTGGTGCAAAAACCGGCCGAGGAAGTGCGCAAGCTGCTGAACTTCAACGAACGCATGGCGTCACTGGATGCCCCGCTCGACATTGATCCGACGCTTGCGGTCGGCGAAGCGATCGCGGACGAGACCACGCCGATGCCCGACGAGGCGCTGCAGGCGGTCGAGCGCGACGAGCAAGTACAGGAATGCCTGAAGGGGCTGAGCGAGAGGGAACGCTGGGTCGTCGAACGCCGATTCGGCCTCAATGGCCAGGAGATCACGACGCTGGACGGTCTGGCTGACCAGCTGGCACTGACGCGGGAGCGGGTGCGGCAAATTCAGGAGGAAGCCTTGGACAAGCTGGGGCGCTTCCTGAAACGGGCGGGCGTACCCAAAGACATGTTGTTATAGTGTCACTTGATCACCCACCTAATTCAGCCGCACGCCGCCGGCTGCCGGCGCGCGTTTCGGTGATCGGCTCGATCCAGGCACCGCTTGCGCCGCCCCTCCCGCCGGAGTTTGCATAGGGCGCCCAGGTGTCTGCGCGCGGGCGATGGTCGAAATCCGTTGACGGCGGGAAGCCGAGTTGTCATCATGGTGGCCGTTTATTGGCAAGCCTTGCGCAGATGTCCGACACCCGCCGACGCATGATCATCAATGAGGTGATTGCGGTCGCCATCTTGGCGGCTAGCGCGTTTGTCGTCCACGGCTTCTTGCTGCCCATGGCGTGGGCGGCAGTGCTGGCGATCGCGACGTGGCCGGCCTATGTTCGGGTCCGCTCGGCCGTGGGCGGCAATGACCTGGCGGCTGCTGCCCTTTCCACCATGGGCGTCGCCTGTCTGATCGGCCTTCCGCTCATCTGGCTTGCCCTCGTGCTCGGTTCGGAGCTGCAGGCGGCTGCGCGGTTTTTGTCCGAGGTGAACACGACAGGCTGGAGGCCGCCCCCATGGCTAGGCAGCCTGCCCGTCGTCGGATACTGGGTTCTGACGCAGTGGAACGAAACCCTTGCGAAGCCTAATGGCGTGGCCACCTTCATGCACGTATTGGCGCTGGGCAAGATTGGCTCCTTCAGTGTCCTGCTGCGGCACGCCGGCTTCCAACTCATGCACCGGCTCGTGGGGTTCGGGTTTTCCGTCCTGACGTTGTTCTTCCTGTACAAGGATGGTTTCCGGCTGACCGCGCAGATCCATGCCCTGGGAAGCCGGTGGCTCGAACCGCGCTGGCAATCGTATGCGATCAGCGTCCCGAGCGGCGTTCGCGCCACCGTCAACGGCTTGGTTTTTGTCGGCATCGGCGAAGGCGTGCTGATCGGGGTGGCCTACGCCCTTGCCGGTACCGACTCGCCCGCATTGTTGGGCGCTGTCACGGCGGTGCTCGCCATCATTCCCTTCGGCGCGCCGCTCGTCTTCGGCGCCGTTTCCCTGTTTCTCGCCGCCGAGGGTCGGATCGAATCGGCGATCCTGGTGCTGAGCGTGGGTTTGCTGGTGCTGGCCGTTGCCGATCACTTCGTGCGCCCGATCCTGATCGGCAATGCGACGCGGCTGCCGTTCTTGGCGGTCCTGTTCGGTATCCTCGGCGGCATCGAGACGATTGGACTGGTCGGCCTTTTCCTTGGACCGGTCCTCATGATCCTCTTTATGATGCTCTGGCGCGAAGCTGTGCAGCCGGAGGTCCACGCGACCCAGACCGCGGGCCATGGATTGCCCGGTCGCGACGCGCCTTGAGCGGCTGGGCGGCGCGCATCCGGCGCCTGCTCGCGGTCCTTGCCGGTTGGCGTCGGCCCAAGGCCGAGACCGCCGTCGCGGGCAACCTGACCTCATAGTGCCTATAATTCGGACACTTGAATGGACGAAGGGGGCTCGATGTTTGCGATTGTCGTGCATGGCGGAGCGGGCGTGTGGCGGCGAGCGACGGCGGGTGCCGCGTTGGCCGGCGTGACCGCCGCGGCGGAGGTCGGCCGCCGGATTCTGGAGGCGGGGGGCTCGGCATTGGATGCGGTGGTGGCGGCCGTCGTCGAGTTGGAAGATGATCCGACGTTCAACGCGGGAACAGGATGCGTGCTCAACCTGGAGGGGCGAGCGGAACTGGATGCCGGTGTGATGGTGGGCGAGGGACTCCGGACGGGCAATGTGGGCTGCCTCGTGAAGGTGAAGAACCCCGTGCTTGTCGCCCGCAAGGTGATGGAAGACACGCACCACGTGCTGCTGTGCGGGGAGGGCGCCTTGCGCTTCGCACGAGCGAAGGGGTTTGCCGAGTATGACCCGGTCACGCCCGAGCGTCGTGCGGAATACCATAGAAGGCGCCATGCGCTGATGCATGAGAAGGCTATGGAAGGCCACGCGCATTACGACTGGCTGCGCCCCTATGTCGACCTGGCGCCGGGGACGGTGGGAGCGGTCGCGCTCGACGGGAAGCAGGGACTGGCGGCGGCCACCTCGACAGGGGGTATTGCGCTGAAGTTGCCCGGCCGGGTCGGGGATACGCCGATCCCCGGCGCCGGAAACTACGCGACGCCGACCGGTGCGGCCTCGGCGACGGGGCAGGGGGAACTGATGCTGCGTTCGCTTGCGACCAAATCCGTCTGTGACGCGGTCAGCCAAGGGATGGACGCAGGCCAGGCCGTGCAGAGGGCGCTCAGTCGCATTGCGGGAGAACTCGGCAAAGACCTTGGCATCATCGCGGTGGACGTCAACGGGCAGTTGGGCATCGCGCACGAGACGCCGTTCATGCCCCATGCCTTCTATGACGCGGCCTCGGCCAAGATCGTGGCGCGCATGGCGGTGAGCGCATCTTAGCCGATACCTATGGGGAAGGATTCAGCTTCGAGTATGGCCAGACTGCAATGCGCCCTCAGGGGACACGCGTGCCGACGGTGGCTGCCCGGGGGAAATTCCGTCAGCCGCCGCCCGGCGAGGCTGACGCGATAACCGTTATGCCAGAGCCCACGCCTACGCTGCACAGCTCCGCCGGCTCCCCGGAGATCGAACTCGCGGGGGCCTGGACGCTGAACGCGCTGCCTTTTCTCGAGCCCGCGGTGGACGCCCTTGAATGCCCCACTGCACCCGTCATTCGGCTGCAAGGACAGCGGCTGAGCGAGCTGGATACGGCCGGCGCCTGGCTCGTCGATCGCGTCGTCCGGCGGATCGAGGAACGCGGCCGAGGGGTCGAGTTCGACGCCTTTCGACCGGAACATGCTCGCCTGTTGGAGATCGTCAGGTCGCATCGCGCCCTTCTCGCTCCGGCGCCGTCGCCTGCGCTCTCGCCCGGGCGGCGCGCGCTCGAGGCGATAGGCCGGCGCGCCTGGGCTTGGTGGGGCGAGACGGCGGGCATTCTCGCCTTCTTTGGCGAGGCGTCGACGGTGCTGGCGCGTTCCCTCGTGCGGCCGGCCAGGATCCGCTGGCGGGCGGTCCTCCATAATCTGCAGACGGCGGGATTTAATGCCCTGGCGATTACCGGCCTGCTGTCCTTTCTGATGGGGGTCGTGATCGCCTACCAAGGGGCCAGTCAGTTGCGCCGCTATGGGGCCAACATCTTCGTGGCCGACCTGGTCGGGCTCTCCATGCTCCGGGAGCTTGCTCCGCTGCTCACCGCCGTGATTGTCGCAGGACGTTCGGGTTCGGCCTATGCAGCGCAAATCGGCACCATGAAGGTGACAGAAGAGATCGACGCGCTGCGTACCATCGGGGTCTCGCCCATGGAGCTTCTGGTTCTGCCGAAACTGATCGCCCTCGCCATTGCGCTTCCATTGCTGACCGTCTATGCGGACGCGCTCGGGGTGCTGGGGGGGATGGTCCTCGCCAAGGCCTCGCTGGGTGTTGGCTTCGCGGCGTTCTTGGATCGCCTGCGCGATGCGCTGACCGTGGGGTCCTATGTGATAGGGGTCGGCAAGGCGCCGGTGTTCGCGGAAATCATTGCCGTGATCGGCTGCTTTCAGGGGTTTCAGGCCACTGGCGGAGCCGACAGCGTTGGGCGCCAGACCACCGTGAGCGTCGTTCAATCGATCTTTTTGGTCATTGTCGCAGACGCCTTGTTCTCGGTGCTTTTCAACCTGTTGGGCATCTGAGGGGCCATGCTGCCGGCACTTGCCATCGAACTTCGCGACGTTCACACGCGCTTCGGCCCGCAGATCGTGCACGACAGCATCAGCCTGGCGGTCCGGCGCGGCGAGGTCTTCGCATTGGCCGGCGCCAGCGGCTGCGGCAAATCGACGCTGCTGCGGGAGATCATCATGCTGCAGCGCCCCACGTCGGGGTCGATCCGCGTGTTTGGCCGCGAAGTGGTGGGCCTGAGCGACGCGGAGAGCCTTCCCCTGCGTCGAAGCATGGGGGTCATGTTCGAGCGCGGCGCGTTGTTCACCTCCCTCACGGTGGCCGAGAACGTGGGCATGCCCTTGCGCGAACACACGCCGCTCGAGGATCGCGTGATCGATGAGCTGGCGCGCGTCAAGATCGGCTTGGCGGGCCTGCCGGCGAGTGCCGCCGACAAGTTCCCCAATGAATTGAGCGGTGGCATGCGCAAGCGGGCCGCACTCGCGCGCGCCCTCGCCCTCGACCCGAGCCTGCTGTTCCTGGACGAACCCACGGCAGGACTCGATCCCCTGAGCGCGGCGGGATTCGATGCGCTGGTGCGGGATTTGCAGCACACGCTCGGTCTGACCATCGTGATGGTGACGCATGACCTCGACCTGTTATGGCAGGTGGCCGATCGCGTCGCGGTGCTGGGAGAGAATCGCGCTTTAGGCATTGGCACGATGGATGAGCTTTCGCGGTCGGAGCACCCGCTGGTCCGCGAGTATTTTTATGGGCCGCGCGGCCGCGCCGCGTGGGAGCAGGCATGGAAACGAAAGTCAACTACGCCATAGTCGGGCTGTTTGTCGTCATCTTGGGCGCCATGCTGGTTGTGGGGGGGCTCTGGCTCGTTTCGGGCAAGCGCTACGGCCAGGTGTACGAACAATACATGGTTTATACGAACGAGTCGGTCTCCGGGTTGAACGTCAATGCGCCGGTGAAGTATCACGGCGTGAGCGTGGGCTTTGTCGAGCGCATCGGGTTGGACCGGCAGGATCCCCAACGGGTGCATCTCCTGCTCGATCTCGATCAGGGGACGCCGGTCAAGACGGACACCGTCGCCTCTTTGAGGACCCAGGGGCTGACCGGGCTTGCCTACGTCGAACTGAGCGGGGGAACCGCCGCCGCGCCGATGCTCAGGCCCAAGCCGGGGCAGCGCTACCCCGTGATTCGCAGTGTGCCCTCCCTTTTTGCGACGCTTGAGCAGTCCGTGCGCGCGTTGTTGACCAGCGTGAATGTGGCGGTCGGTGACATCAACACCGTCCTCGGTCCGCAAAACCGCCAGGCCCTGACGACGAGCCTGCACGACTTGGCTATCGTGGCCCACACGCTGGCGCAGCATACCGGGGATATCGACAGCAGCCTTGCCAATGGTGCGCAGACGCTGAGCAATACCGCCCGGATGAGCCGCGAGCTGCCGCAACTGGTGAGCCGCATTGGACAGGCGGCGGATCAGGTGAATCGGATGGCGGTGCGCGTTTCCAATGCCGCGACCGCCACTCACGGCGCCGCGCGGGAGCTGAATCAGACCTTGCCGGAGGTGGGGCGCGCACATCGGAA
>JAKAFK010000090.1 GCA_021817985.1 Pseudomonadota bacterium | reverse complement strand
GAATGCCGAAATTGAGATGCGGCCAGGCAAGCTCCGCCGCAATATACACACCGGCCGCCATCCCCACCACGCCCCACACCAGGGTCATGATGGCGAATTTCTTGATGACCTCGTAATTGTACTGCTCGTACACCCCCGTCTTCGCCATTGCCTTCTCTCCTTTTACGATCTTAAATGGCTCTGTAATACAGCGCTATTTCTTCTAATTCCGATCAGCGAATGATCATATACTGAATCGCAGTTTCTCCTCAACGCCCCTTCCAGTTCCAAGCCCCGGCCACGCCGCGCAGGGCGTCACGTCCCGAGCAGGCGCGAAAGATCCTGGGCAATCGCCTTCGGGCTTTCGCCATAGGGCAGATAGAGTCTGAGCTTGCCCGTCCGGTCATACACGTAGCACCCGGCCGAATGATCCACGCTGTAGTCCGGGCCGTTCCCGTGCTTGCGGTAAAACACGTGGAACGCCCGCGCAGTGGCGGCCGTCTGCCCGGGTGTTCCATAGAGACCGAGAAACGAAGGGTAGAACGCGGGGACATATTCTTTGAGGACTCGCGGGCTATCGCGCGCCGGATCCACCGTGACGAACACGACCTGCACCTGGTCGGCCCGCCCCCCCAATCGGCGCATCGCCAGCGCCAAGTCCGTCAACGTCGTCGGGCACACGTCCGGGCAATGGGTATAACCGAAGAGGAGAACCACCACCTTGCCGCGGAAGTCGGACAGGCGTCGCACGCGCCCATTGAAATCCGTCAGCTGAAAATCCTGCGCATAGTGCGCCCCGGTCAGGTCGACCCCGTTGAACGCGGGCGCGGGAGTCGGCGCCTTGCGCGTACAAGCCGCCAGAAGCGCCGCCAACAGAAGCAGACAGAAGGTCCATTTGCGCATTTCGGACGGCCTCGCGGGCCCATAAAACCCGGCGTAGGATACCACGAAGCGGCGGCGGCGTGAACAGCCACGCCGCCTGGGCGGGGAGCGCATCCCCCCGGGGAGGCCAGGACAACTATAATAAAAACGAAGCCGCGCACCCGCGGGCTGTCGTGACACCGGCGGCGGCCCGGCGCGCGGGTGGCGCTTCGGCCCCGGACCAGGGCGCGACAGCCCGCCGGGGAACGGGACAACAATCGGAGGCCCCAGGTTCTGTCGGGCAGCGGCAGTGGCCTGGGGGCACGGGGGAGGACACATGCAACCTCGCGTGAAGCTTTTTGCGATGGCCGCGAGCGCCCTGCTCTTCGGGTTCGCGCCGCTTGCCGCATGCACGAACCCATCCTATCCCCCTGCGCCCTATACCGCCCCGGTGCCGGGGGGGCAACCGACCGCGTGTGCGGAATGCGGAACGATCGAGTCCATCACGGCCGTGAGCCCGCGCACCTCCATCGGGGCGGGTGCGATCATCGGCGGCATCGCCGGAGGGCTGATCGGGCATCAGATCGGCCAGGGCAGCGGCAACACGGCCGCCACCATTGCGGGCGCCGCAGGCGGTGCCCTGCTCGGTCAGCACCTGCAGAACCGGAACAAGCCTGCGTCCGCCTATCAATTCCGCATCCGACTGGACAGCGGCGCGGAAACGACCGTCGAACAGGCCGACAACCCCGGCTTTCGGGTCGGCGATCCCGTGCGCATCGTCAACGGCCGCGTCGAAGCCCGCTAGCCCTCATGCGCGCTGACTGGGGGGTTGGGCGGGCTGGCACCGGGAGGCTCCACCATGGCCCGAATTGCCGCATGCTCCGCCTGTGGACTGGCACAACGCATTCCGGCGCTTGAACCCGGCTGGGAACCCCGTTGCCGGCGGTGCGGCTTCCGCGTGGGCCCCGCCTCCCGCGGAAGCCTTGCCGCCACGGCGGCCTTCGCGCTGGCGGCGCTGATCCTTTACGTGCCGGCGAATCTCTATCCCATCCTGCGCATGAGCTACTACGGCCTCTATTCGCAGAGCACGATCTGGGATGGCGTGGTCGCCCTCTATGGCGAGCGCGAGTGGCTCGTGGCGAGCGTGGTTTTCCTGGCGAGCCTCCTCATCCCCGTGCTCAAGCTGGCGGGACTTTTTTTCCTGGCCATCACCGCCCGATCCCATTCGCCTTATTGGAGGCGCGAGCGCGTCCGGATCTTTCGGGTCATCGCGGTGATGGGGCCGTGGGCCATGCTCGATGTCTTTCTGCTCGCCATCATGGTGGGCCTCGTGCGCCTGGGCCAACTCGCTACCGTGACGCCCGGGCCCGGGCTTTTCGCCTTCACCCTGGTGGTGGTTTGCTCGACCCTCGCGTCGGCCTCCTTCCGCCCCGAACTCATCTGGGATGCGCCGGAGGCGGAAGGAGGCTGAGCCGTGGACGACGACCTGCCAGAGGCGGTGCCAGGCAAACGGCGATGGCGGATCCCGGTCATCTGGGCCGTGCCCATCGTCGCCGCCCTCGTGGCAGGTTACCTCGTCTTCCGGCGCGTGCACGAGCTCGGCCCCTTGATCACCATCAAATTCCGGGATGCGAGCGGATTGCGCATCGGCCAGACGCAACTCGAGTATCGCGGCGTCGCGATCGGGCACGTCGCATCCGTTGGCCTGACGCCGGACGAACGCTACGCCGTCGTCAAGGTGCGGCTCACGGCTTCCGGGGCCGGCGTCGCCCGGGAAGGCTCGGTGTTCTGGGTCCTCCGCCCGAAGGTGGGCTTGGGCAGCGTCACGGGACTCGGGACCGTCATCACCGGTCCGGAAATCGAGGTATCACCGGGCCACGGGCGGCCCCAACTCGCGTTCGTCGGGCGGGAAAGCGCACCGTCGACCCGCCCCGGGCTCAGGATCGTGCTCGTCGCCCCGCGCCTGGACACTTCCTTGCAAGGCGACGTACCCATCTACTACCGCGGCTTCGAAGTCGGCACCACGGACGCCCGAGCGCTGAGCCGCAACGCGACGAGCGTGGAGCTTCGCGCCATCATCCGCCCGCGATACGCCCGCCTCGTCCATGAGGACTCCAAGTTCTGGGTCACAAGCGGCGTGCATGCAAGCTTCGGCCTGTTTCGCGGCCTGCAGATCCATCTGGAGTCGTTAAGGTCCTTGCTCGCCGGGGGCATCGAGTTTGCAACGCCGGACAACCCGGCCCCAAGGCCGGCACCGAACGGAAGCCTCTTCCCGCTCCATGCGCAAGCCGATCCGTCGTGGCTGAGCTGGTCGCCGGTGCTCGCCACGCCCCATGCACGCCCGCCTGGGGAAGATCATGCAAAAACCTGCTCCCGGAAGCGCTGCTGAATGTCGCTCACCGCACTTCGGTTCTCGAGCAGGGCGGCCACGCATTCCCCGTCCAGCTTGCCTTCGGCCGCCAAAGCAGAAAGTTCGTGCAATGCCTCTTCGTTGTTCCATGCGCGCTTGTAGGGACGTTGGCTCGTCAGCGCGTCGAAAATATCCGCCACCGAGACGATGCGCGCCTCAATGGGAATGGCCTCGCCCTTCAGCCCGACGGGGTACCCCTTGCCGTCCAGCGTCTCGTGATGGAAATGCGCGATGTTGCGCAAGACGTTCAGATGCTCAAGGCCGGTCAGCCCGAACTCGGCGATCATGTCGTCGATGATCTCAAGCCCTTTGGCGGCGTGCGTGCGCATGACCGCCCACTCGTCCGCATCGAGGTCGGCGGGCTTGAGCAGGATCCGGTCCGGGATGCCGATTTTGCCGACGTCGTGCAGCGGCGCGAACAGAAAGATGTGCTCGATGGCGTCATCGTCCAGCCGGTAGCGCGCGGCCACGTGCCGTGCGATCAGCTGCGCATATCCGGAGACCCGATCGAGGTGGGAACCCGTTTCGGGATCGCGCCGATGGGCCATCGATTGGGCGCTCCGGACGGCGGCCAGCAAGGTCCTGATCTGGCCGATCTCGTTTATGATCATCATCGAGATGAGATGTCCGACCACGTCGAACTGATAGAGCACCGGCGCGGAAAAGGCCGCTTTACGGCGCGAGTCGAAGAAAATGAAGCCGATGAAATCCCCACCGGCAAACATGGGCAAAGTATAGCTGGATCGGAAGCCCTGGGCGAGGATCCGTTGGGAATGCTCACGTCCGCTCTCGGCGAAGACGGTGAGATCGTCCAGCACGCGCGGGCGTCGCGTCGCCATGATTTTGCCCAACGAAGGAACGCCGACAAGCTGCACCTCGTAGCGCACGAGCGGCGTGTCGTCGCTGCTCACGAAGGTTTTCAGGGCATCCGTCTTCGGATCGTAGAGCGCGACGGCGATCCGATCGATCGAGGAGAAATGCTTGTTGAGCAGCCCCTGAACCACCGCCAGCTTTTTCTCCAGCGGAAGACTCATGGCAAGGTCGGACAAGACATCCGCATGCTCAAACATAACCCGGACCTCCGGACATTCCTCTCAGTAGTGTAGCCATCGCCACGGACTGCCGGACCGGGCGACGAGGACCGTGCGCCGGCCCGCCGGCCCGAGGAGGCGATTGGAAGCCCGCCGCGCGAGCCCCCATACCGACGTCCATTCAGGAAGCATCGTCGGCCTGTTCTCGACGATGCCTTGGGAGCCACCCTGAGGACGAGGAGCGTCGGTCAGTGCCCGGTTGGCGGCACAGGCATGCCCTGCCGCCGCCGCTCAGCACGCCCAGCGTTCAATCGTCGTCGCCGTGGCGCTCATCGAGGCGGCGGTATGCGTGCCACCCCCGATCACCTTCGTGCCACTCGCGGGCGTGCTCGTAGCCGCCCTCGCGCCATCCCTCGTTGCGGCGGGCGTAGACATCCTCTCTTTCCGTGGAAGGCCGTACGGCCCGCTCCGCGTAATAGCCGCCCCGCATCGGTCCGTCACCGTACGCCCGCTCATTCCGACGCCACGGCTGCGCGTGCCCGACCCTCACATAGCGCACGTCATGCCGGCCGACGAAGGCGCCGGGATAATAGGCCTGAGCAAGAACCGGCACGCCCATCGACAGCAATGCCCCAGCAAGAATCCATTTCGTGAGCATTTTTCGCTCCTTGGTGTGTCATTCCACATGTGCAATGGCTCCCCGTCTCGTGTCCGGGGCAACCGCCAAGCTCGCGGGATATCCGAGCTTGGCATCAGCATACGCGTCCGATGATGAATGGCGCCTGAACGGACCCCGAGGGTCGACCCCGGACCTGGCAATCCCCGAAAACCATGACATCACGAGAGCGTGCCGATCCTTTGTCCGTCGCCGTTCGCCGGACACCGCATCCTCGGCGTCGTCTAGAATGCAGGCATGAAGACCTTTTTTCGGGCCCTTGTGCTCGGCGGCGTTGCAGTGATCATGGCCTCGTGCGCATCCTACGGCGGACGCGGACTAGAACCTGGCGTGTCGCGACTGTCGGATGTGATCCGCGCCATGGGGCAACCGGCCATGCGCTGGAAAGATCCTGACGGCGCCCAGCAGCTCGCCTATCCGCGCGGCCCGATGGGATACGATACCTACATGGTGTATTTGGGGCCCGGAGGAACGCTCAAGCGCATCGCGAACGTCATGAACGAAGAGACGTTCGCCCGCATCCAACCCGGTATGAGCAAAGATCAGGTATTGCGCATTCTGGGTCCCGTGACGGGCGGGAGAATCAATTATTTCAAGGCGCTCAACGAACTCGCCTGGGAGTGGCGGTACTGCAACGGGCGGCATTCGGCGGCCCGCTTCGACGTCTTGTTCGATGCGCGCAGCGGGACCGTCCGGTCCACCATGCGCCGTGTGGAACAGTGCGGCAAGAGCCCGTGCTGGTGTTCCTCCTCGCCCTCGCCAGTTCCTCCGGCCTGAAGTCCGCCAGCCAAGCCCCATTGGCGAGCGCCCTGGCGCCTGCAGCATTGGCCGCAAGCCCCCCGCTGCCAGAGGCTCTTGCAGCGTGCCCCTTTGCAACCCGATCCCGTTGACCGCGCGCATGAGGAGGCCGTCCTTCGAGAAGGGCTCGCCACCGAGGCGTCACAGAGTCCTTTTCGATCGAAGGCGCCATGGTCTCGGAATCCGAACCCCCTCGGGCTGGACGGGGTACACTGTCTTTCCTTTGGTTCATAGGGCCGCGTCGCTTCCACATGATCCCCATCACACCGACACTCGCCCTCGATGAAAGTGAAATCGAGCTGGAATTCGTGCGCGCGTCCGGCCCGGGGGGGCAGAACGTCAACAAGGTCGCCACGGCCGTCCAGCTTCGTTTCGACGCCGGCCGGTCGGCCTCGCTTTCCCCGAACACACGCGCACGCCTGATCCGCCTCGCGGGCCGCCGCGCCACTACGGAAGGGGTGCTCATCATCATTGCGCGACGCTTCCGCACACAGGAAGCCAACCGTCGGGACGCCATGCAGCGACTGCTCGAACTGATCCGCCGGGCCGCGGAGCAGCCAAAGCCGCGCCTTGCGACCAAGCCGACGCTCGCATCAAAGCATAGACGCCTGGAGGCCAAGCAGCGGCGGGGAGAAACCAAGCGGCTGCGGGGTGAAAAGCCGGATTCGGAGCGGTAGTTCGCGACGCAGGGGCTGCCGCGCCGGGCGAGTCATCCGCCTTGGACCTGCCCTACAGGGGCTGATAAATTATTGACGACCCAACGCCGCTCGCCCCGTGGCCAACACCGGCCAAAGGCGTGCGCCGAGCGAGGGGCGCGCAGGGCATGATGCCTGGCCCGGCAATCATGGCACATCCGGCGCCGTTCATGGGGGGGCGGGATACTCTCACGACCGAACCGCTCTGTCCGTGGCCCACACAAAATGTGTTGCACGCCGCATTGCCTGAGCATAATCTTGTCCGTACCGGGAGATACATAGCGGCAGAGCCGATCCGAATGCGCCAGCCGAAATTGCCGACATGAACAACAAAAACATCGTGTGAGCAATGCGTCGATACGCGAGTGGCATCTTATTGGTGTTGCCGCCTTTGCTGGGGCTGCTTTGGGCCGTTCAGGCGGAACGGCGCGATTACCTGGATGCCGCAAGGGCTGTGGCCTACCGCGCCACGCTTGCGGGTCGCGCCGAAAGCGAACTCATCACCCTGCGGCTGATGCGCCAATTTCAGCAGTTGTCCTTCGTCGCCAATGGACTGATCGGGAACCAGTTCCCCCAGGACTTCACATCCTCGCGACGGCGCATGGTCAAACGGTTCGTCGCGCTCGAACCGAACCTGTTCGCTTTCAATATCCAGTCGCCCGACGGCAAACGCATCGTCTGGTCGACATTCCGTCAGTCGCCTCATCCTATCTTCGCGAGCATCGAATTTTCCCCGCTTCCCGATTATCCGGATTTCTTTCTTGGGCAGGATCTTTACGCACGCCGGTTCGGCCACCGCATCCTATCCATGCGCTATCGGATGCGTGGTGCCGCCGGAGGGACTGCTTACTTCATCGGCTCGCCTTATCGCATCAAAGACCTGCTGGCCGATCCGGATGCGACCGCGTTTGCCTTGACCGTGCGCGACCTGCGCGATGGCGGGGTGGTCGGAACGGTGGCCGCCAACCGCCCGGGACACTCACCGGGCACATCAACCGGCGGAATGGTAACGGTGCGTCTACCGGACATGCCGCTGGCTGTCGAGGCTCGCTGGCCCAAGACGATGGTGTGGCAAGATTATCGGCAGGGGTTGGGCAAGCGGCTGGCGTGGCGAATGTCCATCGTGCTGCTGCTATGGCTGTCGGCCGCAGCCGTGGGAACGCTGTTGCGTCGTGTGCGCCAGCTGGCGCAGCGCAATGCGCGAGCCGCAGATGAAGAGGCGGCCGCGCGCATGTTTAGCGATGCCCTGTTCGACGGCCTGGGGACGCCCGTGCTGGTCATCGATGGCAAGGGTTCCGTCGAGCGGATGAACGGCGCCGCCGAGCAGTTCATGGGGCCCGTCAAGAGCGAGGTCATCGGTGTCCCCTACCAGTGGGAGCGCTTCGTGCCTGAAGACGAACGGCCGAGGGTCCGCGACGCCTTTCAGACGATGCGCGATCCTACGGCCCTTGCCGAGCTGGAGAGCCACTGGATTTCGCATACTGGGGAGCCGCGGCTGTTCCGCTGGATCAACAGCATTCTCAACGGTTCTGACGGAAGACCCAGCCGTCTCATCACCGTGGGTATGGACATCACCGACCAGAGGAAACTGGAGCGGGACCTCAAGACATCCTCTCACCGCCTGCAACGGCTAAGCGATTTCAACGCCCTGCTGGGCCAGGTCAACCAAGCCATCGCCGTGGCCTGCGACGAAGCGACGCTGTTAGGAACGATCTGCGAGTTGGCCGTTCGTTATGCCCACCTGGAACTGGCGGTGATTTTCCGGCCAGGCGCACAGGGTCGGTTCGAGGCCCTGGCCGCCGCTGGCAACGTGGCCTATCTCGCCGGACTGGCGCTTTCCACTGACGCTGCCGCCGCCGAGGGCCGCGGTCCCACAGGGAACGCATGGACTGGGACAAGGGCTGTGTTCGTCGATGATTTCGAGCAAAACCAGGATCTGTCTCCATGGCGGGAGCACTACCGCCGGTTCGGGTTCAGCGCAGCCGCCTCGCTGCCCATTGTCCGCGAGGGCAAGCCCTGGGGCGTTTTCTCCATTTATCATTCGGAGCGCAACGTTTTCGATCAAGACCTTCGGGCATCGCTGGAAGAGCTGGCATTCGACATCTCCCGCGGCCTGGAACAGATCGAGAGCCGCAGCCTGCAAGATGCGCTTTTGAACAACTCGGTCGCCGGGATTTTTCTGGTCAGGGATGGAATCGTCCGTCAGGTCAACGTGCGCGGCGCGCGCATGCTCGGTTATGAGCCCGCCGACTTGGCGGGCCGACCGGCCCGCATGATGTTCGTGAGCGATGGGGAATGGGCACGGTTTCAGGATGAATTCGCCGGGCTCGAGACCGCCGACGAGTGTCACGTCAGTGCCGTGCGGATGCAGCACAAGAACGGCAGCCTGCTGATCGGTGATTTTTCCGCGGTGAGGCTGAAGGGGCGGGACGGTTGGTCGGTGTGGACCATCGAAGATGTTACCGAACGTGAACGGTTGGGCGAGGAACTGGCGCGCCAGGCCCTGTTCGATCAATTGACCGACCTGCCCAACCGCCGTGCGCTGGAACGGGAATTCCATAAGGCGATCGCGCGCGCCCGTCGCTCGGGAACGTTGCTGGCGGTAGTCATGATGGATCTCGATGGGTTCAAGGAAATCAATGATACCCACGGCCACGATGTGGGCGATGGGGTTCTGCAGGCCGTCGGACGGCGGCTGCAAGCCACCTTGCGCCGTACCGATTTCATCGCGCGCCTCGGGGGCGACGAATTTGTGCTGCTGGTCGAGGATTGTGGCACGGCTGGGGACATCACGGAGGTGCTGAACAAGGTGGAAGGCGCGATCAACGCGCCGATCCCCCTGGTGCACGATCTGGTCGTGGAACTGAAAGTCAGCGCCGGTATCTGTTTTTATCCCGAAATGGATACTGACAACCCGGAGACGCTGCTGCGCTACGCCGACCAGGCGCTGTATGCCAGCAAGGCGGCAAAAGCCGATCGGCTACACTTCTGGACCCGCTATGGCATCGAGGGACCGCGGCGGGAAACGGCCGCCCAGGCGCTGTTGCGGGGCGGGGGTCTTCGCGTGCTCTATCAACCGATCTTGGATACGAATGAAGAGAAGATCGTGGGCATGGAAGCGCTGGCTCGACTGCAGGATGCCGATGGCCGGATCCTCTCGCCAGGGGAGTTTCTCCCCGGGTTGACGCCGGCGGATCTGTTTGAGCTCAGTTCCCAGGTGCTTCATCAAGCCTTGTCGGATTTGGAGCACCTGAGCGAAATAGACGCCTCGCTTTGGGTCTCGGTCAATGTCGATCCCAGAAACATCACGGAATCCTGCGTCGCTTGTCTGCGTGAGCAGATCCGGAGCAGCCGCATTGCCCCTTCCAGAATCTACCTGGAGATCCTGGAAGGGAGCCCGCTCGAGCAGCGGCACCTGGTGCTCGAACATCTGCGCGCCCTGAAAGCTCAAGGGGTTCGGCTGGCACTTGACGATATCGGCAGCGCGTATTCGTCGTTGTTGCGGCTCAAGGACCTGCCAATCGACAAGGTCAAGCTCGATCAGGGCTTCATCCGCACCCTCGAGGATCATGCGAGAGACCTCCACTTTGTGGCTTCGATCCTGGACTTGGCGAACGGCCTGGGCGTGGCCATGGTGGTGGAAGGCGTGGAGACCGAAGATATCTTCGACGCGATGTGCATGATGCGCGTTCCCAACCTTCAGGGGTACAACATCGGCCGCCCCATGCCATTCGCCGAGCTCAAGGCCTATCTTCGTCGCCCGCCGCCGGCCGTTCATCGACAGCCTACCACTTTCCTTGGTGTCTGCGCCCACCAGCTCACCAATCACAATACGCTGAAACGGGTCGTGTTGAATAATCCGGGGCTGATCAGTGAGGTTTGGGCGCAAGCGAACCGCTGTCCGATCCATGACGATCTGCGTCGCTTCGGCATTCCGGACGACCATGAGATTGCCCGGCTGCACAAGGACTATCACCAGGTCCTGGCTCGATTGCAGAATCAGGCCATGGCCGATCCCAACGAAATCGCCCTCGATGCCCTGATCGCCGTCGAAGATGCCATGCAAGGGGCGCTCATGGCTGAATACCACGCCAGAAAATGCAATGCCCTGCACATATCCGCCGCCCCTCCTGACGTCGCCCCCGCCCAACCGTTCGGATAGTGGATGGCGTGCGCGAGAACTCTATTGCGACCAAGCCATCGCCATGAACGGCTTCTATGTGTCCAGGGATTACCCCGAGCCTCTTCGGCGCATCCGCTTCAAGGATCCGGAATCGGGCAAGACGCTGGTCTTCCTGACCAACAGCACGGCCTTGCCGGCATTGACCATCGCCGCGCTCTACAAGAGCCGCTGGCAAGTCGAGCAGTCCTTCAAGGAACTCAAACATGACCTCTCGATCAGGGCGATCTACCCCAAGAATGAGGACCGCGTTGAGGCGCACATCTTCGTCGCCTTGCTGGCCTACTGCCTGCAGGTCACGCTCAAGCATCAGGTCAGGCGCGCAGCATTGGAGAAGTTCAAGACCATCCAGATGGTGGACGTGCATCTACCCACAGATCGGAA
>JAKAFK010000018.1 GCA_021817985.1 Pseudomonadota bacterium | reverse complement strand
CGTGACCTCAACCAGATCGGCACTGCTGAGGCGCGCATCGTCCTTGGTGCGGCGGTGATCGACCACGTCCTGGGTTTGGTCATTTTAGCGGTGGTGAGCGGACTAGTGCGGGCGGGCTCCGTCACTCTGGGCGAAGTGGGCAGCATCATTGTCAACGCGGCCCTGTTCCTTGTGGGCTCGATTGTCATCGGCCGTGCGCTTGCGCCCTACTCGAGCCGCTGGCTGGCGCGACTGGACAGGAGCCGTAGCATGCTGTTTGCCCAGGTGCTGGCTACGGGTCTGTTCATGGCCTGGCTCGCCCATTTGGCGGGCCTTGCGCCGATCATCGGCGCCTTCGCGGCGGGGCTCTTGTTTGAACCGGTGTTCCTCAAGACCTTCGAGACACCCAAGATCGTGCGCGAAGTGGAGGCGCTATTGCCAAGCGGTATACCCAGCGGCACTCACTCTCTTGTTGGACGCGTGCGAGAAACGCTCGCTCACCATGCCGGCCGCCAACACGAGCACATGCTGGAGCCAATAGGCTACTTCTTCGTACCAGTGTTTTTCGTGCTCACGGGTATGCAGGTCGATCTGTCCGTGCTCGCCAGCTGCGTCGTTGTTGCGGTCGCACTCGGTGTGGCGGCTGCGGCCGTCGCCGGAAAACTGTTGGCCGGATTCGTCGCGGGACGCGGCGTCAATGCTTGGGTGGTGGGTTGGGGTATGGTGCCGCGCGGCGAGGTGGGGTTGATCTTCGCCATGGCCGGCAAGCAGCTTGGCGTGGTGAACGAGGCCCTATTTTCCGTCATCGTGATCATGGTCATTCTGAGCACTATCATCGCGCCCCCTGTACTGACGCTCCTGTTGCGCAAAAAGCCCTCTACCGGGAATGATGCAGCTGCCCAATGACGGTTCGTGTCACGCGTCGCTGAAACGACCACCACACGCCGCAAACCCTGAGCGAGGGGGCTTGGAGAAAAAAAAGCCGCCCCCCGGATGGAAGGGCGGCGTGTCGGAGGAGACACAGATGATGAAGTCTATCGGCCTTCGGTAAGGCTCCGCGTTGCGAGCGCGCCGGTCAGCGGCTGCATTGCGCCTGCATGTTGCGCGCCAACCCAAGCAGGAAGCCCAGTGTTTCCTGGGTATCCTTCCGGCGCATCAGGGCGAATAGCCCCATGAGCCCGCCGGGCGAGTGGGCGCCCTCCTTCGCCTCGGTCGCCGATTTCTCGAGACAGTGCAACAGTCCTTCCACCATATCGAGGCGGTTGACCAGTGAAGGAAGGGCTTCCGCAAGCTTCTCGATGGTTCCCGCGCTGTCCAGCCGCTCCAGCATGTTGACCAGCCGGTCACCACTGCCGCGCTGCAGGCGATCCAGCATCGCGAGGCCGCCCCCTATCGCCTCAGCCAAACGGCTCACCATATCATCGGTCAGCGCGTCCTGAGCGGAGCCCACCAGCCGGGCCAGATCGGCCAGACGATCGAGATCCCCGGTGTGCACCATTCGCGCAATCACCGGAATGGCCTTATCCAGCTGCGCGCGGTTGATCTGGTCGACCAGGGAGATCGCCCCGCCCGCCGTGTCGGCGAGACGGCTGACCATGTCATCGGTCAGCGCGTCCTGGGCGGAGCCCACCAAGCGGGCCAGATCCGCGACCCGCTCGAGGTCGCCGTTCTGGATCAGCTTGGCGATGACCGGGATCGCCTTGCCCAGCTGGGCCCGGGTGATTTGGTCCAGCATGTCCATGCTGCCCCCGGCCATTTCGGCGAGGCGACTGACCATGTCATCGGTCAGCGCGTCCTGAGCGGAACCGACCAGCCGCGCGAGCTGCGCGAGCCGCTCGAGGTCGCCGTTGTTGGCCATCTCCGCCAGATGCGGCAAGGCCTTCGCGACCCCCGAGCGGTTGACGCGATCGAGCAGATCGGCGCCATCCGAGGCCGTTGCGGCAAGGCGCGCGACGATGTCGTCGGTCAACGCGTCCTTGGCCGCCTGGACCAGCCGATCGAGTTCGCCGCTCTCCGCCGCCTTACTATCGAGTTGGACGTTCATGTGGTCCTCCTCTGTTACAGCAGACCGCGCGCAGACGCCCAGTAAAGCTTATTGTAGGCCGTCTTGAACCAGTGCACCGCACGGGTGGGCGGCTGCGGGCTGGGTGGGGTGGTGTAGTTGAAGCTCGCGTACGTGGCGCGTTCCTTGCCGGCTTGGATGAAGCAGAACACCTTCCCGTCGTAATCGCGCACGGGAACGCCCATCTTGACGACCGCGGCAAGATTCTCGGCCACGACTTCCGCCTCGAAGTGGGCGGTCGAGCCGGCCTTGGAAATCGGCAGATTCGTCGTATCGCCCAGCACCAGGACGTTCTTGCCATGCTCGCCGTCCATATGCAGGTTGGTGCGATTGGTCGGCACCCAGCCGTTCTGGAAGCCCGCCTTCTCCACCACTTCCATGCCCTTGTGCGCCGGGATGGCAATCAGGAGATCGTATTTCGCCTCGCTGCCTTCTTCGCTCTTGAGCACCTTGTTCGCACCATCGACCTCCTTCATGTTGAAGAGGGTCTCATACGTGATGCCGAGCCTGTCGAATTCCGGCGCCGCCCATTTGGCCACGTTCTCAAGGCTATGCACGCGTCCGATGGGATAGGTGTAGTGGATCTGCACCTTGTCGCCCATGCCGCGGTCCTTGAAGTAGTCGTGGAGCATGAAGGTGATTTCCAGCGGGGCCATCGGGCACTTGTGGGGAACGCCCACCGTGACGACCACGCGCCCCCCCTCGAAGCTGCGCAGCGCCTTGAACATCTTGACCGCAGTCTCTTCGGTGTAGAACGTTTCCGCATTTTCCGCGAGGCCCGGGATGCTCGTCATCATGGCGCGAGACCCCGTCGCAATGACCAGGACGTCATAGTCGCAGGTCTTGCCGCTTTGCGTCGTGACGTGGTTTTTTGCGAAGTGGAACTCGGTCACCGGATCGACATGGAACTCGATGCCGGGCTCGAGCAGGCTCGCCTGGTCGCGATAGAGCTCATCCGGCGTCATGCGTCCGACCGCCACATAAAGCAGGCCGGGCTGGTACATGTGCCGATCCGAGGCCGACAGCATGACGATCCGTGCCTTGCCGGACTTCAGCTCGCCGTGCAAGCGGCGCGCGAGGTTGTTTGCCAGGATGGTGCCGCCCATGCCACCGCCGACGATCAATATCTTCATACCGTAGTCTCCTCTTTATTTGTTTAAAGTGGGCGCCCTTCAGGGGCGCCTCGCCCTACCGCCTTGCTCACTTGGCCTTACGTATGAACACATGCCAAACGCCGTTCTCTTCCTTCGTCCCAACCACCTCGTGGCCGACCTTCTTGACCCACTCCGGGATGTCGGTTGCCGAACCCTTGTCGGTCGACAGCACCTCCAGCTCATCCCCGACGTCGGCCGCCTTCACACCGGCAATCAGCTCCATGAGGGGACCGGGGCAGAAACTTCCCCTCGCATCAATCACTTTTTTCGCCATGAGGCGTATCCTCCAACAAAATCAAAACCACTTGCGAAACAGTGGCTCAAAACGACCAAACCTGCGCGCCTTGGGCATCCGAGAGAAACTTGGTGAGCCCGAGCGACTCGCCCATATAGGGCTCCAGCCCTTCCTTCTCGATGCCCATGATATCCATCGCCATGGTGCACGGATGGATCTTCGCATCACCCAGCGTGGCCGCCTGCTCGAACAGCGTCCGGAAGGCAGGTGCCTTCTTCTGCTCCATGAGCCGCCCCATTTCGCCTTCCGCAGGCGCGGCTTCCGTCGAGCCCTTGACGAAGTAGCGCAACGCATTCATCGAGACGAACACCGTCACGTCCATCCCACTGACCGCCCCTACGGAGGCCATCATGCCGGCCATCTGCAGCTGCTCCCGCTGGCCAGACACCAGCACAATACACATTCTTTCCGACATCCAGCGTTCTCCTTCACGCTTGAAACACAAACAATTCGGATCCAGAACTCCATAATCCGCGCGCCTGACTTTCGACTTCCGTGCCACCTCCTTAAGCTAAAAGCATGCCTGATTGAGATTCACTGAATTACCAACAGGTTAGCCTGTCATCGACCTGACAACTCTCGCGCGGTCTGTCAGGCCACCTGACAGCCTTGTCATGTCCGGTCATGACACCCCTTCAAGATGCCCGTCCCGTGTCGGAATCACCGGACTGCCCCCAAAGCGCGTTCCTGTCCGGTGCGCCCAACTGCGTCCGACGGGCCCGCCGCCAAATAGCGATCCGCCGCCAGCGCCGCCTTGGCACCCGCACCGGCCGCAATCACAATCTGCTTGTCCGGCTCGTCAGTGACATCCCCCGCTGCGAACAGGCCGGGCACGGCTGTCCGCTGCTCGCGATCGACTACGATCTCCCCGTGCGGATTGAGTTCCAGCAGCCTACCGACAGCGGCGCTGTTGGGTTCGAGCCCAATCTCCAGGAACACGCCCTCGACGGCCAAGTCGACCGTCGCGCCCCCCTCCGCCGATGCCAGGCGCACCCCTTCCAGCCGCTGGTCGCCCAGGTATTCGCGAATTTGGCTGTTGAGATGGATATGGACCCTGCCGCCCTGCTCGGCTCGACGAACTTCGTCGACCAGGATCGGGTCCGCCTGGAAACGATCGGAACTTTGGATCAGGTGGATGTCCGACGCATAATGGAGCAGATCGCGGATGGCCGTGAAGGCGGAGTTGCCGCCGCCCACCACCGCGACCCGCTTGTCGCGGTACAGGGGCGCATCGCAGGTCGCGCACCAGGCGATGCCGCGCCCGATGAAGCGCTCTTCGCCGGGCAGGCCCAAACGCCGATAGCGCTTGCCTGCGCAATAGATCACCGTACGCGAGAGGTAATGCTCCTTGCCTTCGAGCGCGATGCGAAACAGCCGCTCCTCGCGCTCGATGCGCGTCACCTGCGCGTGACAGCGCTCCGCCACGGGATAGGCTTCGAGATGCTCGCGCATGGCCCGCCCCAGCTCCGCGCCCTCGATTCGGACGAGTCCCGGATAGTTTTCCACCAACGCCGTATCGTTGATCTGACCACCCGCCTGCCGGCCGATCAGAACCGTGCTGCGTCCCTTGCGCCGGGCGTACAAGGCGGCCGCGAGCCCCGCCGGGCCGGCGCCAATGACCGCCACGTCATAGACTTCGCCCTCCTTTGCCCGGCTGGCTTGGCGCAACCCCTGCGCCTCGCGCAAGCGCGCCTCGATCGCCTCGTAGGCCTCACGATCGGCGGCCTTCAGGATTTCCAGAACCGCTTGATCGGCGGCAAGCGCCCCCTCGAACGCCCGCCGGCCATTGACGACCGTCAAGGGCACGCCATGCACGTCATAGCGGGTGACGAGCTCGGGAAATTCGGCGGCGTCCACCATGTCCGCCCTCACCTGCGCGTTGGCCAGCGCCAGCTGATTCGCCAGGCGCACCATTTTCCCGCAATAGGGGCAGCCCAGGGTCACCAACACCTCGATGTGAACGGGTACCTTGAGCAGCGCGGCAAGCTGGACCACATCGCCATCCAGCCCGGCCGCCTCCTGGGAAATCAGCCGGATGGACTCCAGCAGCGATTCGAACTCATAGCCCCCCGTCAATCCGTAGAAGCGTATCCCATGATCGACGCGCCCTCGCACGACGGTCGCAGGGGCCTTAGTCACGCCGTATTCGAGGGCAGCGGGGGAATCGAGCGGAAAAACTTCGAGGGAAAGCCTTGGGCTTAAGCGGGTCAGGGACTCGAGGAGCTCGCGCTGCTCGGCGCACGCCCCGCAGGCAACGGGCTGCGTGAAGAAAATGAGCTTTACGCCCCGATCGAGCGTAGCCAGCGACTGTCTGGCCGCCTGCTCGACGTCGTGCGTCATCAGCTTGCTCATGCCGTCTCCCGCCCACCGCGACCCGCGCGTCTCGCCACGAACCCGCGACCAGTGCGCCCGCCACCTACAAGTTCATGTTATGCCCTTGAGCGGCGACAAGCAAGCCGGCTGTCCGCCTTCGGCAAGGCGTCAGGCCCCGGAGGACGCAGGGGAAGGGAAAGCGAGGGAGGGAATGACGAGCTGCGGGCGGCCGAAGAAATAGCCCTGTGCCCAATCGACGCCCAGCGCCCGCAAAATCTCGGCCGTTTCGGCATCTTCGACAAATTCGGCAATAGTGATGAGATCCAGGTCCCTTGCAATGTCCTGGATGCGGCCGACGATTTTGCGCACCCTCGGATCGCGCACCCGCGAAATGAGATCGCCCTCGATCTTCAGGAAGGACACCGGAAGATCGGCAAGATACTGAAAAGAGGAATAGCCACTGCCGAAATCATCGACGGCAAGGCGCAGGCCAAAATCCAGGAACGGCGCCAGCTTGGCCTTCACCGCCGCCATGTCGCCCAACAGCTGCCGCTCGGTAATTTCCAGCACGAGCGGCTTGACGCCCGACATCTCCAGGCCGCAGGCGGTGCACGCCGATTGCGCTTCGGCGAACAGCGCCTCCACGAGTTCCTGATGCAGCAACAAATCGCCCGACACGTTGACGAAGTGCGCGATGCTCTCGCGTCCTTGGGCCATGCGCTCGCTGCAGCGGCGGATGGTCCGGGTGATGACCTCGGAATCGATCAGATGCGTCATCTGCAACTCGGCCGCCGCGGCGATGAAATGGATGGCCTCGATGGGATGGCCGTCTTCGTCGATCAGCCTGGCCAGAGCCTCGTCAGCCATCACTTGGCCGGTCTTTAGGTCGACAATCGGCTGGTAAGCCGCCACCAACCGGTGCGCTGCGAGGGCCGAGCCGATTTTCGCGGCCAGCGAGTACACCTCATGCTTGGCCCCCACGGCGACGACCCGGTTGCGGCCCGTCTTCTTGGCCTCATAGAGCGCGGCGTCCGCCGCCTTGAGGAGAAACTCCGGGGTATCCCCATCGCGCGGGAAACTCGCCACCCCAAGGCTCGTCGTCGTACTCACCTGCTCGCGGTTGAACTCGATGGCAAAGCCTTCGACCTGGGCGCGCACGCGCTCGGCAATGCTCACCGCATCCGGCTGGCTGGTATCGGGCAAGATGGCGAGAAACTCTTCGCCCCCCCAGCGGCCGACCACGTCGCCCGCGCGCAGGCTGTGGCCCAGGACCTGCCCGACGTGCCCCAGCATCTCGTCGCCCAAGGCATGTCCGTAATTGTCGTTCAGGAGCTTGAAGCGGTCCAGGTCGAGCAGGAGAAAGCTGTAAGGGTTGCCGCTGCGCTCGGCCTGGGCATGCGTGCGAGCAATGCAATCGAGCAGCGCCCGGCGATTGAACAAGCCGGAGGTCGGATCGATGGTCGCCGCCTGCTGAAGAGAGACTTTGAGCTTGGCCTGATCAAGGGCCACGCCCGCGATTTGCCCGAAGGCGATGAAGGGCTCCACGCCGACGCGCTGAAAATAGTCGAGCGCATCTGCGAAAATCACGATCATCCCGCGAGGCAAGGTGCCCGGCTGCCCCACCGGCAGCGTCAAGCCGTCCTGAAGGCCCCATCGTAACGCGTCGGCACGCCACCGTCCGAACGTCGGGTCGGATGCCACATGGACGAGCACCGGCTCGCCACTGGCCAAGGAACGCCGCCCCGGTCCCCGCTTCGCTTCCTCCGAATGATCGATGACCAGTCCGTGCGCATATTCGGCCGCGCGCCCAACGACATACTGGGGGCGAACATCCTCCCGGTCGGGGTCCCCGAGATACATCCAGGCGAGACAAATCGAGCGGGAGGAGGCAACCAGGCCATCACAAGCCGCCTTCAGAACATCGTAAGGGGTTCCTCCTGCGGAAAGGCTCGCCGTAGCGACCAGAAGCGCCTGATAAATCGAGAGCCGTTCTTGCGTGGTATCCATAGGCCGCACACACCCCAGCGAAACGAATGGGTGCCCTGCCTTCATGCGCGTCGCGCCGCGTCGGGCGCGCGTGCCCTTCGACGTTCCGGGGGCCCATGGCTCGCCCGTGGCAAACGCCGGGTTGAAGACGGGCAAAATACCCAGGCAAGTAAAATACCAGTTAACGGCGCATCGCGCCATCTTGATTCGCCCGATCCGAGCCTCGGGCACCGGCGCAAGGCCCAAGAATCCCCCCCGAGAGCGCCGACGCCCGCCGCGCGTTAGGGTGGTGGTGAATCGGCGTGCAGGCGCCGTTCCTGCCAGCGATATTCGCGCCAGATCAGGGCCATGACGCCCAGATCGAAAGCCGTGAGGAACAGGAGCCAGGCCGAGTGCGTATGGGCGAAACGGTAGCTTTGGTAGAGCACGAAGGCCGCCACGAACCAGAGGGACAGGGGATAAGCCCACAGCTTCTCGCGCAGCAACCCGACGACCAGCCCGATCTTGATCACACCGTGCGCGACAAGATACACGCCGGTGAAAAGCTGCACGTTCCCGGAATAATGCCGGATGGAGCGCCGCAGGAAATTCGCCACCAGATCGGACGGATCCTCCGCCAGTTCGGGGGCCGTCAGGAACAGCACGAAGGAACGCAAAAGCGTCGGGTTGACCGCCAGCGCGAGCGCTCCGCCGATCGCCTCGACGAGGCCGGCCAGCCCTTTGATCCAGACCCCGACGAGAAAGATCCGATGTTCGATCCAATGCGCGTCGGCGCCCCCGGCCGGACCGGCAGGCAGGCTGTCTTTTGACCGGAAGAATGGACGCATGCTTGGTCTGCTCATCGCCTATGGCAAAACATGCTCGGCGCCGATGGCGCATCGGAAAACGGCGCCGAATGGGAACGCCGTCCACGAGGATTCCCCATTATGGCAAAAAGCCAAAGATCCTCCTTGGCCGAGGGGGAGGAGCGTCCACGCGGACCCCTCGCACGCAGAAATGCCGCCTGCGAACAGAAACATGAATTATTTGAAATTTGACTGACCCCGACGGATAGCCTAGCGTAAAAAGCGCATCCCGCCCATGCACCGGGCGGGCTCTCGGCGGCTCCATGCGGCGCTGAGGACGGGCCGCTGTCGGGCCCCTTGAACCTTCCCCATTGTCGGTCACGCGCGCACGGCTCGCCCCGTCTTGCCCGGATGGGCGCTCGATGCCGACAGGTACAACACGCACTGCGAAAGGTATGCTTTGGATGACAAGTCGCCGCTCCATTTTTCTTAAGAGACATCCGGCCATGAGCCTACGGTCCGCCGCTCGCGCGACGCTGGGCTTGGGCATCCTGCTAGGACTGGGCGCCTGCGCCAACCTGTCCTTCGTGCACAAGCCGGCCGCGCCCGCTGTCGCAACCCGGCCGCCGGTGGCCGCCACGCCCGACGTCGCGCCCCCGAACGCGGGCAAGTTTCCGCTGCCGCGTCACGGAAAGTCGGTCATCGGCCAAATCAAAACGGTCATCGCCGGGCCCGATACGACCCTCTCCGGCTTGGCGCGCCGTTATGACGTGGGCTACAAGGAAATCACCGAAGCCAATCCGGGCGTCAACCCGTGGGTGCCCGGTGCGGGCCGGCGCATCGTCATTCCCTCCCAGTTCATCCTGCCTGACGCCCCGCACGTCGGCATCGTGATCAACGTCGCCCAGATGCGCCTGTTTTACTTCCCAATCCCCAAGCCGGGCGAGCGGCCGATGGTGATCACCCACCCCGTCGGCATCGGCCGAAGAAATTGGGAAACGCCGATCGGCGTGACCCGAGTGGTGGCCAAGATCGTCAATCCGGTCTGGAACGTCCCGCCGTCGATCCGTGCCGAACACGCGAAGGAAGGCTTCCCGTTGCCCAAGGTAGTGCCCGCGGGCCCCGACAATCCCTTGGGTGCCTTCGCCCTGCGGCTCGCCATCCCCGGTTACCTGATCCATGGCACCGACAAGCCCTACGGGGTCGGCATGCGGGTGAGCCACGGCTGCGTCCACCTTTATCCCGAAGATATCGCCCGACTCTTCCCCCAGGTGCCGATCGGCACGCCCGTGCGCATCGTCAATCAACCGTTTGTCACGGGATGGCTGAACGGAAAACTCTACTTGGCCGCCAACCGACCCCTGGCCGAAAACCGCGCGACTTGGCCGGCGGAGCATCGCGCTCTGGTGCAGGTGGTCCGGCGCGCGGCGCTCCGTCACCACCCGTTGCCCGCGATCGACTGGGCCAAGGCCGTCCAGACCGCAAAGCAGGACATGGATATTCCCATTCCCATCAGCCGGGGAACCCCCAGCCTCGACCAAGTCATCGCCGCCGCCCCGGTACTAACCGTGCCGGGCGAAATGCCGAGCGAGGATCCGCCGGGGACTAAAGCTCGAACGTCATCCCAGGCCGCGCCACGATGACCGCCTTCCGGGGCGCGTGGGCAGCGAACTGGGCGATGATCGCTGCTTCGCGCCCGGGCTCCATATGGCCGATCAGGACGTCGGCCGGGAGCGCCCAACGGGCCAGGGCCTGCGCAATCATGCCCGGCGTCATGTGGCCGGCCGCATGCGCGCGATCCTGCTGTTCATCCAGGAACGTCGCCTCCAGCATCACCCACCGCAGATTCCCGATGCCCGCAAGGCGCTCCCAGAACGCCTCGCAATACGTCGAATCGCCGCTGGTCGCGAAGCTTGCCTGGCGTCCTTCCAGGTGGTATCCGACGGCCGGCACCGCGTGGCAGGCGGGCAAGGGCGTCACGCGACCGCCCTCAAAGACCCACGGCGCGTGCACGCGCAGCGGTTCGAAGCGCACATACGGTTGATCGGGGCGCGTGTAATCGGGCCACAACTGGCCATTGAACATGCACGCTTGGAGGGCGGCCCATGTTTCGGGCAGGGCATGCACGATCAGCGGCTCGGCGCGCCTGCCGATCCGTGCATCCGCGACAAAGGGCAGAAAGGCGCAATGATCGAGGTGCGAGTGCGTGAGGAATACGTGATCCAGCTTGACGATCTGCGCCAGCGCCAGATCGCCCGCGCCTGAACCGGCATCGATCAGCGTATGCCCGTCAACCATCAGGCACGAGGTGCGCGCGCTGCCGCCGATGCCGCCGCTACACCCCAGAATCTCCAGATTCACCGGAACCTCCTTGGGCGGACGCCCTCAACGCGAGCCCAGCGAACTGCTCGCCGGAGGCCCCCGCCCGGCATTCGCAGTCTCAAGGCCCATTCCAGAACGGCCTGCGGCTTCGGAACCGCGCCCACAGCCCGGGCAGTTCATCCGCCTGCCAGGCCGCATCGCTTAAGCTCCATCCCGCGACCGCGCCCATCGCCCAGGCCAGCTGCGGGTCCTTTTGTCGAGCCGTCAGCCCATTCAGGCGCTCGATCGCGACCACGGCGTCGTGCTGCCGACCGAGGTTGTCCTGAAGCGCGGTGAGGGCCTTGACGTAGCGGCGCACCGCGGTCGGATCGAACAGCGAAGAAAAGAATTCTGCCGTGTAGCGGGTCTTCTTGCCCGCTATCCGGAGCCGGTGCGTCTGCTCCGGGGTCAGACGCTCCCCTTGCCCGCCCTGCGCGAGCAAACGCTTATGCCGCTTGCGCAGAATACGGCGCGCAACGAGGATGATCGGCTGAGCTAGGCTCTCCGACACCGTCGGGGTGAGTTCCTCGCACCATTGCTGGGCCGCCAGCCAGCCGCCCAACGAAAGGGCAAGTTTCGTGAATCGGGGAGACGCGAGCGCCGTGCGGGCAGCCTCCCAACTTTCCGCCTGGGCGCGTCGGGAAATCACCTTGAGTCCGTCCAGGGCACCGTTCTCGGGCACTTGGGCCTCGAGCGGCCCCATGAACCGGGTGCGCAGGATGTCCCAATCGCGCGCCGGCCCGAGATGGGACATCAGCCAGCGCAGTTCGTCCACGAAGCCACTCACGCACCCGGCCGGAACCACCGCGCTCAAGATGCTCAGGGCCGCCCGCAAGCGCCGAACCGCGACACGCGCTTGGTGCAGGCTTTCGCCGTCACCTATGGACAAGAACACTTGGACATTGTCCTGCAGGTGGCTCAGACATTGTTCAAGCATAGGCCGGAAGGCCGCGTTGGCATCCATCTCGGGCCTGAGCGTCGGGGAGACGGCCTTCACCGCCTGGGGTGCCTCGGAATGCCCCAGGGCGTAGCCGCGCGCCGCCTTGCTCCGGCTTTCCAATCGCAGCGGGATGTCCGAAGCCAACCGGAGCGCGACGTCGAAGAGCGCGCGCACTTCCCCCCGCTTGAGCTCCAGCTCGATTTCGGCAATGTCGGCCTGCCCCTGCGGGCCGACGATCTGCCCGAGGTCGAGCGCCAGCTCGATCAGACTGTCCCCGTCTTCGATCAGCCAGGTGGTGCGCCAAAAATCCGTGGAAAATACCTTCTGCAGACGATCCTGTAGGTCGCGCGTGAACACGGACGCCCATGGGCTCTCGGCGATGCTGCCGAAATCAGGTTCGCCCTTCGGGATGGGGACCTCCCACTCGGCGCGCTCATGGAGGCCCGCCAGGGCCTCGCCGGCGTCCTTCAGCGTTTGGACCCAGCCGCGCGAGGTGCGGCGCACGCGCAAGGCGATGCCGCGATCCTTCAGGGCATTGTCAGGGGTATCCAGGTAGATCGTGGTAACTTTTCGGCGCACCGGCTTGCCCGCCCGCGCCCGCAGCCACCCCTGACGGCGCAACTTCACCGCATCGGCGGGATCGATCGCGAGTTTGAGCTCGATTTCCGTGTTCATGCCGCCCCCTGGGTCCCTCCCGCCGCGGGGCCGTCGCCTGCCGCGTCTATCGGGCCGGCGCGCCAACGAGGAGAGACTATTTGTGCCTCACCGGACGCGGCACCCGGGGGCCGGCCGCCAGCCTCGCCCCTTTGGGCGGCGAGGCATTGTCGGCGCTCAAGCGCCTGGCCCATGCGTCCCAGGGTTTGAATGCGCGAGATCCCGACGGTTTCACCCAGCGCGCATGCTGGGTCGCCCCCGTGCCTTTGGATGCTTTGCCGGGCAAAACAAAATAGACATCCATCACGATGTCTCCCTTATGCAAGCCCGCATCGGGCATATCGGCAGGAATGGGCAGGATTTGTGCGTCCTTGAGCAGGACGTGATGTCTCCAGAAGACCCCTTCGACCCCATCCCTGAAGTGGTGGGCCGGCAGAATCGAAAGAATCCTTTTGTCCTTCAGCAGCGATTGGCTGTGGGGCGCCCCATACATCCACCGGTACAACCCGTTGTTCAGGTAGTAGACGAACGGGAAAGCGCCGAGCTGGACGATGCTCTCGTCCTTGCCTTCCCGAGGTGATACGGAATGCCGGTTGGCCGAGACGAGCCAAGCCATCCTGATCGCATCGCCGGATTGCTTGTCGGAACCGAGGGTGTAATCCACCGTCGCGTAGATCTGGCCATCCGCCCCGCGGCTCACCCCGTAGCGCACGATCTTGAAGCCTAATCGGCGAGCATAGCGAAACACTTCACTGACCGTATGGCCATCATCGCACCGGTGTCTCTTGAGGACCTCAATCAGCGCCTCGCGCGTGCGCCGCGACAACGGCGCCGACGAAGCCGGCACGGCCATGCTCCGCGGCGACGGCTGCCCTCCGAAGGCAAGCGCGCCCTGCCCCAGGCAAACCGCGGCGACCACCGCGAGCAGCATCCGCCGGACCCATGCCGCGCAGCCGTCCCCAGGGGGAGCTTGGCTCACCGGCGCTTCCGCAAGAACAGAAGGGAAGGTGACACGCGCATGCGCCCCTCCCCGCCTCCTGCGTGGGGAGCGCATGCAACGGCCTCTCGAGTTTCGCATTTCCGCGTCAGGCTGACTATTGTACGGGTCAAAATTCATCAGGGCGGGCGTCGGCCGCCACGCCCTGAAGGCTTCACCTCGGCCCCGGCGCGCAAACGGCGTTCGCATCGCGGGGGTTGTTAGTATACCGCGTCTTGCGCCCGCCCACGCATCAGGCGCAAGACGCTCAATCGGTCCGAGACCGCGCGCACGGCATCTCCCGGCGGCAAGGACACCGGTGCTTGAATTCAGGATAGCTGACGCACGCAATCGGCGACGAACGCCCGCCGCCGCCGACGGCGCGGGTGCACGGAAATCCCTCGACTCAAGTTTATGGGGCGCATGCCGTTCTTGGCGCTATGACCGGAGCCCTTGCATGCGCCTTACCGCCCTAAGCGCCCTGACGCTATGCGTCCTATCGCCGCTCGCCCATGCGGCCCCCACCACCTTCGGCCAGGTGGTCGGCCAGGCCGTGCTGTGCATGGATGCGATCGACGCGCCATTTTTCCGCAGCTATCTGACCCAGGCCTTCCATCAACCCTATAAGACGCAAGGCGGCGCCGAATGGTTTTCGGCGAACACGACGCTGTTCGGCGTGTCCGTCACCGACATCTTCGTGAGCGTGCCTGGAAGCCGCTACGCCTTCGTTGGCGCCTTGCTCGCCAGCAACGCCCAAACGGCCGCCAGACGAATCACGGCGGCCACGGGACTTGCCTACGCGCCCGATGGCGCCCAAGAACGCTCGCCCGCCGGCGGCTACCTCATTTCCTACGGCAGCAGCCAAAGCAAGCTCTTCTGCGTGACCCGCAGCACGCGCTGGTTCTGAAGCAGCCGACCTGCGCATTCAGGCATTGCATGCCGCTTGGCGAAAGCTATAGTGGGAATGAGACGCATCCGTGCGGCCCGCAGCGAACCATCGAATGCCGGTGGGCATTGCGCGCCGCACCAGCGGATCTATTGAGGAGCGAGCCATGCAGATTCTGTCCAAGCTCATGGAAATACCCGGTGTGGTGGCGGGGGGCGAGTTTTCCTACAAGGGAGAAATCCTGCGCCACAAGGGCAACCTTTCTGACGCCCAGGCGCGGCTTGTGGCCACCTTGTGCCTCGCCAATACGCGAAGCGCCAACACCCAGGCCGAGATCTATTGCGCCTTCGATCCCGTATGCGGCGTCAAGGCGGTTCCCGGTTGGATGGTCCGAGGCTCCCACCATACGGTCGTGACCATTGGTTCCCATTTTGCGTTCGTCGACAACAACAACGCGCCTGGCACGCTCAACCAGGTCGCCGATCTCCTTCGCCACCGCTACGATCATCCGGAAGAGGATGGCCTCGTCAGGCTCTATCAGCGTTTCGGGGGAGATATCCGAGCAAGCCTGCTCACCTGAAGAGGGAAATGGGTTATCTGCATTTGCAAGGTGGGAACCATCCGCAAATGGGCAACGGAAAAGCTCCCCGCCTTGTGCAAATCCCGGTTGCCGTCCCGAGTCTGGAGAACGTGGCGACTCGTGTCCGCCCAGGCTGCCCTCCGCGAAAGGCTGATGTGGTTGAGTGGCTGCTCCCGGCCCATTTTGTCGAACGGCTTACTTTCGAATGCCTGTGGGACGGCCAACGAGCGAAACTCGCCCCTGCTCGTTTCTTCGGGGGACATAGGGACACCGTGCTTTCCAACGCAATGCAACCACTTGCGCAGCAGGCCCGTTAGGTCAAGGATCCCGCGTGCGGGATCCTTGACCCACCCGATCATGGGTTGCTATAGTGCGCAACATGAACTCCGCCCTGCGTGCCACCCGAATGATCCATTCCACCCTGAAGGTGGCGGGATAGTTCGCGCGACGCTGGCCGACGAACCCGCCCTCGAGGCGGGTTTTTTGTATCCCGCCCGTGGGCTCCCTGCGAACCGAGCCCCATGCGCATCCCTGTGTACCAGATCGACGCCTTTGCCGAACGGGTATTCGAAGGCAACCCCGCCGCCGTCTGCCCCTTGAGCGGCTGGCTCGACAACGCGGTGATGCAGTCCATCGCCGCACAAAACAACCTCTCCGAAACCGCATTCTTCGTCCAGACCGCACCTGACGGCGCCGACCTGCGCTGGTTCACGCCGCGCGCCGAGGTCAATCTCTGCGGCCATGCGACCCTGGCCAGCGCCTATGTCTGGTTCGAACACCTTGGGCATGCTGGGCCCGAAGTGACGTTCCACACCCGTAGCGGCGCGCTGCGCGTGCGCCGCGCAGCGCAGGGGCTGCAGATGGACTTCCCGGCAGTCTTGACCACGCCCTGCGAGACGCTGGCCACCTTAGGCTCGGTGCTCGGGGCAGCGCCGCGCCAAGTGCTGCGGGGCATGGACCTGGTCGCCGTATTTGACGACGAGCAGCAGATCCGGGCACTGTCCCCCGATTTTGCGGCGATTGCCTGCCTGGACGCGCGGGGCGTCGTCGTCACCGCACCGGGTCAAGGCTGCGATTTCGTCAGCCGCTGCTTCTATCCTGCCCTCGGGGTTGACGAAGACCCGGTCACGGGCTCCGCGCACTGCGCCCTGGCGCCATACTGGGCGCGCCGTCTCGGCCGGGATCGGCTGTCCGCGCGACAGCTCTCGCGCCGGGGCGGCACAGTGCACTGCGAGGTCCGTGGCGAGCGCGTGCTGCTCGAGGGTGGCGCGGTCGATTACCTCAAGGGCGAAATCATTCTGTGATGCGTGGCGCGGGCGAACGCCCGGTGCCCGGCGAAGAAACGGCATCACGAGTGATCCCGACCTGGAACGCCGCCGTGGGGGACGCTCGCGCATACTTCAGTCGGTTGTGGGGATCGCGACGCTGTGGTTGCCGCCTTGAGATCCGACAACGATCCCTATCACCCCCCGCATCGCTTCGCATTGAAGTGGGAGTTGAGAACATGAGCAAGCGGAACATTCGAGTCGAAGAGGTCACCATTGCGGACACAGACGAAGTCGCGGTGCTGATCGGGAAGCTTCTCGGCGAAATCATGCAGGTGATCGGCGAAAACGTCTTCGACTTTGATTGCGGCCGATCGGCGAACCAGTTGCGTCAGTTCCTCGACATGGGCCGATACAACGCATTCATCGCACGCAACCATGCGGAACGGATCATTGGCGTCATCACCTTGAGCGAGAGTTGCGCGCTCTATGCCGGTGGACGCTTTGGGACTATTCCGGAATTCTATGTCGAACCCGAGTATCGTTCCCAAGGCGTCGGCTCGGCGCTGGCTGACGCCGCGCGCGCGCACGCCCGATCCTGTGCCTGGTCCCGCCTCGAGGTCACGACGCCGCCTTTGCCCCAGTTCGAGCGTACGCTCGCTTTCTATGAAGCCCAGGGATTCTCGCTGGCCGGAGGACGCAAGTTGAAGTGGGAGGTCCAGCCATGAATCCATGGCTGGCGTCGCACCGCCGCAATCTATGGCGTCCGGGAGCCAGCGGCGAGCCCTCGTTCTGGCATGGGGTCGGGCGACGCCTGCCTTGTGAACGGGATAGGCGCGTCCTGGCCTCGTCCGGACTGGGCAAGCTGCGCCTGGGAATGGGCACTGCAATACCCTGAACGCGTGACGCACCGGATCCTGACCGCGACATCGGAGGGATTGAAGGTCGCCGCACTCGGTGCGGCTTGGCGGCCAGCGCCTCTCCGATCCTTCCCGAGAACCGCACGATGGGTCCGCGAGGGCAAGCCAGGCTTAAGCCCGAGACTGAACGAGATCGGCCCGCCGACCCCGCTGCTATGGGGTGATGCCGACCCGATCAGCCGCCCGGCCATCGGCCGTCCTCTCGCAGCTGCCATCGGTGGAGCGCGGCTCGAGCTCACCCACCCGTGCAGACCCTGGGATGGCTGTGGCAATGCCTGATGCCGTCGCGGCTCGCGTGCTACGCTTTGTCATGCACAACACGGCGCCTGAGCGCTCCCTGCATTAACGCCTGATGGCATCCATTCGATGCTCCACCTTGCCCGAGACAATCACAAATCATGCAAACTCAAACGCTAGGCACTCCGGTACCAAACTGGTCGGCACCCCCAGCCCCAGACCGCCACGTGCTTCACGGCCGTCTCTGCCGGCTGGAACCGTTGGATCCCAACCGCCACGCCCGCGATCTGTACGATGCCTATTCCTGTGATGCCAGCGGACGAGGCTGGACTTATTTGCCTTATGGCCCGTTTGCCAACATGGCCGAGTACGACGCCTGGATGCGCGCCATCTGTCTCGGCCCCGATCCGCTGCTGTTCGCCATTCTCGACATCGCGACCAGCCGTGCGCTCGGCGTGGCGGCCTATCTGCGGATCACCCCGAACGCCGGAACGATCGAGATCGGGCATCTGCATTTCTCGCCGCGCCTGCAGCGCACCGCGATGGCCACCGAAGCGTTGTTCCTGCTGATGCGCGAAGCCTTCGCGCTCGGCTACAGGCGGCTGGAATGGAAGTGCGATTCGCTCAACCAACCCTCGCGGCGCGCGGCACAGCGTCTGGGTTTTCGCTTCGAGGGCATCTTCCGCCAAGCAAACGTCGTCAAGGGGCGGAATCGCGACACGGCCTGGTTCAGCATCATCGATAGAGAATGGCCGGCACTGCAATCGGCCTTCGAGCGTTGGTTGGAACCCGGGAACTTCGACCACGACGGTCGCCAGCGCCTACCCCTGACGGTGCTTACCACGGCGTTGACATCCTCCCCGGCCTGAATGCCGGAGATGCCTGCGGCGCTCAGGCGTGGCACTGAGCCCCCCCTGAGTCGTGGATTGGCCGGCTCAGGCCGGACCTGGTCCGAACATGTCGTCCCGGCGCTTGTGTCGTGCCTGCCGCTCGCTCGGACATGTTCCGCACCTGCATGTCCTCGATGCACACCATCGCGTGTTTCTTGATTGCTGATCGTGGTCGCGGTCCCGTGCAGGAAGGCGCGGGGGCGTTGCCGATGCGGGAATGGACGCGCTGGACGCGCGCTTTCGCCTTCCTCCAGGTGGTGCCGAACTTCTCTTTGCGTCCCATGGCCCTCGCTCGCAGTCCTGCGCCCACGAGAATGACATGTACCCTAGATTTCTGCTAAGATGCATATGTTTTATATCTATTCACATCGGAACGACATTGTCCCTTTCCCAAGAGCATGAGATGTCCTCGATTCTAGTCAGCCCCGCACCCGATTTCAGCGACCCGCTCGGTCTCCTTGTCGCCTGCCATGGACGCATCGAGCGGCAATGCGCGACGCTGCTCCGGCTTCCACAGCATATCGAGCACTTTGGCCCCGACGAGCAGGCGGCGCAGGCTGCCGCGAAAGCGCTCACTTATTTCAACAGCTCGGGCCGCCATCATCATCAAGACGAGGAAGAGGATCTGTTTCCCATGCTCGAGCCCATCGCACGATCCCGGGGAGACTCGGCTATCCTGGACCTGATCGGGGAATTGCTTGCGGAGCATGGGCAGATGGACGCGGCATGGCAGGCCTTGCAGCCTTTTCTCGAGGAGCTCGCGGCCTCCCGCCCGGTGGAGACGAAGGCCCTGCCCGTCGACCGCTTCGCGGCCGCCTACAGGCCTCATATGGCCAAGGAGAATGATCGCCTCCTGCCTTACGCGAGCCAGGCCTTGTCCCCCGCCCAACGCGCGCATCTGGGCCGCATGATGGCCTTGCGGCGGCAACCGCGCGGCGGCTGACGCGGCAACCGGCGAAGCCTTTCCTGCGGCGCGCGTTGAGTATGGGGCCTTGGTCTATACTCTAGTCAGGTCGACCCCGCTCCGCGCGGGGGAGGTGTCCGTCCGTTCCGATTGGCGTTCAGGAGCACGTTGCGATGCGGCGTTGGCATGCCCACAAGGTGCCGATTCGGGTCACCCTCTGCGTTGCCCTTGCCTCGGCCCTCGCCGCCCCGACGTCGGACGCTGCCCCGCCCCACCCTGGATCGCATGCCATGTCACTGACGCTGACAAGCCCATCCTTCCGCCCCGGAGAATCGATTCCGAAGGAGTACACGTGCGACGGTGCCGATCGATCCCCACCCCTCGCCTGGTCGGGGACGCCCGCCGACACGAAGACCTTGGCCCTGGTCCTGGAGGATCCTGATGCGCCGGGAGGCACCTGGGTGCATTGGGTCCTCTACAATATTCCCGCCCGCGTCCACGCGCTCGAAGCCAATGTACCGCATCACCCGGTGCTTGCGGACGGCGCACGGCAGGGGCTCAACAGCTGGCCCAAGACCGGCTATGGGGGACCTTGCCCGCCGTCCGGGACACACCATTATTGGTTTCACCTGTACGCCCTGGACACCCTACTGGATCTGAAGACGCCGACCCAGGCGCAGCTCCTGGATGCCATGAAGGGGCATATCCTGGCGGAGGCCGAGCTCATGGGGACGTATCGCCGACATTAGCCGCGGCCCAGGCGAAGAGGGTGCGCGGGAAAGAAATCCGCCGGAAACGGGCGCACTCAGGAATAGATCTCGAGGCACTCGCCCGCCGCGATCGGGGGGTGCGGTCCGGAAAGGTTCACGACTTGCGTCGCCACCCGTTCAGGCGGCATGCCGCGCCGTCCTCCGATCTCGGCCTGCATGTCGGTGGCGACAGCACCCGGACACACCGAATGCACGCGTACGCCCTTGCCGCCGACCTCTGCGGCCAGCGATGCGGTGAAACCGACCACCGCGAACTTGGTCGCACAGTAGACGGCGAAGCCGGGGAACCCGGACTTCCCGGCCCCAGACGCAATGTTGATGATGGCCCCGGAACCCTGTGCGAGCATGTACGGCAGCGCCGCGCGCGTCATGTAGAGCACGCCCTTCACGTTGGTCTCGACGAGCGTGTCGATACGGTCCCACGGCTGATTAGCGAAATAGCCGACCCAGACTTGGCCCGCATTGTTCACCAGCACATCGATACGCTCGAACCGCCGGAGGACCTGTTCGACGCCTCTTTCGGCCGCTGCACGCCGGCCGACGTCGGACTCGACGATGGCCACCTCGCCCAGCGCGGCAAGGCGCTCCTCAGCCTTGCCCAAGGCGTGTTTCTCGCGGGCGCTGATGGCGACGCGCGCACCGCCGCGCAGAAAGGCTTCCGCGCATGCAAGCCCTATCCCCCGCGAGCCGCCGGTGATCAAGACCACGCCTTGGCGCAGATCGTCCATCGAAGACCTTTCGGCATTCCCAAAAAGCCGGTATTCCAGGGAAATCGCCGGGACCGTCCGAGACGCGCGTGCGCCGCGACATCACCGGCGTGGTTCCGGCGGGCTTGCCCGTAATGGGCAGGGCATGCAGCCAACCACCGTGCAGTACCGCTTCCAGTATAGCCCGCGGACCGTCACCGCGGGCCAAGACGCACGACATCAGCCGTCAACGCGGCTCTGCTGTCCCCGCCCCTGCGCCGCCTTTGCGTCGCGCACAGAAGAAGGCGCTCAGGATCTCGGTGCATTCTTGGGCCAGCACGCCGCCTGTCACCCGCGCATGATGATTCAGGCGGGGCTCGGCGAACAGATCCAGGACGCTCCCGCAGGTGCCGGTCTTAGGATCGCGCGTGCCGAACACCACGCGAGCGAGCCTCGCATGCATGATCGCGCCTGCGCACATGGCACACGGCTCGACCGTGACATAAAGGACGCAGCCGGGCAGCCGGTAGTTGCCAAGACGCCGCGCCGCGTCCCGCAGCGCCAGGATCTCGGCATGGGCAGACGGGTCGTGCGTGCCGATGGGCGCATTGAATCCACGCCCGACGATCTCCCCGTCTCGCACGATCACCGCACCCACAGGCACTTCCCCGGCGTCTCGTGCCGCACGGGCCAAGGCCAAGGCATGCTTCATGAAGGATTCGTCGCTGCGTGCGGCCTCGCTCCCGCCTTCCGACGGGGGAATCCCGCCCTCATCTCCCGCCATGACAGCCCTCCCCCCTCGCGAAGATCCACAGCGTCACGTTTGGCATCCTTTTAAGTCCTCGCGCAATTTTCCGAATCCTGAAGATACCACATTCCTCGCCGGGTCCCCGAAGGGCACCCGCCCCGCTGCGCCCCAGTCAATGCAGCTTGATCTCGAGCCACAGCCGATTCAGGAAGCGGCGCTGGCCGCGGTCTAGCTCATGCAGCTCTTCGAGGCGGCCGAGGACGGCGTGGTCCGGAAAAATGGCCCGGTTGGCCGCGATGGCGGGACGAATGAAAGGAAGGGCTGCCCGATTGGGATTGCCCGAGCCGATCAAATTGGTCAGTTCCGAAGCGTTCCTGCCCTCCAGCATGAAGTCGATGAACTGATAGGCCAGATCCGGCCGCGGCGCGCCTTTGGGCACCACCATGTTGTCGACAGCGAGCACGGCGCCCTCCTTCGGCACGTTGAACGCAATCGTGAAGGGCTCGCCGGCGCGCTCGGCCTCCCGCCCAGCCTGAAAGAAATCGTTGGAATAGCCCTGTGCAAGCCACACATCCCCTGAAGCCATCAGCCGTATGTAGCTCGTGTTATTGAAGGCCGCCCAGTAGGGCTTCGCGTTGATGATCACCTCGGCCGCGCGTTGCCAGTGCGAAGGGTCGGTATCGTTGGCGGAATATCCGAGATACTTGAGGGCGGCGGCCAGGAGCTCGCGCGGATCGTCCAGGACCGTCACGCGGCCGCGGAGTCTTTTCAGGTAGCGCGGATCGAACAAGGCGGCCCAGGTATCGGTCGGAATCCCGAGTTCGCGCATCTTCTCCACGTTGTAGCCGAGCAGGGTGATGGTATAGGCATAAGGCACAGAATAGACATTCCCGGGATCGTAGAAGCCATTCAGGTAGGTCGGATCGATGTTCGCGAGGTTGGGCAGCTTACGCTTGTCGAGGGGCAACAGGCGCCCGGCCCGGATCAGCGACTGGACCGCGTTGCCGGTCGGCACCAGGATGTCGTAGCCGGTGGCGCCGGCCGCAAGCCGCGCCAGCAGCTCCTCGTTCGAACCGTAGGTATCGTACGCGACGCGGCAGCGGCAGACGGTCTCGAAGCGCGCCAGCGTCTGGGGAGCGATGTAGTTGTTCCAGTTGTAAAGATGCAAGACCCCGTTCGCCCGGACGAGGCCGGCCACGAGAAAGGCGACAAGGCCCGCCGCCACGACCATCGCCAGACGTCGCGCCATGGCTCAACCCATCCCCTTGAGGGCCTGCGGCGCAAGCCTCGAGATCGAGATCACGAGCACCAGCGTCAACGCCATCAGCAACGTCGACACCGCATTGACTTCGGGGGTCACCGCGACCTTGATCATGGTATAGATCCTGAGCGGCAATGTGCTCGTTCCCGCGCCCGCGGTAAAGAAGGTGATCACGAAGTCATCGATCGACATCGTGAAGGCCAGCAGCCCCCCCGCCAGGATCCCTGGCACCAGCAGAGGCAGCGTGACGAGCCAGAAGCCCTTCCAGGGGCTCGCGCCGAGGTCGCGCGCGGCCTCCACGAGGGAGGGATCCATGCCTGCCAGCCGGGAACTTACCACGATCGCCACATAGGCAATGCAAAATGAGGTGTGGGCAAGCATGATGGATCTCAATCCCAGCGAGACATTGAGCAGGACGAAGAAGACCAGCAGGCTCACGCCTTGCAGGATGTCCGGCGTGGACAGCGGCGCGAGCACGAGGACCGGAAGAAAGCGCAGCCGGTACTTGTGGGTGGCGAGCGCCGCGAGGGTTCCGAAGACGATCGCGGCGAGGCTCGCGGCGAGGGCGATGACGAGCGAGTTCCACGCCGCATGCAGCATGTCGGCGTCGTGCAGCAGCATGACATACCAGCCCAGGGTGAACCCGGCCCACTGGGTACCCAGGCGCGAGGCACTGAAGGAAAACAGCACCACGATGACCAGAGGCACATAGAGGAAGGCATAGGCCGCCAGGGCTGCCGCATAGAGGGCTGCCTTCCCGCGCTTAGCCATAGGCCTTGACGCCGCGCCGGGCCGCCCACGCGGCGAGTCCGGTCGCCCCGAGCGCCAGGAACGTGAGCATGATCGAAAGCGCGGCGCCAAACGGCCAGTCACGCGCCTGGAGAAACTCCATTTCGATGACGTTGCCGATCATGATCCCGCGCGTGCCGCCGAGAATGTCGGGCACCGCGAAGGCGCCGAGCGCCGGGATGAACACCAGCGTGGCGCCCGCGATCACCCCCGGGACCGCCAGTGGGAAGGTCACGCGCCAGAAGCAAGCCCACGCGCTCGCCCCGAGGTCGCGCGCGGCCTCCAACAAGGCCGGATCATGCTTCTCCAAATTGGCGTACAGCGGCAGGATCATGAAAGGCAGCGAGACGTAGACGAGCCCCATCAGGACCGCGAAGGGGGAAAAAAGGAGGCTCGTCGGCCCGAACCCGAAAAGCCCCAGCACCGCGTTGACGCCCCGCGAAAGGGCGGCCTGCGGGCCCAGGATAATCATCCAGGCGTAGATGCGGATCAGGAAATTGCTCCAAAAAGGGACGATGACCAGCAGGAGGAGGAGATTCCGGTACCGGGCCCGGGCGCGCGCGATCACGAGCGCCAGCGGATACGCCCCCACCAGGCAGCAGACGGTGGTCGCAAGCGCATAGCCCAAGGAGCGCAGGTACAAGGCCAGGAAGAGCTTGAGCGTGAAGATGTCCCGGTAATTGCCGAGCGTGAGATCGAAGTGCCAGCCCGCCGCATCGTGATACCACAGGGGCGACAGGCCGCCCTCCTGTCCGGGCCAGCCGAACGAGGCGAGCCCCATGATAAGGGTGGGGATAAGGAAAAAGACGGCGAGAAAGGCCAGAGGCGGCCCGCTCAGGGCCCAGCGTGCGAGCCTCGCGCGGCTAGTCATGGAGGAAGAGCGCCGCTTCGGCACGCCACGCGAGATCGACATGGTCGCCCACCTCGAAGAACTTGACCACGCCGGCCGCCGAATTCGGCAACAGGGCTTCCAGCAGGCGCCCGTCGGCCAGCTGCACCTTGTAGACGGTGACATCGCCGAGGTAGAGTTGATCGTGGACGACGCCCCGCAGATGGACCTCTCCCGGCGTCGGCGCGATCTGCGCCGCGATGCGCACTTTTTCCGGGCGCACCGCCAGCACGCCGCGATCGCCCGCCTGCGCCGGCGCCCGTGTCGACGCCGCAAGCTCCCCCAGGCCGGCCACCTCGAGCGTTAGCCGCGTCCCCGCCAACGTCCTGACCGTGCCCTCCAGAAGATTGCAGGTCCCGATGAAATCGGCGACGAAACGCGTCTCGGGAAATTCATAGATCGCGTCGGGGGCGCCCAGCTGCACGATCCGTCCCGCGTCCATGACGCCAATCCGGTGGGATAGGGCCAAGGCTTCCCCCTGGTCGTGCGTCACGTAGACGAAGGTGATGCCGACCAGCCGCTGAAGCGTGATGAGCTCAAGCTGCATCTGCTCGCGCAGCTTGAGGTCGAGGGCTGCCAAGGGCTCGTCCAGGAGCAGCACGCGCGGGCGATCGATAAGGGCTCGGGCAATGGCCACCCGCTGCTTCTGCCCGCCCGAGAGCTCCTGGGGCAGCCGCTCGCCCATCCCCGCCAGCTGGACATCCCGGAGCGCCTGGGCAACCCGCGACCCGATCTCCGCACGCGGGACCCGTGCCATGCGCAACGGAAAGGCCACGTTGTCGGCCACCGTCATGTGGGGAAAAAGGGCATAGCTCTGGAAGACGGTATGCACCGGCCGCTTCTCGGGCGGTGTCAGGGTGATGTCCCGCCCATCGAGCAGAATCCGGCCTTCATCCGGCGTATCAAAGCCTGCAATAAGACGCAGCAAGGTCGTCTTGCCACACCCGGAGGGACCGAGCAGTGTGAAGAACTCACCCGCTTCGATTTCAAGGTTGACGTCGCGCACAGCGACGAAATTGCCGAACCTGCGCGTCGCCCCGCGAATCTCCAGAAGCGCCATGGGCGGTCCCATCGCCTATCGGCTGCCTATCCCCGGCCCATCGTATGCCCGCGCACCCCGGACGCTCCTTAGCCGCCCGAAGGCGCAAGCCATGATGTTCCCCCCTCACCCGAACAACCACCTGCATTAATAATAGTCGTCGCGACGCAGACGCAACCGGGTCGGCGCTTCCTGCGCCGGATCTTTTCTAACGCTGGCGACGAAGGCCGCCCGACATCCGCGGTGGCCCAATCGAGTGCGTCTGCCCTGCTGACTTCGGCAAATGCTGCAAGGATTGTCTGCTGTTTTTGCGCACTATTTCGCGTTTCAGATCCACAACTACTGTTGCTTGTCTTATTTCTTCCGTTTATTCAATACGGTGGAGATCTGGCACGAATATAGCTGTTGAGATCAATCGCTGATTAGCGGCGCCACGTCGGCTGCCGCTTCAAAAGGAGTGTCATCGATGAAGGAAACGCCCTACCGCATTGCCGTCAACGTGGAATGGACCAGCAAGTGCAACGCCCGTTGCGCCATGTGTCCGCGTTCGATGATCGCCCAACCCCGCATCATGGAATTGGCGACTTTCCGCCAAACGCTGTCACGCCTGTCCCCGGACTTGGCCTTCCGCGTCATCATTGCGGGATACGGCGAACCCACGACTCATCCCCGCTTCGACGACTTCGTCGAAGCCCTGCGCGGCCATCCTCTGCGTTTCGACATGGCCACCAACGGCAGTCGACTGGACGAAGAGCGGCTGATGCGCATGGACGGCCTGTTTACGGGGCTGATGATCTCGTTCTCCAGCACGGATCCCGAGGTCTATCGCAGCGTGCACGCCAATCTCGACCAGGCCCAGGTCATGGAGAACATTCTCCTCGCCCATCGCACGCTGAAGGCGACTCGACTGGTCATCAACCTGTCCCCGACCGCGGAATGCCTCGCCACCCTGCCCGGGACAGTCGCATGGTTCCGGCGGCACGGCATCGATAGCCTGCACATGTCACCCACCTACTATGACCGGGCCGGTGCGATCCGCACCGATGGGGTGCCGTCGGAACGCGATCTTAGGGCGAAGATTCGCGCCTACGGCTTTGCGAGCCAGGAAATGGCATTCATCCCGGGCGTTGGCGACATCATTGGCCAGTGGCGGCACAATCGATTCAAATGCATTCCCCGCAACACCAGCATGCTGATCGACGCGGGCGGCAATTACACGTATTGCTTCAATGATATTCGCCACAGCCATCCGATCGGCCATGTCTCGGACATGAGCCTGGGGGAAGCGATCGCCTTGCGCCAGGCGGAGGGACCCGATGCGGCGATCTGCAGCCAGTGCAACCTGCGTCGGCGCTATCGGCCACGCGAGTTGGCGCGCGTGGCCCTCAGCTATGCCAACGGGCGACTGAAGGAAATACGGGGAAAATCGTCGACGAGGGGAGCATGATCCACGCCAAGAGCGTGGCACCTCACGACTTCAGTGCCTGCCGGTGTCGGGCAATCTCAGGTGCGGGATCTCCCACTCAATAATCGATAGGCCATGAAACGCCGCGTATTTGCTGGATTTATTGAGATTCACGAGAAGCGAAACCGTCACGCTTACTGGCAAAACGAAATTCACGAGGGCTAATGTGGCTTCACGCCGTGGGCTGCAGTGGCGCATGATATTTGGAAACGCACTTGCCGTTGCAAATTCAGTCCATCTCACGAAACAGGAAGGTTCTATGCCCATTGACGCCACCACCCTGGCAGAGGCTTGCGCATTGGTAGCAAAAGCCGGCATGGCGGGTTTCGTTCCTCGCGGGGCGGCCCCGGCAAGCACAGGAGGCGAACTGGTGGAGATAAAACTAATTGACCCGCCCGTGCGAAGTCCTGGCGTTCCAAACTTCGACAAACAAGACCCTGGCAGGCCGGGTATTGTGCGCAGCGCGAGCATTCTTTCTGCTGTGAGCGCGGGCATCCCATTGCCACCGCTTCTGCTGTTCCAGCGTGCTGGCGAACAACGCTACGAACTGCGCGAGGGCTTCCATCGCCTGCACTTATTTGCGGCGCTTGGTTACACCCAAGTGCGGGCACAGATTACGGATTGGAAGCCAGGAGAATATTGAACTGAGCCGGGTGTGCAGTGAAACAAAAAAGCCCGCAAAGTCGCGGGCTTGTCTGTATTCTACTACCTGATGGTGCCAGCCACTGCCAGACGCGGGATCATTCCCACTCGATGGTCGCAGGCGGTTTGCCGGAAATATCGTACACGACGCGGTTGATCCCTCTGATCTCGTTGATGATCCGATTCGAGACCTTGCCCAGCAGCGCGTGCGGGAGCTCGGCCCAGTGCGCGGTCATGAAATCTTGCGTCTGCACCGCCCGCAGGGCCACCACATAGTCGTATGTGCGCCCGTCGCCCATGACCCCCACGGACTTCACGGGCAGGAATACCGCGAACGCCTGGGAGGTCTTCTCATACCAGCCCGCCGCCCGCAATTCCTCGATGAAAATGGCATCGGCCGCCCGCAGCAGATCGGCGTACTCCTTCTTGACCGCCCCAAGGATGCGCACGCCGAGCCCCGGCCCAGGGAAAGGATGGCGGAAGACCATGTCGTGCGGCAAACCCAGCGCGACGCCAAGCTCGCGCACCTCATCCTTGAACAGCTCGCGCAAGGGTTCCAGCAGTTTGAGGTGCAGCGTCTCAGGCAGCCCGCCGACATTGTGGTGAGACTTGATGGTATGCGCCTTCTTGGTCTTCGCGCTGGCCGACTCGATGACATCAGGGTAGATGGTGCCCTGCGCCAGCCACTTTGCGCGCGGCAGCTTGGCGGCCTCGCGCTGGAAGACTTCGACGAACAACCGCCCGATGATGCGGCGCTTTTGTTCCGGGTCCGAGACGCCCGCCAGTTCCTGAAGAAACGTCTCCGAGGCATCCACGTGGATGACCCTGACGCCGAGGTTCGCGGCAAACGTCCGCATCACCTGCTCCGCTTCGTTAAGGCGCAACAGGCCATTGTCCACGAACACGCAGGTCAGCTGATCGCCGATCGCCTGGTGGATCAGGGCGGCCGCCACCGACGAGTCGACGCCCCCCGACAGCCCCAGAATCACCTCTTCGGAGCCCACCTCGGAACGCATGCGGCCCACCGCCTCGGCAATGTAATCCGGCATGTTCCATTCGAAGCCGAGTCCGCAAACATCATGCACAAAACGTGCAATGATCGCCTTCCCCTGGAGGGTATGGGTCACCTCGGGATGAAATTGCAGACCGTAGAAGCGCCGAAGCTCATCCGCCATGCCGGCGATAGGGGTCGCCGCATTGCCGGCGATGACCCGGAAGCCCGGCGGCAGGGCCGTCACCTTGTCGCCGTGGCTCATCCACACGTCGAGCAGCCCGTGGCCCTCTTCGTTGGCGCGATCCTGGATTTCGCGCAGCAAGGCCGAGTGCCCCTGGGCCCGGACCTCGGCATAGCCGAACTCCCGGTGCCGGGCATTCTCCACCTGTCCGCCCAATTGCGCCGCCATCGTCTGCATGCCGTAACAGATCCCCAGCACGGGCACGCCGAGCTCGAAGACCACATCGGGGGCGCGCGCCGTATCGCTCTCGGTGACCGATGCCGGCCCTCCGGAGAGAATGATGCCCTGGGGCGCAAATTGCCGGACGAAGTCCGCGCCCACATCGTAGGGATGGAGTTCGCAGTAGACGTTCGTCTCCCGCACGCGTCGCGCGATAAGCTGGGTGTACTGCGAACCGAAATCGAGGATGAGGATCTTCTGCGAAATCATAAAAGCCTTGCTTTAAGGCGCGCGGTGCGTTCGCGCGCTACTCAATGTGGTAGTTGGGCGCTTCCTTGGTGATTTGCACGTCGTGCACATGCGATTCGCGGATGCCCGAGGCCGTGATTTCGACGAACTCCGCCTTGACGCGCATCTCTTCGATGGTGGCCGCCCCCACATAGCCCATGCTGGAGCGCAAGCCGCCCATCAATTGGTGAATCACCGCCATGACGCTGCCCTTATACGGGACTCGTCCCTCCACGCCTTCCGGCACGAGCTTCTCGACGCTCTTCTCGGCTTCCTGGAAATAGCGATCGCTCGAGCCTTGCTGCATGGCGCCGATGGAGCCCATGCCCCGGTAGGATTTGTACGAGCGTCCCTGGAAGAGCTCGATTTCGCCCGGCGCTTCCTCGGTTCCCGCGAACAGTCCTCCAAGCATCACGCAATGTGCGCCCGCGGCAATGGCCTTCGCGATGTCCCCCGAATAGCGAATGCCCCCGTCGGCGATCAACGGGACGCCCGTCCCCTTCAACGCCTCGCTGACGTTCGAAATCGCGGTGATCTGCGGCACGCCGACACCGGCCACGATGCGCGTCGTACAGATCGAACCCGGACCGATCCCCACCTTCACGGCGTCGGCGCCGTGCTCCATGAGCGCTGTGGCCGCATTCGCCGTCGCGATGTTGCCGCCGATGACCTGCACGTCGGGGAACGTCTTTTTGATCCACTTGACGCGATCGAGCACGCCTTTGGAGTGCCCGTGCGCGGTATCCACGACGATCACATCGACGCCTGCGTCCACCAGCGCACTAACGCGCTCTTCCGTCCCCGCCCCCACCCCGACCGCGGCGCCGACACGCAGACGGCCAAGCGCATCCTTGCAGGCATAGGGGTTTTCCCTGGACTTCTGGATATCCTTGACGGTCACAAGGCCACACAGCTCGAACCGGTCATTGACCACCAGCACGCGCTCGAGCCTGTGCTTGTGCATCAGGGCCAAGGCATCCTCCCGCGACGCACCCTCGCGCACCGTCACCAGCCGGTCGCGCGACGTCATGATGTTCCCGATCGGCTGGTCGAGATTCGTCTCGAAGCGCAAATCGCGGTTCGTCACGATACCCACGACTTTGGCGCCCTCCACCACCGGCAATCCGGAAATCCTATGGCGGTGGGTCAATGCAAGGACATCGCGTACCGACATGTCCGCGGAAATCGTGATGGGATTCTTCACCACGCCGCTTTCGAAGCGCTTGACCTGCAATACCTGCGCGGCCTGTGCCGTCGCGGTCATGTTCTTGTGAATGATGCCGATGCCCCCCTCCTGGGCCAACGCAATGGCCAAGCGGGCTTCGGTCACGGTGTCCATTGCGGCCGCGACCAGGGGCGTATTCAGGGTGATCGAGCGGGTCAGCTGCGTCTGGAGGGTAACATCACGAGGCAGAACGGCCGAGTAGGCGGGAACGAGCAAGACATCATCGAAAGTCAGCGCTTTTTGAAGGACACGCATGTTCTGAATTCCTTGGCTTCCAAAAACGCATTATACGAAATTCGCCGAACCGGGGAAAGGAATCAAGGCCCTGAAAGAGGCGGCGGCGGCTCGCGTCCGGCGCCGGAAAGCCCATTGACGAATGCAGCCCAAGCCGTTATTTTTGCAAGACGCTCCGGAAAACGCGGGCGCCTCGCCTGTCGTTCCTTCCAGGAACCAGCCGATGCCCGCGGCATGGCTTCCCGAGCGACAGAAACAGCATCCCATCAATAAAGCAAAACGGAGACTACATAATGCAAAAATGGCTCGTTGCACTGGCGGGAACCCTTGCCTTCTCGTTATCGGCCTGTCAATCCACGGCCGCCCCCCCGCCCGCAGTCAATTACCCCAAGATCTCCTCCCAGGCGCGCCAGGCTCTCTCGCAAGCCGAAGCCGACGTGAATGCCGCAAAGGCGAAGCATACGCTCTGGACCACCACCGCGGCCGCCCTGCAGAAGGCCAAGCGCGCAGCGGCCAAGGGGGAAAACGGCCTTGTCATCAAGGAATCGGATCTCGCGAGCCAGACGGCGAAGCTTAGCCTGCAGCAGCGGCGCTACCCTCTGATCCACTAACGGGAGGAAAGGGGGCGGACCGCCCCCTCACATCATGATGCGTACCGCATATTTTCTGCTGCCGCTGGTGGTCGTATTCAGTACGGCCGCCCATGGTCAAATCTACAAGTGGACCGATTCCACCGGTTTGGTGCATTACACCGATCAACCCCCCGCCACCGCCCAGGCCGTACCCCTCTCCCTGGAGGCGGCATCCGCCCCTTCGAGCGGCACGGCCGCGTCCAGTGGCGGCTGGCAGGCGCAGGAAAAGGCCCTCGACAAGCATCTTGCGGCAAAGAAAGCCGCCCACGACCGTCAAGCCAAGGAGGAGGCTCAAAAACAAACGGAGCGCGCCAACTGCGCCCAGGCACAGGGTACGTTGAGGACGCTACAGGCCGGCGGGCGGATCGCCACTGTCAACGCCCAGGGCGAGCGCGAGTTTATGGACGATCAGGCCCGTGTCGCGGCCATCGCGACTGCGCAGCAATCGGTCGCCCAATGGTGCCACTGACGCGAGGGGGCTAAGCGTCACCCTGCTCGGCAAGGCTCCCGCCGCCTTTCTTCATGGCCTTGCCTTCCTCTGCCCGCTTGCGCCGGATCTCCTTCGGGTCGGCGACGAGCGGGCGATAAATCTCGACGCGGTCCTTCTCGCGCAAGGCCGCATCCAGCTTGACCAATCGCCCGAAAATGCCGACCTTGTTCCGGGTCAGGTCGATCTCGGGGCACTTCTCGAGAATCCCTGAAGCCTTGATCGCCTGCTCGACCGTCGCGCCGGCGGCGGCCTCGACCGGCAAGAGCACTTGGCTGTCGGGCATCGCATAGACCACTTCCACTTTCATCTGCTTTTGTGCGGGACCGCGCTTTCCGTCGTGGATTTGCGGGGCTCACCCCGAAAACCGCCGATCCCGCTTCCCTCCATCTTGCGTTCTCAATCAGATCCCGGTGCGGCCTGTTCGGCGGCGCCGGCCTTCCCTTTGCGCCGCACCCGGCGCCACGCCGGTCCAGTCAACGGTAGATGCGATCCGCGCGCTGGACGAACGCATCGACAAAGGTGCTGGCGATGTAATTGAACACCGGCCCCAGAACCGTGTCCAGCAAGCGGCTGGCGAACTCGTATTGCAGCGAGAATTCGATCTTGCAGGCCTCTTCCCCGAGCGCGGTGAAGCACCACTTGCCTTCCAGTTGGCGAAACGGGCCTTCCTTGAGCCGGATTTCCATGAGCGCCGGTGCCTGCTTGGAATTTTCCGTGGTGAAGCTCTGCTTGATGTGATGATAGTTGATATGAATGGTTGCGAGCGTGGTGTGCTCATCGCGGAACTTAACGGCCGCTCCGCCGCACCAAGGAAGGAACTCCGCATAATGTTCGACGTCGTCCACCAGGACGAACATCTGCGCCGCCGAATGCCGGACCAAAACAGATTTGTCTACTCGGGCCATGATGTTTGACTTGCCAGGAGTTGCCGGGCCTGTGAGGGCGGACAAGCCGATCCGCCCCATCGGAAGTCGCCGCCTCGCGCGACCTAACGAAGCACCCGGCCCCCTGATGGTATGCGCCGCAGCCGACCCGCAGGCGGACGCGGCCCCTCGCACGACCTTTAAGCCGCCCCCAAAAATTTTGTTAAAATACACTATTTGCCAAGAAAACTCACCCCTGCATGAGCATCGTCGACAACAAGAAGGCGTTCCACGACTACTTCATTGAGGAGCGCTTCGAGGCCGGCATGGTCCTCGCCGGCTGGGAGGTGAAGGCCATCCGCGCGGGACGGGTACAGCTCAAGGAAGCCTACGTCATCGTCAAGAAGGGCGAGCTGTTTCTGATCGGCGCGCACATCAGCCCGCTGCCCACCGCCTCCACCCACGTTCAGCCGGACCCCGTCCGCACGCGCAAGCTCCTGCTCCACGCCGAGGAAATCCGGAAACTCATCGGCAAGACGGAGCGCGCCGGCTACACCCTCATGCCGCTCGACCTGCATTACACGCGCGGGCGCATCAAGCTCGCCATCGGATTGGCGAAGGGCAAGAAGCAATACGACAAGCGCGAGGCGGAAAAGACTCGCGACTGGGAACGCGAAAAGCAGCGCTTGCTGCGGGCCCGCTAAGGCCCCTCCATCGCCTCCGGCCGGACCGGCGGTTCTCGCCGCGAGCAACGGGACACCGGCCGCCGCACAGGCGCGCCCAGATAGTGAGTTATGGCATAATCGACCGTTCTGTCAGAAGGAGGCCGCAAGGCAATGCACAAAAAGCTATTCGCACCGCTTGTGGGCATATTTTCTTTGCTCTGGGGCGCCGGCGCGCTCGCCGACGCGCATGCACCGTCCGCCACCGCGCTCGAGATGGCAGCCTACAACGGCAACGCGCAAGCCCTGATCCAGCTCCTGGTGCTCGGCCAGAACCACGATGCCCAAGCGGACACCGCCCTGGGCACGCTTTACTATCTCGGAGCCGGTCCGGCACACCAGAGCTACACCGCGGCATTCAAATGGTTTCACCGCGCCGCGCAGCTCAACGATCCGCGAGGGGCCTTTTGCCTCGGCGTGCTGTACGGAAACGGACAAGGCACCAAACAAAACATGGCCGAAGCCGCCAAATGGTTTGCACGGGCGGCGGGACGCGGGGATGCGCAACCCGATTTCTACCTCGGCCTGCTGTACCAGAACGGGCAAGGCGTTCCCCGCGACTATGCCACGGCCGCACGGTGGTATCAAAAAGCCGCCACCGAGCCGCACAACGCGGGGTTCAGTCCACGCTTCATCTACGACGCCACCGAGGGCGTCCCCTTCGATAACGCCCAAGTGATGTGGTTTCATATCTCGAAACCGATCGGCGAGGCGGGCGCGGAGGAAGGACGTGCCGGTGCGGAGTACAACCTGGGCCTCATGTACCTGACGGGCAAAGGCGTGGCCCGAGACCGGGTCGGCGCTTACCAATGGTTCAGCCTCGCCGCCGATGGGGGCAACCACCTCGCGGTCGACAACATGAAGATCCTGGCCCGGCGAATGTCCAGCGGGGAAATCGTCCGGGCCCAGGCGCAGGCCAGGCTCGTCGCGGCGAAGGTGCCGAGGTCGTAGCCGATGCGATACGACCGCGTGACCCTATGGCTGCACGGCGGCTTTGCCGCCGGGGTCAGCACGCAACTCCTGGTCGGCCTGATGATGCAGGCCCCACGGGTGGGCGTGCCGGTGGATAGCATCGGCCATCACCTGTTCGCCATTCATCGCATGATCGGGGTCTTTCTCGCCATCGTTCTGGCCATTCATTGGTCGTGGCAATTGGCCGGGCGCGCAAGCAACGGGATGTCCAACCTGTTCCCGTGGTTTCATACGAAGCGCCGAAGCGCCGTTTGGCGCGAACTGAAGCTCTTCGCGACCTTCCGCTACTTCGGCACGCCCAAGCGCATGGACAATCTGGCTGGCGCGGTGCATGGATTGGGGCTGTTGACGGGGTCGTTCATGGCGGTGACGGGCCTCATCCTCTTTTACGGACTCGCACCGGATGGAGGTGGGACTGCGGCCACGATGGCCGTCGAGCACCTCCACTACGACGCGGCCTATCTCATGTGGACCTTCATGGGCGGCCATGTGCTCATGTCCTTCCGGTACAACTCGCGCGTATCCTTCCCCAGCGCCCCTCCCGGCGGCGACCCGCGGCCGGCGGACCGTGACGGAACATCCCGCCCCGCATGAGGCCGGGCGAACCTGCACCTCAGAATACCCGGTAGCAGCCTTTGCCGTCTCTTTTTGCGCTATACATCGCCGTATCCGCGTGCTTGAGCAGGCTTTCGACGGAATCAGCATCCGACGGATAAAGGCTGATCCCGATGCTGGCGGCCGAGCCCACCCGTTGCCCGGCCAGCTCGACGGGACGAGAAATGGCCTTCAGCACTTTCGCCGCCACCTTTTCGACCGCCGCCTGGTCGGCCACGTCCTCGAGGACCGCCGCGAACTCGTCTCCGCCGAGGCGCGCCACGGTGTCATCCTCCCGCAAGGCGGCTTGCAGGGTTTTCGCGATAGACACCAGGAAACGGTCGCCCGCGTCGTGCCCGAACGCGTCGTTGATCGCCTTGAACGAGTCGAGGTCAACGAACATCAAGGCGACGAGCTTGCGGTTGCGGCGTGCGCGGCTCAACGCATGCCGCACGTGCTCCATGAACAACGTGCGGTTCGGGAGCCCAGTGAGCGCATCGTGATAGGCCAGATAGCGGACCTTTTCTTCTCCCGCCTTGCGTTCGGTAATGTCGGAGAAGATCGCCACGTAGTTCGTGACGACGTCCTGGGGGTTGCGCACGGCGCTGATGGATAGCCACTCCGGATAGATCTCGCCGGTCTTGCGCCGATTCCAGACCTCCCCTTGCCAGCGCCCTTCGCGTGTGAGCGTTGCCCACATGTCGCTGTAGAAGGTCGCCTCATGACGGCCGGAGCGCAAGACGCTCGGCTTTTGTCCCACCACCTCATGCAGTTCATAGCCGGTAATAGCGGTGAACGCCGGGTTGACCGACTCGATATTCCCCGCGGCATCGGTCACCATGAGGGCCTCGGACATGGTTTCAAAGAACCGGTCGGCAAGCCGCAAGCGATGCTCGAATTGATTGAGCTTCTGCTGTTGTTCCCGCAACGCCTCGTGGAGTTCGGTCACATACTCATGGGCCACCGACGCGAGCACATTCGCGTAGCTGATCAGCCCGCGCACCTTGCCCGTCGCGTCGGTCACGCCCAAATGCCGAATCTTCTTGTTGGAGAAAATCTTGCTCGCCCGATAAACGCTGTCGCTGCCGGACAAAGTCAGCAGCGGCTTGCTTGCCGCCTCGCCGACGGAGAGGTTCCACGATTTCCGGCCGATCAGGCTCACCACATCCCGCTCCGTCAGGATGCCCAGCGTCCCGTCAGACTCCTCCACCAGCACCGCATCGAGCCCGCGCCGGCGCATGTCGCCGATCACTTCCGAGAGATTGCGCTCGGCCGGAACGGAAAGTCCGATCGGCTCCATGACCGATTCGATGCTGCGCAGCATCACGTAGAATTCGATCCCCTGCGCACGCACAACATCGGTCTGCGAAATGATGCCCCGTTGCCTCCCCTGCGCGTCGACGACCAACAGGTGGCGAATTCGGTCCGTCTGGAAGACGACGGCCGCCTCCCCGACGCTCGCCGTCGCCGTCAGGGTACGCACCGGAGTGCTCATCACGGCAGCGATGGGCTGCTCGAACACTTGGGGGGACGAGAAATCCATCTTGACGGCGTCGCGCTCGGTCCAAATGCCAACCGCCTGCCCGTTCTCCACGACCAGGATGGAACTGCAATGGGCCTCCTTCATGCGCAAGGCGGCATCGGCCACCGCGAGATTCGGCGCGCACGTCAGGAGATCCGTGTGCATGATGCGGGCAACGGCTAGATCGTGTGAACTCATGTTGGACCGAGAGTGATCGGACGGCGACAGGCCATCAGCGGCGTCGCTTCAATTGACCTTATTGTAATACGCTTCTTGCGCACAACCTATCGATTTGGTTGTCGCGTGCCCGCGAGCACGGGCACTTTCTTAGGAAGGAGGGGAAGGAACGGCGCCGGACGATCAATGCCGATTTCGCCGCCCTTCGGTAATGCGCCCCATGCTCAGATCCTGGCCACGAGCCGCAAGAGGACGATCAGGATGACCGCTCCCACGGTCGCGACGATCAGGCTGCCCAATAGCCCGCCGCCCGGGAACGCGCCGAGGGCGCTGAACACGTATCCCCCGATGAGCGCGCCGATGACGCCGACGATGATGTCTCCCAGAGCGCCGAAACCGCCCCCCTTGACCAGGACGCCGGCCAGCCAGCCGGCAACGAGGCCGATCAGAATGAACCACAAAAGCGCCATGACAGTCTCCTTTGCGAATCATGCCGCGTCGGTTGTGCACCACTCATCCCGACTCTCCATACACCCTGTTTAAGTATGAACGCTGTCCCGGCGCCCGGCCGGGGAAATTTTCATCGGGAGGCACCGGACGTCGGCCGTCCGTTCCGGGGCGTAGGGAAAGGCGTCCGAACGCGCCTCGCGAGAGCGAGGTCTCGCCATCAGCACGACTCAGCCAATCGGAGAAAGACAAGCGGACGAGGCAAGGAATTGCAGGGGCAACCCGAAGGCGGGAAACTCGAAATGTTCGAGTGGGGCTGCCTGTATTTCTTGTTTTTTGGGGTGGCCGATGGGACTCGAACCCACGACAACCGGAATCACAATCCGGGACTCTACCAACTGAGCTACGGCCACCGCCGATAACACAACGCTACTTGCAAGCACCATAAGCCGCCGGGGAGCGTCTTGCCCGTGCCGACGCCATTGACTGGCGTGCCCGACAGGGATCGAACCTGTAACCCCCAGCTTAGAAGGCTGGTGCTCTATCCGGTTGAGCTACGGGCACCACTCAACCCGCTGAACATTGGTCGGGGTGGAGAGATTTGAACTCCCGACATCCTGGTCCCAAACCAGGCGCGCTACCAGGCTACGCTACACCCCGAACTCGTTGCGGCAAGACCCGCGCTACTTAAAGAGGTCTTGGTGCAGTGTGGAACGGATCCTTCGGACCCGTCCGGAATCGAGCATGCTACTATACCGTCGCTGCGGTTAAAGGTCAATTGACCTTGAGGCAAACACGGGAAAAATGCGAAAATGGCGCTTTGCCCGAGCATTCCAACAACACATGTCTGCCCACGTCATCGACGGCAAGGCCATTGCCGACCAAGTCCTCTCCCGAATCAAGGAGCGCGTCGCGCACCGGCAGCAAGCAGGTAAGCGTGCGCCCGCGCTGGCCGTGATTCTCGTGGGCGATGATCCGGCATCCGTCATTTACGTGCGCAACAAGCGCCGCGCCTGCGAGACGACCGGGGTTCGGTCAGTCTCGCGCGATCTTCCCGCAACCACGACGCAGGATGAGTTGCTGGCGCTCATCGATCAGCTGAACGAGGATCCGGCCATCGACGGCATTCTCGTCCAGATGCCGCTGCCGCCGCAAATCGACCGCGAGGCCATTGTGGAGCGGATCCGTCCCGACAAGGACGTGGACGGCTTTCATCCCTACAACGTGGGCCGACTGGCGCTGCGCATGCCCACGCTGCGCCCCTGCACCCCTCACGGCGTCATGACCCTTCTTCAGTCCACGTCAACCGAGATCAGAGGCAAGCATGCGGTCATCGTCGGCGCCTCCAATACGGTGGGCCGCCCCATGGGGCTGGAGCTCCTGCTCGCCGGCTGCACGGTGACCACGACGCACCGATTCACGCGCGACCTGGCGGGCTTCGTACGCGCGGCGGAAATCCTGGTGGTGGCCGTCGGCAAGCCTCATCTGGTCCAGGGCGAATGGGTCCGCGAAGGTGCGACGGTCATCGATGTAGGGATCAACCGCCTGCCCGACGGGCGGCTGTGCGGCGATGTCGACTTTGCCGTCGCGGCGCGGCGCGCGGCATGGATCACGCCGGTGCCCGGCGGGGTCGGGCCGATGACGGTGGCAACGCTCCTGCAAAACACACTGGCGGCGGCCGACCAGCACGCCCCCCTTTAGCCCGAACTTTGAAAGGCGGCAAACACTAACCCATGGATTGGACGAACCCTTTTTTGTTCTTTAGGGTCGTCCACCGGGTGCATGCCGGGCTCGCCCCCAGGAGGCGGAAGGCCTTGTCCTGAACCGCTGTGGGCCGAGTGGTCATGGCGACCTTTGCATCCGACGAGATCTGCTCGGCACGCGCTTCCTCGATGCGTTCGTCGAACCGCAAGGACTGGAAGAATGGTCCCTTGTCGATGCGCGCCTGGGGTGTCACGGTGGCTGGATCGGCCGCGTTCCTGGAGAAGACTTCCACCGCAGTCCCTCGATGACATCCGCCGACAATTTGGCGAGCGTGCGCTCGATGAGCTTCTTCCCCTCGCGAACGGATTCGCGCAGCAGAACGGCTGGCGGGGCGTTTCGGTTGGGCACGGACTCAATATACATGCGCGCATATCTATCCTATGCACCACAGATGCAAGCACGATATCGATATAACAGAAGAGTACGTTCAAGGCCATAAGAATAGCCGAGACCCAAATCAGACAATAGGTTCGGCTATTTCAGGGGGCCAAGGTTCGACTAAGCCGGTCCCGCGCCTGCGGCCTCATGCCAGCGCCGAAGCAGCGCAAGGTCGACGTACTCGCGGCCGAGGTCCGGCCCGGCCAACTGCGTCATCGGCTCGCCCGGATCACCGAGGTCGGTGAGCACGGCGACAGCGCCGCTGAAGTCCTGATCGCGGGTGTAGTCGCTGATCGTGACCACGGTGGGGATGCCCGCCCGGCGGCTCGCCCTCAGGCCGTTCTCGGAATCCTCGAGCGCAAGGCAGCGATGGGCCGGAAGACCCAGGCGCTCCAGCACCCACAGATAGATGTCGGGCGCGGGCTTCTTTGCCGCGACCACGTCGCCTGCACCGATCACTTCGAACCACGCCTCCGCCGAAGGGTCGAGGCTGGACCGAAGCAAGACGCTCACGTTGTCTGGGGTCGTGGTCGTCGCGATCGCCAGACGCACGCCCGCCGCACGCGCCTCCTGCAACAGTCGCCTGACCCCGGGGCGCATCGGGATGCCTCCTTGTGCCAGATGCTCGGTATAGTGTTGCGTCTTCTGCCGGTGGAGCGCGGGAATCAGCGCATCGAGATCAGACGAGGCGAGATCCGGCCGATGCCTTTGCACGTAATGGCGCATGCGTTCCTTGCCTCCGGTCACTTGCAGGAGCTCGCCATAGAGCCCGACATCCCACTCCCAGTCCAGGCCGAATGACTGAAACGCCCGATTGAACGCCAGACGGTGTCCGTCGCGCTCGGTATCGGCCAGTGTGCCGTCCACATCGAAAATTAAGGCTTCGAACATTCCGTTCCCTCATCAATCGGATCCGCGTCAACGATGCTTGTCATCGCCCACCATTTGTGCTATTAAAGCTGTTTTGCCCAGGCCGGCAGAGGATGCCCATAGATGACAGCAGAATTACATAAACAGTTCACGCCGTACGTCCCGACAGCCGACGAAGAATACATGAGCCCGGCGCAGCGCGAGCATTTTCGCAAGATACTCGAGGATTGGAAAGCGGAGCTTAGCCAGGACATCGATCGCACGGTCCATACCATGCAGGATGAGGCCACGATCTTTGCGGATCCCAACGATCGGGCGAGCCAGGAGTCGGACATGGCGCTCGAGCTGCGCAACCGCGACCGCGAGCGCAAGCTGATCAAGAAGATCGAAGAAACCATTGCAAAAATCGACGCCGATGACTATGGTTATTGCGAGAGCTGCGGGGTCGAAATCGGCCTCAAGCGCCTCGAGGCGCGCCCGACGGCCACCTTGTGCATCGACTGCAAGACGCTGGATGAGTTGCGCGAGAAGCAGGTCGCCAAGTAAAGCACGCCTGTGTCCCTCTTGGTGGGTCGTGTGCTGACGCATGCAGAAAGCCACGACTCGCCCCACTTTCACTTCGCGAGCATCATGTCGCCACCTTCGGAACAAGCCCAGAGCGGCTCATTTGAAAGCAGCCTGAACGGCCTTCTGCACAGCCTCCTGTCCTGGCAGCAGTTGGCGCAGTTCTGGCCACGTATCGACACGAGCGCCGGCTGGTTTCTTTACGCCGTCGGCGAAGATGTGCCCACCCAGCCTGCTACGGGTGAACAGGTTGCCGACTTCATCCAGCGCGTCGATAGCCTGCTGCGGCGAGACCACCGCGAGGACTACTGCGGAATCGTGTACGCAGACGACCTGGAATCTCCGCGCTTCATCAAGATCTATGATCCCAACCATCTGGGATCGTCCTGCGGCTCCAGCAAGACCCCCCCGCTGCCGGGCTGGATCATGAGCCTGACGGCGCCTGTCGAACTCCAGGCCAAACGCATTGTTCCCGGCAACCGGAAACGCTGGTGGCAAGCCTTCCTGGCGGGCGAAGGCGCCTGAATTCGGCGGCGCCTCCATCGCCTGCGTGCCCACCCGGGCCGACACTTTTCCTGCTGGACCGACTCCGCCCCTGGCCCCTCCGCGGCTTGTCTCCATGCTCCGGCGCCGAAGCGCCTTGCACACCGGCGCCTCGTTTTGCGATCACCCGGAACGTCTTCGAATCTCGCCGGCTTCCCACCGGCCCGAGCGTTGGAACGCCCTGCGCGCATCTCCCCCGGTGCTAATCGGAAGACCTCCCTCTCCAATCCCGGTCCCGGGACTGCATCTGGTTCATGTCCATCGGACCGCAGACCCCCTTCTGAGGGTTGCCGGATACGACCAGCGCAAACGGACGCACTGAGAGGCGCCCACCGTCATCTTCTGGGCACGCGTGACATGCGTCATCATCGGGCTGGGCATTCGCTGCCGCAGTGTGGCGGTCCCTGCCCGCACAGTAGGCTTGTGAACGCCTTCCGCCTGGCTTCGGCTGCAGCGGGCGTTTCCGACAGGCCTCGCCGCCCCTGCGCAGCGCCGGATCATTTCGCCGACCCACGGACGAATGCGAACTCGGCACCCATGACAGCGCCCGCTCGTCCACGCCGCCCACACCCATCGCCTTCCGCCGGCCGTGTCATGTCGGGCAATGGACGCGCCGCCGACAAAGACAACGGCGAGCCCGCCCCGGGCGGGCGATTGCAGCCCCATGGCAGTCGCTGGGGAGATTGAAAAAAAAGAACCCCGCACTTGGCGCAGGCCATGCCGGCGTCAAGTGCGGGGGACTATACGGGCAGGAACCGCCGCCCCGGCATCCGCGGGACGGCCGTCGGCCTCTGGAGGAGGCCTATTCGGCCTTTTCCGGCCGCTCGGGCGCGTCGAGCAGGGCCTTCATGCTCAGGCGCAGGCGACCTTTTTCGTCGGCCTCGAGCACCTTGACCTTGACCGCCTGGCCTTCCTTGAGATGGTCGGCCACCGACGCCACGCGCTCATGGGCAATCTGGGAGATGTGCAAAAGGCCATCGCGGCCCGGCAGCACACTCACGATCGCACCAAAGTCGAGGAGTTTGAGGACGGTTCCCTCGTAGACCTTGCCAACCTCGACTTCCGCGGTCAGTGCCTCGATCCGCTGCTTCGCGAGTTCGCAGGCTTCGGACGCCGTGCAGGCAATGGTCACGGTCCCGTCTTCGGCAATGTCGATGGACGTGCCCGTCTCTTCCGTGAGGGCACGAATCACCGCCCCGCCCTTGCCGATGACGTCGCGGATTTTCTCCGGATTGATCTTCATCGTCAGCATGCGAGGGGCATAAGCGGAAAGGCCCGAGCGCGGGCTCGGCACCGCCTGCTTCATCAGGCCCAGAATATGCATGCGGCCTTCTCGCGCCTGCGCCAAGGCGGCTTGCATGATTTCCTTCGTGATCCCATCGATCTTGATATCCATCTGCAGCGCCGTGACGCCCGCTTCGGTGCCCGCCACCTTGAAGTCCATGTCGCCAAGGTGATCCTCGTCGCCCAGGATATCCGTCAAGACCGCAAAACGGTTGCCCTCGAGAATCAGGCCCATCGCGATGCCCGCCACGTGCGCCTTCAGCGGCACGCCGGCGTCCATCATGGACAGGCAGCCGCCGCACACCGACGCCATCGAACTCGAGCCATTCGATTCCGTGATCTCCGACACCACACGCATGGTATAGGCAAATTCTTCCGCGCTGGGCAAGACGGCCATCAGTGCGCGCTTGGCCAGGCGTCCATGCCCGATCTCACGGCGCTTGGGCGTCCCGATCCGTCCGGTTTCTCCCGTCGAATAGGGGGGGAAGTTGTAGTGCAGCAGGAAGCGGTCGCGATACTCGCCTTGCAAGGCGTCGATGATCTGCTCGTCACGAGCGGTTCCGAGGGTCGTGACCACCAGCGCCTGCGTTTCTCCGCGCGTGAACAGGACGGAGCCATGGGTGCGCGGCAGGACGCCGGGCCGGATGGTGATGGGGCGCACGGTGCGGGTGTCCCGCCCATCGATGCGCGCCTCGCCGGCCAGGATCTGGCCGCGCACGATGTGCGATTCAAGATCCTTGAAAACGCTTTTCACCAAGTTAACGCGTGCCGGGTCGGACTCCTCGGTGATCAGGGCGGCCACCACTCGGCTGCGAATCGCATCGACCTGGCTCGACCGAGCCTGCTTTTGCTTGATCTTGTATGCGGCCACCAGCTCGCTTTCGGCCATCTCGGACACCTGCGCGATGAGCGCCGTATCCTTCTCGGGTGCCGTCCAGTCCCACGGCTCGGCCCCGACTTCATCGGCCAGCTCGTTGATCGCCTGGATCGCCGCCTGCATCTGCGTATGCCCGTAAACCACGGCGCCCAGCATCACGTCCTCCGGCAGCTCGGTCGCTTCGGACTCGACCATGAGCACGCCCGATTCGGTGCCCGCCACGACCAAATTCAATTGAGAGAACTGCAGCTCCGCCGCATAGGGGTTGAGGACATACTGTCCATCCACGTAGCCCACGCGCGCGGCCCCGATCGGGCCGTTGAAGGGAATGCCGGAAATCGCCATAGCCGCGGATGCGCCGAGCATCGCGGGAATATCGGAATCCACTTCGGGATTCGACGACATCACCGTGGCAACGATCTGGACCTCGTTGTAGAAGCCCTCGGGAAACAACGGGCGCAGGGGCCGGTCGATGAGGCGCGAGGTGAGCGTTTCCTTCTCCGACGGCTTGCCTTCCCGCTTGAAGAATCCGCCGGGAATCTTTCCGGCGGCATAGGTGCGTTCCTGGTAGTCGACCGTCAGCGGGAAGAAATCCTGCCCGGGCTTGGCGTCCTTGAGCCCCACCACCGTCACCAGGACGACGGTGTCCTCCATGTTGACCAGTACCGCCCCAGTTGCCTGGCGAGCGATTTCACCGGTTTCCAAAGTCACCGCATGGCGACCGTACGTGAAGCTTTTCTTGATCTGTCTCAACGGCGATATCCTTTACCGAGTCGTCTATCGCGGCCACTTGCGCCGCAACGCCATTTGCCCGCCCCGCATGGGGACCGTCCGCGGCGAGCGCTCTTTACTCCTTTTTCGGGGTCGCTTTACTTGCGCAGCCCCAGGCGGTCAATCAGCGTCCGGTAGGCCTCGACGTTCCGATCCTTGAGGTAATCGAGGAGTTTTCGCCGGCGACTCACCAGCTTCAGCAATCCGCGACGCGAATGGAAATCTTTGACGTGGATCTTGAAATGATCGGTCAGGTCGTTGATGCGGGCGGTCAGGAGGGCCACCTGCACTTCCGGCGATCCCGTATCGCCCTGGACGCGTTGGTAATCCTGCACAATCTGTGCCTTCTGATCGGTTGAAACGGACATGTTTGCTCCAGTCATAGAGGGTAGAGAGTCAAATTCGCGCCTTCGCGCGAAGGCACAGGAAAATCCGTATCAACCGAACAGAATTTCCTGCCAGATGGGGCCCGCGACCCGAAGCGCTGCATCCGGGGTGAGGCACGTCCACGATCTCGCGAACTTGCCATTATAGCGCGTCATCCGACAAAGCCTCAAGCGATTCCTTCGACCTGCCCGACGGTCCGAAACACGCCCCGACGCCGGGCCCGAGACGCGGTCCCCATCGACTTCAACGTCGGGGCACGGGAATAAAACGGGCATCCAAGCGTATATGCTCGCTGGCGCCGCTCAACCGAACGGCGCCCATCGCCCGCTGGAGAAGACTCGACATCTCGAGGCGATCCGTTCGCACTCGCGGCGGGCTTCTCCATTTTTTTCGTCCAATCGACGACAACTGAACAAAAAGGACACCCTCAGCATGGCCCAGCAGACGCTTCTCAAGTCCCTCATCGTATCCGCGGCACTTCTTGGCACCTTGGCGGGCGGACATGCCGCCATGGCGGCCCCTTCCGGCACCCAGGCGCACGCCATTCATGTCGAGATCCCTGTCAAGCTCAAGGAAGCCGACGTGGTGTTCAATATGGATCACCTGGCGTTCTTCGGCGACATGCCGGTGGGGATGAAGTACATGCACCTGCTCGCGCTGCGCATGAAAAAGACGAGGACCCCCGGAAAGATCATCGGCGTATTCCATGGCAAGGCCGCATTCATGACGCTGAACGACAAGGCCTACGACGCTTATCGCGGTGTCACGACCGGCAATCCCTATAAGGGCCTCATCGCGAACCTGCAGCGCCAGGGCGTTCAGATCGAGGAATGTGCCGTGTCCATGAAGGGGCATGGCTGGGGCAACGCTGACTTGCTTCCGGGCGTGCTGGTGAACGCCGGGGCCGTCGGGCGAATCATCCAGCTGGTTCAGCAAGGCTACGTCCAGATCCAGCCGTAGCCGCCCTCCGTCTTCGTCAACGGCTCCTGCTTGGCGCGGACGGGGACAACCGGGGTCGGGCGACAAGCAGGGAAGCCCGACCCGCGGGCCGCGCTTGTCCGGCACGGGCGACCTCCCGGGATGGAGGCGATCCCCAGGTCACCACCGCGGTCCCCCGTTTTCCACGGTAAGGCGCACGGGGACGACACGCCCATCCGGCCCGCCTTCCCCGATTCCCAGAAAGCGGCCGCCCGGTGCATAGAGTCGCACCGGCACGCCCGGCGCTGCCGTCGTCTCCTGGGCCGACTGGCCGTGACCGATGCGGCGCGCCTCGGGCGCGACGAGATCGACGCGGGGCAAATGGGCGACCAGGCAGTCCGGGGGCAATAGGTGTTCGTCGCGGGCCGACAGGCTCATGGCCTCGAGGGAGTCCGGGGTGAGCGCCGCCTCGACCTGCCAGCCGCCTGAGGCCGTGCGGCGCAAGGCGGCGAGGTGGGCACCGCATCCTAGCGCGCGGCCGATATCCTCGGCGAGAACGCGGATGTAGGTTCCCTTGCTGCAACGCACGCTCACCTCCAGTTCGTCATTCGACGCCGCCTCGAGGCGCAGCGCGTGGATGAACACCGGACGCGGCGCCCGGTCGATGTCCAGCCCGGCGCGCGCGTAAGTGTACAACGCCTGGCCCTTGTGCTTGAGCGCAGAATACATGGGGGGGATTTGTTCGATGGCGCCCTCGAACTGATGGAGCACCGCCTCGATCCGGGAGGGGGTCGCCTCGACCGGGAGACGGGCCACCGTCTCGCCTTCGGCATCCCCGGTCGTCGTGGTCTCCCCGAGCCGGATGCGCGCGAGGTACGCCTTGTCGGCATCGAGGGAAAACTGGGCGAATTTGGTCGCCTCGCCCAGGCAAATCGGCAGCAGCCCCGTGGCCATCGGATCGAGCGTGCCGGTGTGACCGGCCTTGGCGGCCTGATAAAGGCGCTTGACCTGCTGCAAGGTCGCGTTGGACGTCAGCCCGAGCGGCTTGTCGACCAGCACGACGCCGCTGACGCAGCGTTTCTCCCGCCGGATGGAAGGGCCCATCACGCGTCCCGCACCCTCAGGATTTGTCCTTGGCTTGCGCCTGGTCTTCGGCGAGCGCCTCGTCGATCAGTCGGGAAAGCCGCATCCCCTGTTCGACCGAGGCATCATAGACGAAGTGCAGCTGCGGCACGGTACGCGTGCGCAACCGATGGGCGAGCTGCGAGCGCAGGAAGCCGGCAGCCCGCTCCAGGGCCTCGGCGGTCGAGGCGAGCTGATCCGCACCGCCCAGCTGGGTATAGAACACCTTCGCATGGGCATAGTCCTGGGCGACCTCCACATCCGTGAAGGTGAGCATGCCGACGCGCGGATCCTTGAGTTCCTGGCGGACAATCTCCGCCAGTTCCCGCTGGATCTGTTCCGCCATGCGGCGGGCGCGCGACTGTGGCTTCGACATGGAGACAGCGCCAGCGCTCAAAGCGTCCGGGCGACTTCGACCATCTCATAGACTTCGAGCTGGTCACCCACATTGATGTCGTTGAAATTCTTCACCGACAATCCGCATTCGAAGCCGGCCTTGACCTCCTTCACGTCGTCCTTGAAGCGCTTGAGCGATTCGAGCTCGCCGCTGTGGATCACCACGTTGTCGCGCAGCACTCGTACGCTCGCGCCCCGCCGCACGATCCCATCCAGGACATAGCAGCCGGCAACGGTGCCCACCTTCGAGATGCGGAAGACTTCCCTCACCTCCACCAGCCCGACGACATTCTCCTTCTGCTCCGGCGCGAGCATCCCGGACATCGCGGCCTTGACCTCATCCACGGCGTCATAAATGATGTTGTAGTAGCGGACGTCGACGCCTGTGCTGCTGATCAGCCGGCGTGCCGTCGCATCGGCGCGCGAATTGAAGCCGATGATGACCGCCTTGGAAGCCAGTGCCAGGTTGATGTCGGATTCCGTGATCGCCCCCACCCCGGCGTGGATGATATTGACCTTCACCTCCGCGGTGGAGAGTCGTTCCAGCGCATGGGCCAACGCCTCGTACGACCCTTGCACGTCGGCCTTGATGATGAGCGGCAGGCTCTTGACCTCGCCTTCCCCCATCTGCTCGAACATGTTCTCGAGCTTGGTCGCCTGCTGCTTGGCCAGCTTCACGTCGCGGAACTTGCCCTGGCGGAACAGCGCGATCTCCCGCGCCTTGCGCTCGTCCGCCAAGGACACCACGTCCTCTCCGGCCATCGGGACGTCCGCCAGGCCCTGTATCTCCACCGGGATCGAAGGGCCGGCTTCCTGCACGGCGCGCCCCCGCTCGTCGAGCATCGCACGCACGCGCCCGTAGGCCGCCCCGGCGAGAACCACGTCGCCGCGCTTGAGCGTGCCCGACTGGACGAGGATCGTCGCGACCGGGCCGCGGCCCTTGTCGAGCCGCGCCTCGATCACGATGCCCTTGGCCGGCGAGTCCTTGGCCGCCTTGAGCTCGAGCACTTCCGCCTGGAGCAGGATATTTTCCAGGAGATCGTCGATCCCCTGCCCGGTTTTCGCCGAAACGGGCGCAAACATGGTATCGCCGCCCCAGTCCTCCGGCACGACGCCCTGCGCCACCAGTTCCTGCTTGATCTTCTCGGGATTGGCCTCCGGCTTGTCGACCTTGTTCAACGCCACCACGATGGGTACGTTCGCGGCTTTGGCATGGTGAATCGCCTCGATCGTCTGCGGCATGACCCCGTCGTCGGCCGCCACGACCAGCACCACGATGTCGGTCACCTTGGCCCCCCGTGCGCGCATCGCCGTGAAGGCCTCGTGGCCGGGGGTGTCGAGGAAGGTGAGCATGCCGCGGGGCGTCTCGACATGATAGGCGCCGATATGCTGCGTGATTCCCCCGGCTTCCCCGCTCGCCACCCGCGTGCGCCGGATGTAGTCGAGCAGCGACGTCTTGCCGTGGTCGACGTGGCCCATCACCGTCACCACCGGGGCGCGATGCTCCATGGTGAATTCCTGCGGCTGGCCGGACTCTTCCAGGAATGCCTCGGGACTCTCCAGCGGCGCGGGCTTCGCCACATGCCCCATCTCTTCGACGACGATCATCGCCGTCTCCTGGTCGAGCACCTGATTGATGGTCACCATGCTGCCCATTTTCATGAGCCGCTTGATGACCTCGGCCGCCTTGACCGCCATCTTCTGCGCGAGCGCGGCCACGGTGATGGTCTCCGGCACCAGTATCTCGCGAACGACCGGTTCCGTCGGCATGGAAAAGGCATGTTCGGGCTGTTCGGCCGTCTTGTGGCGGCCGCCTTTGCGCTCGCGCCAGCCTGCGCTGGCTGCGCTGTCGCCGCGCACCTTGAGCGTGCGCCGCTTGGCGGCTTCGTCGCTCCAGCCGCCCTCCTTGCCCTTCTTGGCCGTCTTCTTCTCCGCCTTGGGCTTCTCGGTCGCGGCGGGCTTGTGCAGGGTGCTTTCCGCAGGCGCCGCCCCGGCCGCGCCGACGGGGCCGGCCGCAGCGGGGGCACCGGCCTCGGGCGCCGGCGCAACGGGCGCAGGCGCCTCTTCGGGCTCTTGCGCCTGCTTGCGCTGCAATTCCTTCTCCTGCTTCGCCTTCGCCTCCGCGCTCTGGCGCGCGATAAGCTCTGCCTGCCGGCGCGCCTCATCCTCACGCTGCGCAATCTGTGCGTCGCTGATCACCGGGGCCGCCGGCCGCTCGGCGACCAACTCGGCTTCCGGCTGCCCGCCCTCCGGCGTTTCGCGCTTCACGTAAACCCGCTTCTTGCGGACTTCGACCTGAATGGTGCGCGCCTTGCCGGTGGTGCTGTCCGGCTTCTTGATCTCCGTCGTCTGCTTGCGCGTGAGCGTGATCTTGTTTCTTTGTTCCTTGGCCCCGTGTACCCGGCGCAAATACTCCAGCAACTGCGTCTTGTCCTGCTCGGTCAACGCGTCGTCCACGAGCGTCTTGTCCACGCCTGCGGCCTTGAGTTGCTCGAGTAGCAACGCCGCAGGCAAACCCAACTCACTCGCAAACTGCTTTACGTTCATTTGTCCCATCCCGGATCCTGTCCCATGTGCCTATGCAAACCACGGAGCCCGCGCGGTCATAATCAGCTGCTTGGCACGTTCGCTGTCCATTCCGGTCATTTCGACCAAATCATCCACCGCCAAATCCGCGAGTGCATCCTTCGAGGTTACGCCCTGGGCCGCCAATTGGCGCGCAGTCTCGCTGTCCATGCCATCGAGGGTGAGCAGATCGCCGGTTCCGCTTTCGACCTCCTCCTCGGTGGCGATCGCTTCCGTGAGCAGCGCGTTGCGCGCCCGGCTCCGGAGCTCGTTCACCGTGTCCTCGTCAAACGCCTCAATCTCCATCATCTCGCCCATCGGAACGTAGGCGACTTCTTCCAGGCTGCCGAAGCCTTCCCGCACGAGAATGTCGGCGACCTCTTCATCGACGTCGAGCCGCTCCATGAACAGTTCGCGAACGGCCGCGTACTCTTCCTGATTCTTCTGCTGCGCCTCGTCAATGGTCATGATATTGAGGTCCCAGCCGGTCAGCTCGCTGGCCAGGCGGACGTTTTGCCCGTTGCGCCCGATCGCTTGCGCGAGCTGCTCCTCATCCACCACGACGTCCATGCTGTGCTGTTCCTCATCGACCACGATGCTGCTCACCTCGGCGGGCGCCAGCGCATTGATGACGAACTGGGCGGGATCGCTGGACCAGAGCACGATATCGATGCGCTCTCCGGCCAATTCGCCGGTGACCGCCTGGACGCGTGAGCCGCGCATGCCCACGCAGGTACCGATCGGATCGATGCGCGCGTCGTTGGACTTGACGGCGATCTTCGCGCGCGCACCGGCATCGCGGGCCGCGGATTTAATCTCGAGAAGGCCTTCCTCGATCTCGGGCACTTCCAGCTCGAAGAGCTTGGTCACGAATTCGGGCGCCGTGCGCGAGAGCACCAACTGAGGGCCGCGGCCGGCCCGGTCCACCCGCAGCAAGAATGCCCGGACGCGATCGCCGATGCGCAAATTCTCCTTCGGGATCATCTGCTCGCGCGGGAGCACCGCCTCGATCCGCCCCGACTCGATGATCGCGTTGCCCCGCTCCATGCGCTTGATCACCCCGGTCACGAGATGTTCCTTGCGCATCAGGAAGTCGCTCAGGATCTGCTCGCGCTCGGCATCGCGAATCCTCTGCAGGATGACCTGCTTCGCGGTCTGCGCGCCAATGCGCCCGAATTCCACGGGCGGCAGTGACTCCTCGATATACTCGCCCACCTCGATCTCGGGATTGTCGCGGCGCGCCTCGGACAAGGCGATCTGGGCGCTGGGGTTCTCGATGGTTTCGTCCTCCACCACCGCCCACCGGCGGAAGGCGGAAAAGCCGCCGGTCTGGCGATCGACCGACACGCGCACGTCGACATCCTCATGGAAGCGCTTCTTGGTGGCAGACGCCAAGGCCTGTTCAAGCGCTGCAAAGACGATGTCCTTATCGACGTTCTTCTCGCGTGCCAACGCATCGGCCAGCAACAACACTTCGCGACTCATACCACCTCCAGCTAGATATTGGGAACCAGACGAGCCTTCTCGACCTGCTCCAGCGCCAAGTCGACCACCTTGCCGTCTACTTCCAGGTGCAAGACCCCGTCGTCCACGCCGCGCAAGATGCCCACATAATTGCGCCGCCCCTCCTTGGGCACGCGCATTTTGAGCTGCGCCTCGCGGCCGGCGAAACGCACGAAATCCGCCGCGCGCTTCAGCGGCCGGTCCAGTCCCGGGGAGGAGACCTCCAGCCGGTCATAGTCGTAATCGGCCTCCACCGCCAGCAGGCGCGTGACCTGGTGGCTGACGCGCGCGCAGTCCTCGACGTCGATGCCGCCGGGCTTGTCGATGAAAAGCCGAATGAGTCTTCCGCCTCGCCCGGCCTCAAGGTCCACCAGTTCAAAGCCGAGGCCGTTGACGGTCGGCTCAAGCAGGGCCCGCAGGTCCATAACCGCTCACCACAAATAAAAAATGGGCCGACAGCCCATCTATTGAATATTTTGCATTATACCAAAAATACAACAACTAAGAAAATAAAATTAGACTGAAGTTCCGTATTCTGACGCGGGGGCGGTGCCCCTCTAGGGGCGCCGCGAGAAGCGAGACAAACCCCCGTTTTTAGGCGGGGGTTTGCGTGAGGGGAGCCTGGCGGTGACCTACTTTCGCATGGGAGACCACACTATCATCGGCGCGCAACCGTTTCACTTCCGAGTTCGGG
>JAKAFK010000017.1 GCA_021817985.1 Pseudomonadota bacterium | reverse complement strand
AGCTACCGGCTCAAGGAAGCCGCTGCACGCCTTGCCATCGAAGCATCAAATGCCTGACAATCCACCCGTCCTGCCTGGGGGAATTTGACCCGGCCACAGGTGGGGGAATTTGAGGTGGCCATCGGGGTCTTTTATCTTGGAAAGAAGAAAGCATAAGGGACAATGGTTGGAATGCTGCGCATGGCGGCAAGCTGCCGAGCCCATCGCGCCATCCGTCGTGCCATTAAGAAATGGCAAACGCTATGCAATTAATTCTAGGCTCTTCGTTGGATGACTACGGTGAATTTGGGATAGCAGACGGCCCGGAACCCTTGTGAGACAATGGTTTTGCGAAGAACTGCTGTCGACAAGGGTTTATGGGGGTTACTATCCCGGCATCCATGCTGGAATTACGGTAGCCACGCACGAATGCCAGCTGGTCCTGAAAGAAATTGAGTTTCCCCAGCTGCGGAAACTCGTCGATGCACATGAGGAGCCGCCATCGGTGCGCGGATCCGGCGGTCGGCGCAGGCGCCTTGAGGGTAAAGGGCGAGGTCGCGAAGTCGGATCGCGAATCCTCGCGCTCGTTTCCGTATTAAAGCGTAAGCCACGTCTTGTCCGGGCTTAACGTGTATATGGTCAACGTGAGCGTTGCGTTGTGAGAGCGTGAGGCGTCGATTCTGATACCCGCCCAGTAAATGGGCCAAGGCTGGCGTTGCAAGGCTTCCAGGTAGGCGCGCAAGTCCGAGTCGGAGCCGGACAGTTTGAGTTCCAGTTTGTGTCCGTAGAAGGCGACGTTCTGCGCTCCCATGCCGTCCGCTACGCTCTCGGTCGCTACCTGGCCGGGTTCCTTGAGAGGAAGCGGGGCCTGTGTGGTGAGGGAAATCACCGTGACGGCCGGCCCATGTGTCAAGAGAGCTTGCAAGAAGGCGGGCATTTGTTGCGGAGACATCAGCCCGTTCTGGCGTGAGGCCGGCATGGGGGACACGGCGACAAGGTTTCCTTGCGGACGATGGCCGGTAAGGCCTCCGTGCGAGTGCGCCGCGGCCGCCAGTTGCCGGTCGACGGCGGAAATTTCTGCATTTGCCTGGGACGCGGCGGTCCGGCGTTGTGTCAACGCCGCGGAGAGCGCTTCTTTGTGGGCGAGAAGCGGGCTTAGGAAGAGGGCGTTGAACGACGCGATGAGGAGGGCGGCGGCACCCGCGAAGATCAGGACGCGTTCGCGCAGGCTCAACGCATCCACACGACCGGCCCAAGAGGCAATCCGTTGTCTCATTGCGTTCTCGCCCCGGTTGTTGTGCGCAGTTCGAAAACCACATGAGGCGCTCGCATGGCCGGTGGCGCCGGATCGGTTTGCGGGCGATGCAAATCGAGCACGGCAAAGCTCGCGCCGTGCATCAATTTCTCCTTGGCGAGCTCGCGAAGATAGCGCGGCACCAGCGCGGCCGAGGCCGCCTTGCCCCGAATGATCATTTCGTGGTCTGCGCCTGCAATGGCGATGCTTGTGATTGACACGCCCGGGAGTCGATGACGAGCGAACATCTCCAGGTAGGATGCATACCCGTCTCGGGCGGCGTCTAGGGCCGCGGCCGCGCGCACCGCGCGTGGGCGATCGGGCTGCCCTTGTGGGCCGACGGGCAGTCTCGCCGCCAACTGGGCAAGGCTTGTCTGCGCGCTCGCCAACTCGCCTGTGGAGTGGGCCATCTCCTTTTGCAGCTGAGACGTCTTGTACTGCGCGGCCCCATAGACAATGACAAGCGCCAGGAAGAGGATGCTCAGCGCTGCCGCCATGACAGCGGCTGAAAACAATTGCCTAGGCGGACGCAGCCGCGGGTCGAAGAGGTTGATCTGGCTGCTCAAGTTGCTGGTTCCTCCAGGCGCAGACCGGCGCCTAGCGCAAGAAAGAAGCGGGATTGCTGGTGCGGCTTCTTGAGTTCGGGAGCCTGGGACAGGTCGAAGATATCACCGAGATCAAGCGCGTCGACGGGGAGGGAGATATCCCGGGCGATGGCCTGCGCGACCTTAGGGGCGTCTGGCAGAGGAGCGAGCACCAGTCGGGTGATGGCAAGGAAAGCAAACTGGCGATCGAAGTGGTCCAATGAACGCTGCAGCTCAATCGTGAGGCGATTGAGCTGCCTTTCCGCCTCGTCGGCCTGGGTGAACTGGGGGCCGGCAATGCTCAGCCTGCGGGAAAAATACAGTTCGCCCTCCAAGGTGATGGTAAGGAGGGCGCTGGCCTCGTCGAAAGACAAAAGTGCAAGGCATTGCCCCGGGGCTTCCAAAAGGGCTGCGACGTTTCGCTGTGCCATTTCCGGGATGTCGATGACCGACAAGTCGTATTTGGCGTCCTGAAACAACTTCATGCGCGCGCGGATGATGTCGTTGTGGGCCACGGCAGCATACATCCAGCGGTTCCTGGAGGATGCGCCCCCGGTGCCCGGAACCTTCAGAACATCGATGGTGATGTCCTCGACGGGGTGGTTGACAAGATCCTTGACACGCCAGCGCACGGCATCCCTGAGTTCGTTCGGCGGCACGTTGGGCGCTTCGATGGATATCATTTGATATTCGCCCGCATTCAGGAGCGTGGCCATGCGGTAGCGGTCTACCCGCAGCTTGCGCCCAAGCGTTCGCAGCGGGCTTGCATTCGAGGCGTCGATCTCGTGGAGCTCGAATCGCGTCACGGCGGGTTTCCCCCCCGTTCGTCGTACTTGCACAAAACCCACGCTGGCCGGGGACAACGTGACGACCATTTGCTCATGCCGAGGTCGCTGACGAAAAAAGGAAGGCATGTCGACGCGCGGGCGGCGAAAAGCAGCAACACCCCGTGGCGAGCTCAGTTCCAGCGTGACGTCGTTCATGTGGCCGATGATGTCTTTTCCCTATTGTTGAGTCCATCTTGAAGGCGGCCTGTGTGCACGCCCGCCCCGCGGCCGTTCCCTAAGCCGCGCATTTCGGGCAACGGCCATGGGTTGCGCTCACCGCGCGGACGGCGCCGCAATGTCAAGCGTCCGGCAACAAAACCTCAAGTCCTTGTCGCGTCTGCCAACGGCGCTTGCCCATGACCCTACCACGAGTTTGGATTAGAGCACATTATCGGTGGCCGCGCCAGAGGGGCATGGGTCAACCCAAAAGAGGCGCCCGGCGGCGTTCCCTTATCCCTGCGGGAGTGTGATCTCGCCTTGGTGTTAGAACCGGTCCCGTTAGACCGCGCCTCGATTCTTGGGCACGTCGCCGTCCCTCGGGTGTTGACATGGCAACGGTTGGACGAAAAGGTCGATGGCGCGATTGGCAGGAACCGATCGGGATCTTCTTACGATCTTCTTACGATCGACCCTTAAGGTTGTGTCGCAAGGGTGTCAGAGATTCGCGCTACGCGATTCCGTCCAAGATAACAAAGAAAAAATTGCGATGAGAGTTCAAAAACCGCATAGCTCCGGGGATTTGTGCTGCGTGCTCCCCGTATCAGCGAGCCCGTTGCCGGCCGGCTCCTTACCGCACCGCGAAGTTGTGGCAAGGGGGGCGAGCGCATGGTCTGAACCGGCAGAAGGCCTTGCCATTCGCCTGCTCGGCGAAATGCAGGCCAGCGTCGATGGCGAAATCCGTACCTTGCGCTACCGGCATGTCCGTTTGCTGCTCGCCTACTTGGCCGTCGAGGGCCGGCCTGTCAAACGCGATGAGCTTGTCCGCCTGCTTTGGCCCCATGCCGGCCAAGAGGCCGCCAACAGCTGTCTGCGTCAGGCGTTATGCCAGCTCAAGAAATGGCTTGGGCCCGCGGCAGACTATATTCACGCGACGCGCGACGTGATCGCCCTGAAGCCGTCCGCGCCGATCTGGCTTGACGTTGACGCCATGGAGCGGGCGGCGACGATGAGCCGGGCAGCGCATGCGGGCGAGGTGGCCATGCTGTACCGCGGCTCTTTTCTGGCCGCGGAATCGTCGGTCGGCCGCCATTGGGACGCGTGGGTCGCACGTCAGCGCGGACATGCGGACGCAAACGCGGATCACGTGTTTTCTGCCGTTCTCGATGGGATGATCCGGTCGAAGGGCGCACGTGAGGCGCTTCTTTGGGCCATGAAATGGGCGATTGCGCGCCCGCTCGGAGAGGCTGCACACCTTGCGCTCATGCGCCAGTTCGAAGCTTGCGGCGGCGGTGCCGAAGCCTTGGCGACATTTGATTCCTACAGCCGGCGACTGGCGGAAGATGTGGGCACCTCCCGGTCCGCCATCATCGCCCTGCGCGACAGGCTCATCCGGGGATGCGAGAGTGCACGGGCTGCGCCCGTTTTCTGGATGGAGCCCAACGTGGAGGCGGAAGCGTTCTGTACCCGCCCCCAGTTCGTCTCCGTGCTCGCCGCGGCGCCGGCGAAGCCGCTGCATGAAATGGATGCCGCGGCGATCGAGGCGCACCTTGTCCATTACCTGGACCTTGCGAGAACGGTTGCACCAGCATACGGAGGGCTCCTCCACGTGGGGGCGGATGGGGTGATCGAGATGCGTTTTCATGCGCATTCCCTGCCCGAGGATGCCGTCGAGCGTGGCCTCGCCGCAGCCTTTGCGCTTCGTCGTGGCGCCACACCGCACCGGCCGATCTTCTTAGGGATCGATTGTGGGCAGATGCTGGTGGATCCATCCGGGAAATTGGCGGTGGGCCTCGTGCCGCAGATCGCCCGTACCGCCGCACGGCATAATGATCAAAGAAGTGGCGTCGTGCTGACCGAGGCGGTGTCGCGCCTGGCTCTAAGGACGCCCCCGTCTGCGCGGGGCGAGCCGGCAACCGTCATCACGGTGTGTGGCACTGTGATCCCTGTTCGGTGGCTCCCGGCTCCGACAACCCACGCGCTGCCCACTCCCCAGGCGTGATCGGCGAACCCGGCCGATCGGAAGGACGCGCCGACGGGCGCGATCCAGCGCCGTCGGGGGAAAGCGAGCGCCGACCCGACCACCTCCCAAAGATCGCCCCTCAAGGGAGGTGCGCGCGCAAGTATCCCGTCGCGTGCCCCGCCGACGACATCCGCGACAAAGACGCTCCGCTTGCAGTCTCCCCGGCAGGAACGGCGCACCCCGGGACGGTCAGATGAAGTTCGCGGGCGACGAAATCTATGGCGCCGGGTCGTGAACGGGTTGCACGCGACGTGAGGAGGCAGGCGTGCATCCCTTTCGCGCTGGGCGGCCCCTGGAAGGCGGAGCCCGGACGGGGCTCGCAGGCCACTTGGATGCGGAAATCCGCAAGGGTGGCCGTGCTGGCGCTGAGGACGGCGGGAGGAATACAACGCCCATCATGGGTGGCAAGTTCGTACATTTCCCACTCCAGGCCTGCACGGGCGGCTTGATAGGCGCGCCCGCGCTCGAGGTACTGGTCGGCGCTTGTTTGGCTTCTCGTGGAGACCGCCACCAGGAACGTTCCAAGCGCTGCCAGGACGACCAGCAGGAAGATCGCGGCGACGAGCGTGAAGCCGCCCTGGTGCGGGTGATGGCACATGGCACGGCGAAAGCCTCGTGTTGGGGCGCTAGGGAGCATCGCCGATGTTGTCCTCCGAGTATAGGGTCAGTGACTGCGGGATGCCCCCGGCATCTCGGTCTGAAACGCGCAGAAGCACGGTGACCAGGGCATCTTGGGTGCGTGACCCGGGAGCGTATTTGAATGTGCACCCGCTGACTTTGCTGGCCAGCAGTGCGTGGGATATCGGCGCCGCAAGTCGCGTGGGCTGGGACGCCGAAGGGGCGTCCTTCCAGTACCGCGTGAGGGTGCCCGCCACCGGATCACAGACGTAGCTGACCCGGTAGGCGGTATGCTCAGGGCGGGAGGCGCTTGGCCTCCTGAGAGCGCCGGCATCGCCGGTTCCGTCGGCAAAGGCGGTGAAATGTCGGGGTGTCGGGCCCAATGCTGCCGTGTTGCGGCCTCCTTCCTCCTGAAATTCCAGATACTGGATCGAGCCCGCCTGCCGGACGCGCACGCTGCCGGGGAGTGCCCGTTGGAGGTCCCGGCGGATGCGTGTCGTCGCCAGAGCAAGGATATCGGTGAGTTCGGCGCGGTTGGTGGCCTCGACATACGCCCGCACCGGATTCTCGATGAACGATGCCGCCATGCCCGCCAGGATGCCGGTGATGACCATGACGATGATCAGTTCGACCAGTGTAAAGCCTCTTTGCGGGCCGCCTGACTCGGGCAGCGCGCGGCGGCGGCATGAAGAGGATGTGCTCATCCGCACCGTCGTCCCTCATCATTGACGCGGTACCCCGACATCACGAGCCGTTCGCCGCCGGGATCGGTGACGGTCACGGTGATGAGGTAAGCCGCGCTGCTCGGAATGCCGCCCAGGGCCGAGGGCGTCACCGCTGCGCTGACCCGGTAGCCTTGGAGTCCTGGGACAACGGTGCCGTCCAACGTCGTGACGGGGTACATGGAAAAATGCCTGTAGTCGGTGACCGCGTCGAACAAACGGCGGTTTCCGGGGGTATAAGGCCCTTCGAAGCCCCCCCTCGGCGCGCAGAAGTCCTTGGACTCGATTTCGTTCAGCATGGATTCGGCCAGTGTCGCGGATTGGATGCGCAGCAGGCCATCCGCGCTGTGGCGCACGTTGAAATCCATGACCTGCAAGATCGCCGGCAGCGCAATGCCGACAATGGCGATAAAGATGACCGCTTCAATGAGCGTGGCTCCGGCTTGGGTGTCCCGCGCGGGTTTCGCGCGAAGGCTAGCCGTGCACATAGCCGGTCTCTCGTTCGATGTGGAGGAGGCGTATCGGCGTGCCCTCGATCCCGACGGTCACTCCCGCACGCAAGGGCTCGCCCGTTGCATCGACCGGGCGGCCCTGATGGTCAAAGCCAAAGGTCGCACGCGAGGAAGACAGATGGATGGGATCCGGCGGGCGGATGCCCGCACCGCCGCCGGAGGGGGCGCGCACGTCGAGGCCTTCGGGGCACGGGGAAGCCGGGACATAGCATAGCGTCAGGCGGGTGGGGGCGATGTGCACGAACACGTTGCGCTGTTGGGTCATTGCGACGTTCTGCGCATAGCGAAGGGTCGACGCCGCTTGGTCAGCGAAGCCGCGCGCCGCGAAGGACTGCCCGTCGAAGAGCCTCGGCAGCGCCACGGCGGCCAGTATTCCGGCGATCACGAGGACGGCCGTCAGCTCGATGAGGGTGAAGCCGCGCCCGCTATTCGCCCCTGGCTGGGTAGGATGCCGCACAGGGCCACTGGCCCTCGTTCGCCGACGGATGCCAAGGGCAGGGTGGCGCGCGGCCCGCTGCCGATCGTGACGGGACGCCGCGAAACGGCGGGTCCCCTGTCGGAAATCCGGGTCGCGCTCGCCGAGCGCCGGGTGGCGTTGTGGGCATCGCATCATGACATTCCTCGTTGTCGGCCTGCAGCATCGAAGGAGGGATCCAATCCTCGCGAAGGCGCCCCTTGCACCCGCCAGTTCCCGCCGCGCCGCACGCGACACGGCGGCTTCGGCGCTGCCATGGGTGCCATTCACTGATGCAAGGCGGCTCGGCCAAGGTCCCACATGGGAAGGAACACGCTCAGCGCGAGTACGAGCACGAGCACGCCCAAGCCGATGACGAGAATGGGCTCGATCTGCGTGCTCAAGGTTCTCACCTCGTAATCGACTTCGCGCTCGTACATCTCGGAGATCTCCTGCATCAGGTCGTCGAGGTCGCCGGATTCCTCCCCCACGGCCATCATCTGCAAAACGACGGGGGTGAAGATATCTGCGGCGAGCGCGGTGCGAGAGATGCTTTCGCCGCCGGCGACGCCGTCCCGCATCTGCTCAACCCGCTGGGTCAGGAAGGCGTTGTCGACGACCTGTGCGGCAACGGCCAAGCCCTGCACGACGGGGATGCCGCTTCGCAGGGTGAGCGCGAATGTGCGCGCGAAGCGGGCGAGAATCCCCTTTAGAACGATCTTGCCGGCGAGCGGCAGCCGAAGCTTGAGGCGGTCCCAACGGCGGTGGCCTTGCGGGGTCCTTAGGTAGAAGTGCGCTGCGCCGGCAAGGGCGGCTGCTGCCGCAACCAGCCAGACCCCATCGTGAAGGAAGAAGCGGGAGCACGCGATCAGCGCACGGGTGGGGGCCGGCAGGTTGGCATTAAAGGCCTGATAGGCTTTCGCGAACGAGGGCACGACGAACACATTGATCACGATGAGGGCCACCGCCATGGCCGCGATGACGAAGCTCGGATAACGCAATGCCTGGCGTATCCGCTCGCCCATCTCTTTCTCGAACTGCAGATGGGTGAATAACTGCAGGAATATCCGATCCAGGGTGCCTGTCAGTTCGCCCGCCCGTATCATGCTGATGTAAAGCGGCGAGAAGACGTCCGGATGGCGGCGCATGGCCGTGCTCAACTCGCGGCCCATGTCGAGACTGTCCCTGACGTCCTGCAGGAGCGCCTTGAGCGCGGGCGAGAGGGAGGATCTTTGAAGGCCGGCGAGCGCTTGCATGATGGGAACCCCGGCCTTGAGCAGCGTGTGCATCTGGCGCGAAAACAACATGAGATCGACGACGCTCACCTGGGGTGTGAACACGCGCGCCAACAAAGCGGGGAGGTGGACGGACGGCCTGTCGGGAATGCCGACGATCGCGACGGGCGTCAGGCCCTGGGAAAACAGGATGTCGGCCACCTGGGCGCTGTCATTGCCCTCCAGGCGCCCGGAAATCGGTTCGCCGACGCCATTGCGCGCTTTATAGGCGAATTGCGGCATCCCTAGCCCTCAAGCTCGTTGTCGATACGCATGGCTTCCGATACCGTGGTCCTGCCGGCGAGCACGACGTCGACAGCGCGCCGACGGAGTGTCCGGCCAGCCAGTTGGCTGTTGGCCGCTTCCAGGAAGCGGGTGGGGTCGGCATGATTGGCGGCTTCGACCAGCGGTGCCGTCATCTCCAGGAGTTCATAGACGCCGACCCGGCCCCGGTAGCCGGTATGGTTGCAGTGGCTGCAGCCGCGGCCATGGCGATAGGCGTGGCCGGCGGGGTGGGCGAGCTCGGCCGTCAGCCATTCGTGTTCGGCGGGGGTCAAGGCATGCTCTTCCGTACAGTTTGGGCAGATCGCGCGCAGCAGGCGCTGCGCGACCACGGCGCGCAGGGACGCTGCGAGCAGATACCGGGGGATTCCCATGTCCAGCAGGCGCAAAGGGGTGCTGACGCTGTCGTTGGTATGCAGGGTGGACAGCACCAGATGTCCCGTCATGGCGGCGCGCAGCCCGGTCTGCGCCGTTTCCGCATCACGTATTTCGCCCAGCAGGATGATGTCCGGATCCTGACGCAGGAAGGCGCGCAGCACACGGGCAAAGTTGAGGTCAATCTTCTCGTTGACCTGAACCTGGTTGATGCCTGCGATGCGATATTCGACGGGATCCTCGACGGTGAGAATCTTGATGTGCGGCTTGTTGAGTTCCGCCACGGCGGCATAGAGCGTGGTGGTCTTGCCGCTGCCCGTGGGGCCTGTCACCAGCACCATGCCGCTCGGTCGCGAGATGGTGCGGCGGAATCGCCCGAGCGTATCGGGGGGCATGCCCAGGCGCTCGAGGCTCAAGATTCCGCCGCTTTGGTTAAGCAGCCGCAGGACGACCGATTCACCATATTGGGTCGGTATACAGGAGATGCGCACGTCGATCTGTGCGTGGTTCACCTTGATCGCGAAGCGTCCGTCCTGCGGCATGCGCTTCTCCGAGATGTCGAGGCCAGCCATCAGCTTCAGGCGAAGCGCGACGGCCGGCGCGATACGCAGATCGGCGACCGTCTGCGGGTGCAGGGCCCCATCGATGCGCAGTCGTATGGACAGCGCCTCTTGTTGCGGCTCGATATGGATGTCGGAGGCACCCATCTTGAGGGCGTCCTCGAACACCGTCTGCAGCAGCCTGACGATGGGTGCCTGCTCGGCCGTGTCGGAAATGCCGTCTGTCCCGAAATCGAAGGTGACTTCGCCCAGTTCCTCGCCAAGCGCTCTGGCGAGATCGCTGATTTGGTCCGTCTGTCGATAGGTCTTGTCGATGACCGTGAGCAGCGTGGTCTGGGCGACCACGGCCAAATGGATCTCGCGGCCCAATTGGCGCGTCAGTTCGTCGAAGGCGAACAGATCCGTGGGGTCGGACATGCCCACGAGCAGAAAGCCCCCCTCCTCGTCGAGCACGATGGCGCGATAACGCCTTGCCGCGATCTCGGGCAACAGGCGCACGAGATCGGGCTTGACCGGATAGCGGGCGAGATCGATATAGGGGATGCCGAGCTGACGCGAGAGGGCGTGGGAAATCTCGCTTTCCGTGATGAGGCCGCTTTCCACGAGCAGACGCCCGAGCTTCTGTCCGGTGCGCTCCTGCTCCTTCAGGGCGGCGGCGAGCTGCTCCGGCAAGAGGAGCTTCTGCTCGACAATGATGTCGCCCAGGCGGGTTTTTTCCGGTCGGTTCATGGCGTGTTCTTGGCGCAGGCCTTCAACGCCTGCGCCATGTTCGCCGCATGGGTGACGGCAAAACGGCACCCCATCCCGGCGAAGGGGCTGGCCGTGCTGGGGACAGGAAACGACCGGAATCCACCGATGCGGGTGACGACGAACCGTTCCCCCATCCGCGCAGGCCCGCTTCCCGAGGCAAAGAAGCTGAAGCTCAGCAACGCGCCGCCTCGGCTTGCGACGCACGCCTGTCCGCGCTGCGCATAGGGCCCGCCATTTCTGGATTGGATGAGGTATTGCGTGCCCACCTCTCCGGCGACGCGGCACGGCCCGGAGGCCTTGGTGCGATATGCGGCCGTATTCGTGACGATATCAAAGAAGTGGCGCGCCACAGGGACTTCGCCTTCGCTGGGCAGACGTTGTCCGCGAAGGAGCATCCAGCCGAAATTGCCCAGGGGGGCCACCCCGAGATGCTCAAAGACCTGCGATCCGATCACGCGCGTTTGTGCCCCCGCGTTCATGCGGAACTCATAGTTGGAGGAATTTACGAAGACGCCGGTCAGGGTAATGGGCGAAACGCCGTTGTCGATGCTGTGGGACCATGAATAATTGCTCAACGAGGAAAGTCGCGCGAGATTCCAATCCGCCTGCGTGCGGCTGCAGCCGACCAGGGAAAGGCCGGCGAGCAGCAGGGCGAGACTTGGCTTTCGCCTCCTGTGCGGGGGTATGAAGGGTGTGGGCATTGCGGTTCCTTTGCGAACAAGATATTGCAAAACGGCGCGAGTCCGTTTCAAAACGAGGCGTCTCTGTCCCGCCGCCGTCCCCTGCGCTGGCGTGGTTTCTGCCCGCGCCGTCACGAGGCTGCGGCGCTCGCCAAGCGGTATGCTGTCCGGTCTGCCCCAGCCGAGCACGCTGGCGGCGTTCGGCCGATCGCCCCTCGCCTCCTCGGGGCTTGGCAGCCAATGCATCCGGTCGATCAAGGCAGGTTGTGGGTGAGGCCGGAGAGATTGGATAGGGACTCCAGGAAGCCGCTTGCCTTGTTGATTTCATTGGTGGCGCTGTCAACCGCGTGCCCCACGCTCTTCACCACATTCTCCGCGGCCGCCCTGGGCGCGGGGCCTTGCACGCACGGGCCTCCGGCGCATGCTGGAGCCCCGGATGCCGCGGATGCGGCGCTCGGCCCTTGGGGCATGCGGCTGGGGCGTTGGAGCCACCCGTAGGGGACCGCGAGGATCGCGCTCGCGGCGCCGGGAATGGCAAAACGGCCCAACCGCCGGCCGTCGGGGGAGTAGATGGCGACCGAGTGGTGGCCCGTGATGGCATAGACATCGCCGGTCACGCTGCTGACCGCCAGCTGATTGGCCGTATGCGACAAGTAGTGGCTCGATGGCGTTCCCCCGAGCCCGCGGAAGGCGCCGGGCAGCCGGATCGGTTGCCCACCCGGACGGTAGGCGCGGATGACCAGGCGGGAGGTCGTGCCCCCGTGGGCGTAGACGTTGGTGAACATGACATATAGCCGCTGACGCGTCGTGCTCCATCCCATGCCGTGAGGCGCCTCCATGGGCGTTTCAAGATGCGTGTTCGTGCCGCCTGTGTCTGGGAAGGCGCCCGGCAAGTCAAGCCGATTGCCCTCGAGATCGTAGGTGCGTACGCCCGATGGCGCGCCGCTGCCCCAGGCCACGTAGATGCGCCCTTGCGATCCCGCGACACAGATGCCCCCGACCGAATCGCCGGTGAATTGGGCGAACGTCGGCGATGCGTTGCCGGATCGGGCGATGGGCTGGTAGGCGTCGTCCAGGATCCACCACCTCGGGCTAATGTTCTGGCGCACCACGAACTGGCCATCGGCATAGCTCATGGCGGTCGGGTTGAAGATGCCGGCAAATCCCCCACTGATGGCTGCGGTGCCTGCATTGCTAAAGATCCGGATGGCACCGTCTGTTGCGTTCGGGTGCCCGCCGTCGGCCACGTAGATCGTATTGTCGGTTGCCCGGTAGGCCAGCGCGCGGGGGCGAACGAGACCGGCGAACGCGCCGGGCATCGGCACCGGCCGGCCCGACGGATCATACGCATGCACGCCGGGAGAACGCCCTTCCGTCGCCACCAGGATCCCGTCGACGAGCAGCCAGGCCGTGCTCGAGGCCGTGTGGTCGTTGGCGGCGGTGACCGTGAGGCGTAGCCGCCAAGCCCCGATGGGCGTTGCGGCCGGAATCTCGATGCGGGCCTTGGCCAGGCCGCTTGGCTGCAGGATCACAGTGCCCGTGATGCCGCCCGGCCCTCCGCCGATCGCGAGCGTATAGGGAAGGGGACCGTGAGGGGCCGGCAGGAAGAGGGTATACGTGCCGCCTTGCCCGACAGGCGCGACGATGTCATTGTTCGCGGCGCCGCGCGCATTGGCCGGAGCGGCTGCGGCGGCGCCCGAGAACCCAAGCCCACAAACGGCCAGAACCGACGCCGCAAGCAGCGTCTTGCGTGATGTCTTCATTTTCCTCCAAACCCAGAAAGGGGAGCGGGTGATCGCACGTCTGACGTGGATCGCTCGGTCGGAAACGCGCATGGCGACCATTCCGCCACTTGCGTGCGCATCGCACGCGGCCGGTCGCACAGCTCCGTTTCATGGTTCTCAAAACCGGTTGACGAGGGACTGGCGGGGCTTGCGCGCCGGGGCGGATGCCCCGTCACTTTGCATGCCGCCGCATGTCCTCCTCATCCGCCCGTTCATTCCAGACCGGGCTATCCTCGCGCAGATGCGAAACAACAGTTGACGCCCATGCAACGTTCGCGCCCGACCCCGGGGGAATTGGGGCCTTGCCGGTCCGCACGGGAGCCGGAAAAGTTTCGCAGTCTATCACGATACCGTCCCGACACCGGCCGCCAGGGCGATGCCCCTCGTGGGGCATGGCTTGCACCATACACCCCGCTTGGCGCCCGCCGCGCGGTGGCGTCAAGATTTTCAGGGGCGCGGGCGGACAGGCTTCGCATGTGGCTCCCCTTCCAGGTCCCTTTTCCTCGCGCCCTTGCACCGTTCGCACCCCCCCAAAAAGCGACTAGTTCTGGATGGCCGGGGATTGCATCAGCGCGGTTCCGTCGGCGGCCAAAGGCATGCCGCCGCTCGCGTAGCAGGCCTGATCCCACGTGCCGGTATCGGATCCGATATAGGTGGCATGGGAGAGCGCCCACGACGATGTCGATGGCGCGCCGGCCACCGACATGATGATGCGGATCGTGGTGTTCACGAAGGGTACGATGAGCGGGTAGCAATAGTGCACACGAATTTTCAGGAGGTTTGCGTCCTGGATGCTTTCGTTGGACTGGGCGCCCGGGGTGGTCGGTTGATACAGTAGGCCGCTGTTCGGAATGGCCTTCGTCGTCTGGAGGTTGCCGCTGTCATCGGCAAAGGACATGGTCGTGGCAAAATCCTGAAACGCAGCCGGTGATGGATTGAGTTGCTCGATATCGACCTTGACCGGATCTTCGACGGCCAACAGGGCATCTGCCTCGGCCGTTGCAACGCCTGCCAGGCTGGGTCCGGAGACTGGCATTCCGCTCTGATAGAGCGGCGCCAGGCCGCGTGCCACGCCCTCGCGGATAGAGGTCGTGGACGCATTGTTGAGCGTCCCATTGCGGGCACCGTCGAAGGCCGCAAGGTCCAGCGTGGATTTGGCCATGAAGACGAGGGCGAACTGGATGGCGCCCAGTACCAGCAAGAGTAGCGAGGGCAAGACAATGAGATACTCGGCCATCGCCTGCCCGGCTTCGCCTCTTCCGAACGGGAAGCGGCGAAGGGATGCCATGGTGGGGGGCTTCACGGCAGTCTCCCATGGTCGGTATGCTGTTTGGCGGCGACCATCCCGCCCTGCGTGCCCGGGGGATGGCGCCGGGTGCCTGCGGACAGGGATGCGGTCGCGGCCAGCAAGGACTCGATTCTCGCCCGGGCGGGGTCGTTTGCCGGCAGTAGCGCGTAGGCCTGAACGAATATCGCCTGGGATTGCTTGAGGTGGACGAGCCCCAGGTTGTACCAGGCTTCGCCGTCTTGGGGATCGAGGCGAATGGCACGGCGGTAGGCGTGAAGCGCGTCCTTGGGCCGGCCCTCGTGCGCGTACAGGTTGCCGAGCCGGGTCCACAGGACGGGATTGTCGGGATCGGCCGCCGTGAGCTTCTGGTAGTCCGGCAGGGCGCGCCGGATGTCGCCTTGGCTGTATGCGGCTTGTGCCTGCGCGCTCAAGGACAGAAGGGGGGGCTGCGCCGCGCATCCGGCAAGCGCCAAGCCGGCAAGAGCGGCCACCCAACGGTTCAATTGCGTGCGTGCCATGTCAACTGCATTCCTGTGCGCAGTCCGAGCGCAGCGGCTTGTCCCGCGGCGAACTCCAGGGCCGTGGATGCCCCCGAGGCATACGCCATGCGGAGCGGACGCACCGCGGCCGCGATCTTCAATACGGTTCCGGCACGATTCAAGAAGACGACATCCAGGGGATACCCCATGCCGAAGGTGTGCACAGAGCCACAGGGCGCGATCCATAATCCTCGCGAGGGGCCCAGGGGCGGGCGCCCGAGCAACCCGCGCGCGCGCTCCCATGCGTTTTCCGTCCGGTATGCGGCGGCCAGAACGCGCCCTTGTCCGTCGCATACGTCCCCGTCCCTCACAGAACCCCCTGCTGCTTGATCATCATGATGATGGGGAAGGCAAGGATGATGAAGGTCGTCGGAAAGATGAACAGCACGAGCGGCAGAATGAGTTTCACCGGCGCCTCCATCGCGAGTTTCTCGGCCCGCTGGAACCGCTCCGTGCGCCGCCTTTCCGCCTGCGTGCGCAATACCTTGCCCACGCTGGCCCCGACCTGTTCGGCTTGAATGATGGAGGAGACCACGGAGCTGACCTCCGGGATCTTGAGGCGGTTGTCCATTCGGCGCAAGGCGTCGGCCCGACCGAGGCCGGCGCGCAGATCGCGCAGCACAAGGAAGAGCTCTTGGCGCATCGCCCCGGCAGGCCCCTTCTCGACGGTCTGGGCGAGTGCGCCGGCCAAGTTGAGGCCGGCTTCCATGGCGAGGGTCAGATAATCCAGGAACATGGGCAGCGCCTTGAGAATGTCCTTCTGGCGGGTCGCATAACGGTTGCCGAGCCACAGGAACGGATACCATGCGCCGATGGCGGCCAGCAGCAAGGGCACCACGGAGGCCAGCAGGCCGCCCAGGGAATGGACGGCGAAGAAGGCGAACGCGTAGCCGGCGCCGGCCGCGATGAACATGACCGCGAAGAACTCCTCGGCGTTCATCATGTAGTTGGCCCCGGAACGGGCGAGTCGCCGGTGTACCGCCTCCAGCCACGGCGCGGGCATGCGCGCGCCGACATAGTGCGCGACAAAGCGGATGAGCGGCCAGAACAGGCGCAGGATGAAGGGGAGGGGGTCGAGATACTCGCGCTCCTCTTCGGGGATCTGCCATTGCATTTCCGCGAGGCCCAGCACCACGAGAACGATGGCCGCCGCAACGGCGATGCCGATGACAATGTACCAGATCATACGTCGATATCCGTAATGCGCCGAATGCCCAGCCAGCCCATGACTTCCATGAAGGCGACGCCGGCAAGCGTGATCCAGCCGGTCATGCTGTGGAAGAGCGGATACATGGATTGAGGCTGCATGAGATCAAGCACGAACATGAGAAGCAGCGGAAGGGCCGCCATGACCAGGCCCTGGATCTTGCCTTGCGACGTCAGGCTGTCGATCTTGCCTTCGACCTGCAGCTTGCGATACATGGTGTCCGCGAGCGATTCCAGCATTTCCGCAAGGTTGCCACCGGTTTCACGCGCGATGCGCAGGCCGGCGGAAAACAGCAAAAATTCCTGAACGGGCAGGCGTTTCTCCATGTCCTTCAGCGAGTCCTCGAAGCTCGCGCCCAGGCGCTGGGCGCGCAGCATGAGGGCGAATTCCTGGCTGAGTGGCGGCTTGGTCTCGTTGACCAGATTCTCCAGAGCCACGGCGAGGCTCACGCCCGCGCGCAAGGAGGCGGAGAGCATCATCAAGGCGTCCGGGAACTGGTTGACGAACGCCTTGAGCCGCCGCTTGCGCATGAGGCCCACCACGAACTTCGGCGCGAAGAATGGCAGAGGTATGGCGGCTGCGGTGAACACCGGGTTCTGGGTGATCACCCAGACGGCCACGGGTACCAGCAGGTAGGCGGCGAACTGCACGTAGGCGAGCCGGTTGAAGTCGACGAAGACGAAAAGGTCGGCAAGATCGCGCTGCGCCGTCTCCTGCAACCGCTCCTTCTGCCAGCGCGCGCCGAGCCCCAGGGCCTGATACAGCACGACGAACAACATGACGATCGCCGCGAAGGCCACGCCGCCGATGACCCACAAGGTAGTCGAGCCGTTCACAACCGACCTCCGTCCTTGTCCTGAAAGAAGATGTTGCGATCGACTTCGATGCCGCGGCGCTGCAGGTCCTCGTAAAATTCGGGAATTCGTCCGGTGGCGACGAACTTGCCCTGAATCTTTCCGTCTGGCCCGTAGCCTTGCTGCTGGAAAAGGAAAAGATCCTGAAGCTGGATCACGCCGTTTTCCATGCCCGTCACTTCGGTGACATAGGTGATCTTGCGGCTGCCGCAGGAGAAGCGGGTCTGCTGGACGATGATATTCACCGCGGAGGCAATCTGCTGGCGGATGGCCTGTATCGGCAGATCCATGCCGGCCATCAAGACCATCACCTCCAGCCGGGACAGCGTGTCGCGCGGCGTGTTGGCATGTACCGTGGTGAGCGAGCCGTCGTGGCCGGTGTTCATCGCCTGCAGCATGTCGAGGGCTTCGCCGCCGCGGCATTCGCCGACCACGATTCGGTCCGGCCGCATGCGCAGGCTGTTGCGGACAAGGTCGCGGATCGTGACTGCGCCCTGTCCCTCGATATTGGCGGGACGCGCTTCCATGGAAACCAGATTGGGCTGGTAGAGGCGCAATTCGGCCGCATCCTCGATGGTCACGACACGCTGCCCATCGGGAATGAAGTTCGAGAGGATGTTGAGGAGCGTGGTCTTGCCCGACCCCGTGCCGCCGGAGATCAGGATGTTGCGGCGCTGCTCCACGGCAAGGCGCAAGAACGCCATCATGGGCCTGTTTGCGGAGTTGAAGCCCACCATGTCGTCGTCGTTCAGGCGGCGCTTCGAGAATTTGCGGATGGTGATGCACGGGCCTTTCAGCGCGAGGGGCGGGATGATGGCGTTGACGCGCGAACCGTCCTTGAGGCGCCCGTCCACCATGGGCGACGATTCGTCGATTCGCCGCCCCAGCGGCGCAATGATCCGCTCGATGGCCGAGAGCACCGCCTTGTCGCTCGAGAAGACGATGTCGGATGGCATGAGCCGTCCTCCGCGCTCGACGAAGACTTGATCGTGGCGGTTGACCATGACCTCGCTGACGCTGTCGTCGGCCAGGAGCACTTCGAGGGGACCCAGGCCGACCGCCTCGTGCAAGGCGGACTGCACGAGCCCGTCGCGGTCGGGGTCGACGGACATCGCGGGATCCTCGGCGATGATCTCCTCAATGAGTTCGCGCGTGCGCTGGCGCAGCTCCGTCTCGCCCATCTGGCTCGTGTCGATTCGCCGAAAGTCCATGCGCGAGATCAGGCGTTCCTGAATGAGGCGCAAGGTGGCGAAGCGCTGCGAGTCCCCGGACTGTGCGGCTTGCGGCGCGGGCGCGGGCGTCGGCGCCTCGACCCGCACGGCGGCGGGGGCGGGCATCTCGGCGTGGGCGCCGGGCGCTTCAGCGGCCCCTTGGTTGAGAATTTCGACGGTGATCGTGTAGGCGCCGATCTCGATCATGTCGCTGGCGCGCAAGGGGCCGTAGACGCCGGCGATCTTTTTGCCGTTGACCCGCGTCCCGTGCGAACTGCCCTCGTCCTTGACAAACATCGACTGGTCGTTCTGATATAGGGTTGCATGCTTCTTGGCCACCTGCCAGCCCTGCAAAAGAACGAGGTTCTCATCCGATTTGCCCACCGATGCGCTCGCCGCGCAGTCGGTGGTCTCCATCTTGCCGCGCGGATTCGTCACATTAATGCGAAACATGGCCTCCTCCCTCTATGGCTGCGCGGCCGCTGTCGCGGCGGCCGAGGACGGTTTCGTGGCCTGCGTGGCATTCGGCGAGGGAATCGTCGCGGCCACATCGGCTGCCAGTGTCACCGACTGCGGCCGCTGGGCCGCCGAGGGACCGGCGGCCGCGGAGGCCGGGGTCGCGGGCAGCCCCGGGGCGGGCGTCTTCGGCAGGGCGTCGGCGGTCGGCGCCTGCTTGGGGGCGCCTGCGGGCGCGGAGGCGGCCGAGGAGGTCTTCACGGCGGGCACCGCCGCAGGTGCGGGAGGCTGTTGCGCCGCCTTGGCCGGCGCTGTCACGGGCGCGACGGCCGCGGACGTTTGGGCGGGAGCCGGCCGGGGATGCGCCGGAACCTGCGTCGGCGCGCCGGCGGCCATCGGCTGGGGCATGCCTGCAGACGGCGTCGTCGTCTTGGCGACAGGCGGTTGCGGGTGCGACCCGGGACCGACCCCGAACCCCGGCATGTACAGCCCTTTGCCTGCCATGTCGTTGAAGCCGTGGATGATCGTCCTCGCCCGTCCGACCGCCTCCTGGTTGACCGCCGATTCCGGGTTGAACACCACCGGCGTCACGAAGATGACGAGTTCACTGCGCGAGGCCTGGAAATCCTTGGATTTGAACAGCCACCCGAGCACCGGGATGTCGCCCAGCCAGGGGAACTTGTTGATCGTATCGGAGCCCACGGAGTGCATGAGGCCGGAGAGCACGATGGTCTGGCCGCTGTGCACGTTGACCACCGACTGCGTCTTGCGCGTCATGAAGCCTGGATAGCCGTTGATGTTCACGGAGGGGTCGATTTGGCTGACTTCCGTGTTGATGCTGGCCAAAATGTTGCCGTGGCGATCGGCGGTCGGCTGGATGTTCAGCATCACCCCGTATTTCTTGTAAATGACAGAAGTCTGTCCCAGTGCGCTGGAGATGGGGATCGGGACTTCGCCGCCGGCGAGGAAGCGCGCGGTCTCGCCGCTGCGGGTGCTCAGTTGGGGGTTCGCAAGGACGTACGCACCGCCGTTTTGCTCCGCCAGATTGATCTGGGAGGTGAGCGTCGTCACCAAGCCGAAATAGGTCGCCATCGGATTGATGTGCAAGGGCAAGCCGTTGAGGGGCCCCGGTTGGCCGGAGACCACGCCGTTCAACGTGTTTCCGCCGCCGCCCTGGGACACGTTGCCCATGCGGTAGATGTTGTTGTTGGCATAGAAGTCACCCACCAACCCAAGGGACGGGCCGGCCATGCTCGTCTGCCATTGGACGCCGAGACTGCTGAGCGCGGACTTCTTGAAGTCGACGACCTGGACATCCAGGTAGACCATGCGCTTCATCCTGACGTCGCTGGCCCTCGCCATGTCCACCGTGCCCGGGAAGGTCTTCGCAACGCGCGCGACCAGCTTGGCATCGGCAGGATTGAGATTGCCGGCGAGCACCACGCGGCCGCCCGCGTCTTGCACTTCGAGGCCGGGCACGCTGCCCAGCACGGCCTTGAGCTGTTGGTAGGTCTGGCTGTTGTCGTGGTCGTCGAGGAAGACGTGCCAGGCCATCACGCCGCCATGTTTGGTCCACACATAAAGATCTGTTGTCCCCGTGCCGGTGCCCATGAGGAGCAGATGGTGCTTGAGTGCCGTCGCCCCCAGGATCTTGCCGTTGCCGATCGCAATTCGATGCGCGCCGGCGACAGGCAGGACCAGGACCTGGCCGTCGTACATCGTCAGCGAGTGCTCGCGGATGGCCGATGCCGCGGGCGGCGAAGCCTGTGCGATCGCGGATCCGGCGCCCATCAGAAGGGCCAGAGCAACGGTCAACGAGCGGCGCAGGATCGCGCTTCCCAACGTCTGCCTATTTTCCTTCATTGTGACATTCCCTTTTCTGCTTGCTGCGTGGCCAAATTCTGGTCTTGCACGAACTGCTTGAGTGCGCTCATTGCTTTCTCTTGCGGGGTCTGTTGCACCCGTGGGCCCGGTTCGCTCGCGCTCGCCCGAACCGCCCCCGCGGTTGCCTGGACGGCTTGCATGTGGCTCGAAAGACTCGCGGTCCCACTGCCGACGATGTACTGAACCGCGGCCCCGGGGCCCGTGCCGGTCCCACCGCCCAGGATCTGGTCGGCGGCCACCGCGGGGACCAATGACCCGGTCAAAGCCTTCTTCGGCAGGAGCACGACCCGCAACTGGCCGATTTGTTGCGCCATGGCGATCCGTGCCGTCTGCGCGGGCGTGAGCTCCAGGGTGAGATTGGAATACTCGCGCATGGCCCGGTCGACGTCGCGCGCCTCCTGGCCTTGGGTTTCGACGGGCAGGAACTTGATGTGCTTGCCCGTGGCCACGACCAACGCGCCGCGAATGATGGGCACCAGCTGCCCGCCGCTGCTGCCGCCGCCATTGATCACGAGGAGGATGTCGACATGGTCACCGGGCCGGATCAACCCGGCGACGCGATTCTGGCCACCGACGTCGACGGTGATGGCACGGGTGTCGGGGGGCATGGTGGCCGCGAAATTGTCGCCGTAGGGCTTCGCGAAGTCGCGCGCCAGCAGTGGGAGCCCGGCGGGTACCGAGCGCGTGACCTGCTTGCCGGCGTACGATGACCAGCGGGCGGTGGTGATGGCCCCGGGGTAGATCAGATCCTCCGGCACCTGGCGAACGGCCATGTTGTCCGCGGTGGCTTCCGTACCGGCGGGCAGCGCCGAGAGCGGCACGACCACGGAGACCAGATTTTTTTGCAGCTTGCGGGTGATTTCCGCCTTGAATTGCCCCTCGCGCTTTTGCAGGTAGCGAACGGTGAGGATCGACGCAACACCCGCGAGGACTATCGCGACCCCCAGCATGACGGTGAAACGATTTGGTTTCGGCAGCTTTAACGCCATAACATGCCCTTTTTTCTCAAGGTAACGACAGGATATAGGAGTAGTTGCTCCAGAAGCTCTTGATGCCGTTCGCCAGTTGGCTCACCGCCGACGGGTTGCTCCCGAGCGGCGTGTTCAGCGCGACGAGGGCGATGACGGCAAACATCACCACGACGAGATATTCCGCCATGCCTTGCCCGCCGTGACGTCGGCGTGTGCGCGATCTCTCGTGTCTCATTGGGGGTTTAGCCATGGGTCACCTCTGTGGCGAGCACGACCGTTCCGCGCACGGCGGGACGCACGACGATCTGTGCGGTCCGGTTGCCCTTTTGGAAGGTCAGGGTGGCTGCAATCCCCCGGCTGGTTTGGAGCGTCTGTGCCATCTGCTCACGCCAGCCCAGACCGCGCAGCGTCTGAAGGTAAAAGTGCGCGTTCTCGTTCATGCTGGAGTCATTCACAAAAAGCCAGGTGTGTGCGCCCTTCCCCGTGTCCTTGCTTTCAAGATCAAGAAGCGTGTGGCTTCCGCCGAGAGCCGGAAAGCCAGGTCGTGCCGCCAGGGCCGCACCCTGAGTGGGAACGCTCACGCCGATGAAGCCGGTGGTGCCTGTAGAGGAGGACTGCACCTGTACCGTGTAGAAACAGGACCCCATTTTCCGGGCGATGACCTGCCATGCGCCGAGCGGGTATTGCACGTAATCGGGCCGCCCGCCTGCGAGGGTCCAGCGGCGCTGGTACCACGCGAGGACGTCCGAGGGCGGGCTCTTGTCGTCGATCTGGGCGATGCGCATGGGCATGCCGTTGATGGCGGCCTGCGGGGCCACGAGGCTTTGCGTCATGCCCGCGGGCATGGGGGCGGCTGGGCATTCCACGGCGGGCGGGGCATCGGCGCGCGCGTGCGTGGCGCCCAGGCCCAATGCGAGGACAACCGCGCTGGCGCATGCGCGCAGGCGCACTGGACGGATCAGGCGAGTGGCCAGGCATGGCGTTTGAGGGCAGGGGGGCATGGCGGAATCAGCTCGTTGTGATGGTCACGGTGCTGCCGCCAGAGGTGGCGGCAATGCCCACATTCATGGTTTCGGTGGCGTTTGAAATCGTTTTCGTGAACGTCATCTGCCAGCTCGTGACGCCGGTGTCCGTCAACGCGGGGAGGGGACCCCCGCTCCAGCCCTGGGCCGCGCTGGTGAGGCTGTTGTAATAGGTCACCGCGGTGCTGTAGACGTTTTCGGTGCTTTGCTGGGTCGTCGTCGAGCTGCCTCCCGCAGCCCCGCCGCTCGGCTCCAGCGTGACGGGCACGGTGCTGGCGCCGTCCACAAAAGTCAGCGTGACGCTGCCATCCGAGTTGGTTGTTTGCGATTGCAATGTGTATCCCTGTGTTTGCATTTGCGTCTCGACGCTGTCGATCGTGCTCTGGGGGACCGTGCTGGTTCCGGGTCCGGTGGTGCCGCCGCTGCAGCCTCCGCTCAGGCGGTCGCAGGGGATTTCCTGGGGGCTGTTGACCAGGACATACCCGGGCTTGAGCCCGCTCAAGTCGGGTACCACTATGCTGACCAAGCTCAACGCGCCAGTAAGAAAACTTGCGAGACTGGTGGGCACGGCTTTCGACACCTGGCTCTTGACGTAATCCGAGCCGGTGGCGCTATTCGAATCCGTGAGCAGGGTATCGGAGGACGCAAACTTGAGCGGGTTGGCGTCGTAGGGGAGGGTGAGCGCCTTCCCGCCCCATGATCCGACGTTCGCCGGCAGTTGCGCGGTGGCGCTCACGGCAGCGGTGTAATAGCCGTTGGCATTCCAGTCGAAGCCCACCGAAAGATCGTTCAGCGCTTGAAGGATCGTCCCGAGGGTCTGGTCGGCGATCGCCGGGCTCCCGGATTGGGCAGTGCTGACGCTGCCGTCGCTCGCGCTCGGCATGAAAGGCTTGAGCGATTGGTCGACCCACAAATAACGGGGTGCGAAGGCGCTGGTAGAGCTATTCTGGGTGGCGCTCAGGGTCCCGCCGTTTGCGCTGAAGAAGCGCATCAAGGTCCCGTTTTGCAGGTCGGTGTTCGTCAGTTGTGCGAAGTTTGCGCCGCGCACGGACGCGGCGTCGCTCGTCACCGTGCGCTCGAAGGCCGCATAGCGGGCGGCCTGCAGACTGGTGGTCTTGAAGTCGATCAGCTTGCCGATGAGGGGTATGAGCAGGAAGGCGGGGACAAGCAGCAAGAGCCCGGCAATCGCCATCTCCGTCGTCGACTGGCCGCGCTGAGTGGCGGGGCCGGAGACTCTCGCCCGGCGCAATCTGGACGGCGTGCGTGAGGGCGAACTGGGGCCGGTGGCGAGCGGCGTCGGTGCGTTGTTCATGGCTCGCCCCTATTGCGCCGCCGCCGCAGCCGCCTGCAAGGCCGCCGAGGTGGGAACGAGGCGCGCTTCCCAGTAGGGGTTGAACAGATTGCCATACACCGTTTGTCCGCCGAGCTGCCACGCCGATAGCGGACGTGCGAAGTAAGCCTCCGACGAGGCTGAGGAGACCATCACGTTCCCCTTGTCGGCGTCGGTCATGTTGAGCACGGGCAAGCTGCCATTCTGAGCTGTGCCCTGCGGTGCCCCGATCGCGCTCTTCGCATATTGGGTGGTGGCGATGGTGCTGGTCGCGCGCGAGATGAAGAGGGTGAGCGTGGGAGAGACCCAGTCGTTTCCCTTCAGGTTGGAGACGTCGTAATAGGGCTGCAAACCGCTGTAGGTGCTATCGGGAACTTTATATAGGGTATTGGCGGAGGTTGACGACCCGGCATAGGCTTGGTTGCTGTCGTAGGCGTAGCCCACGAGAGGAATGGGCACCGGAATGTCGCCGACTGGCGTGGGGACCTGGATGATGCACACGCCGCCTCCGATGAAGTTGGCGGCGTCCTTCGCGCTCCAGGTCGTATTGTCGTTGGAGAGGGTTGTGGAGCCGTTGTAGATGGCCCCCATCGTGAAGAAGCCGTCGCCATCGCCCAGGCATGAGCCTGCCGCAAAGAGCGGAAATGGCGGTGTTTCCGTGCTTGATCGGCCGCTGGAAAACGGGTCCAGGCTGTTGACGACCACCTGATGAAAACGGTTGTTGGGATCGTTCTGGTTGTCGAGCGGTGTGTATCGCGTCACAAAGCTTTTGATTTGTGCGATATCGGCGGTGAGTACGCCCAATCCGAATTGACTGATCTGCGCGTTCGGGTCGTTGGCCCGCACGATCGTTGCGAGCGGGCCTGCGTTGGCGAGGCCAAGCCCAAGATCGGCGAGCGTCGCGTCGTAGTAGGCCAGGGAGGCATCGCTCAAAGCCTTGTTGATGCCGTCCAGCACGGTGATGATCGGGCCGGCGCCATTATTGATCGTATCGAATAGCGTCTGGGTGGGTTCCGCATATCCATTTATGACATCCGTGGCCGGCTGCGCGTCGCCGTTGAAGTAGGCATCGAATTCGGCCGTGATTTCTTCATAGGCGCCCTCAGACCCGGGGGGGGACGGGTAATCGCCGCATTCTGCGTTGTAAATGGTGCAGTAGTAGCGCGACCAGGACGTCAGTCCGACGAGCTGCGCTATGGCCACCTGGTTGGCGACCATGGCGCGATTGGAATAGGCGGCGAAGTTGTAAGCGCGCGCCAGCATCACAGAGCCGCTGTAGGCGGCGGAGTCCGCCGTGTTCTGCATATGAACCTTGGTGACCACCTGTCGGCCGGTGTTGTACACGAGAAACGCGGCGAGCAGCACAATGCCGAAAGTGGCGACGACGAAGACGGATGCCTGTCCGGCCTCGCGCCCCCAGGCGCCTGAAGGCGTCGGGGCGAGGAGGCGGCGGGGCAAGCGGACAGGTTCCATCTGCGCGAGCGGGGGGCTAAGCGCGCTTACTGGCCCGCGTTCTTGGCGTTGGTCGGATAGTTGCCGAGGTTGTACTTCGCACCGCCTTCCGTGTTGGCTCCGGTTCTTGCGTTCTTCGCGTCTGTCTGGCCTGTGGTGCCCGCGTAGCCCGCAAGCTGGCTCGACATGCTGGCCATCTGCCCGCGCACGTCCTGGCCAAACATGGCGTAGACGGCGATGGCGGAGATGGCGACGAGGGCCACGATGACGATGTATTCGGTCATGCCTTGGCCTTGTTGACGACTGGATTTCAGGACGGCTTGCAATTTCCGCTTCAACATTTGGACTTCCTCCCAGGGGATAACGCGTCTAAAAAAACACACAAAACAGGTTCCGCACAAAAATGCCGAACCACCATCGGCGAGCAGTTTAGAGGGTCTTCCGTTAAGTGTCCGTTAAGTGGAATAAAATACGGGTTCCGTCCGCTCCAAATGAATAGCCGCCCAACACCCGTGAACAGGAGGGGGCCGATAGGGCGGCTGGAGTGGACGTGTTCGAGAAACCTTGGGACGAGTTAGGGGGATTCCGATCGAGGGGCGGTGGTGGCGCGAGCCCCAAGGCTTAAGTTGAGCGAGGGATCCGTGCGGGCGTTTGCGTCGCACGGGAGTCCATGGCGGCTTGCTTTACCGTCAAGAAGTCCGTGGGCCTGGGGGGGCCGGGATCCCCAGGATTCCTGGGGGCTGCGGCCTTTTGCCCCGTTGCTTTCCCGCCCCGTGGCGGATGCTGATCCCTGCGGTGTGGCCCGTGGTGTCGAGTACCGTCCCCCGGGCACGCCAGGGACAACCTTTACGACACGGCATTCAGGCGGACTGACCGCCGTCTCGTGTGTGCCTGGGCAGGACGGGGGGTGCGGATCAACAGCCGGCGGTATCGGGTTTCACGGAAGGCCGTCCCGATGCCCTTGTTGGCGGCGTGTAATCGACTTGGCACTGGTGCGGCCGGCGTGCGCCGCTGACATAGAACGCCGCAGTGCCGTCCGGATTCAGGCTATAGAGCGCAGACAAGCCGGCGGCACTTTCCAGTGCGGAGCCAATGCCGTTCGTGGTGGCATCGGGATAGCCGTAGGCGGTGGCCACCTTGACGCCCCCGCCAATGTCGACGCTCGACGCGGGGAGCGATGCGACGCCATCGACCAGTGCCTTGCCGTAGATCATGGCACTCGCCGCTTGAATGGAGCCGGACGTGGAATTGACGACGGAGCGGCGTGCTTCGCCTTGCAGGTCGACAAAGCGGGGCAAGGCCACACTCGCCAAGATGCCCAGGATCACAATGACAACGATGAGTTCGATGAGCGTGAACCCTGACTGCCCGGATGAGCGCATGCAAAAGCCTCCTGTTGATATTTTCCCTATAGTTTGCCCGGACGCACTCCGATTGTCTATCTCGTTTTAGGTGGGGGATAGGGTTTTGGTGGGGCGTGCCGAGCGTTCCGATGGGGCGACTGTCTATCGGGCGAGGCGTTAGGGTGGCCTGCGGCGCCTCGCGCGCAGGCCCTGCACTAGATAGACCTTCAGGAGCGTCGTGGAGCCCCTGAAAAGAGGGTACGGGCGACGCCACCCTGCGCCGGTCTGGCCATCGCCGCCCATCCGTTGCCTTGCGGAGGAATAGGCGACAGCCGATAATGGCCGATGATGTTGAAAAGCCCCGTTCCTGGGCAGCAGTGGGTCGGTGCTCGAAAAGTGACCTCAGAATGCGCCACCATCGACGATCGCATCCGGGTTGAAGGGTCGGGGCCCGCAGCGATTGCGCGCGAGGCGGGAGGAAGGCGGTTTTCAAGACAGTGGATCGAGGTCGGGCATCGGGCCGGACCCGCATCGATGAACGTGACAGGACTTTTGCATGCCGCGATATTTCGGGTTGATTCCCGCTGCGGGCATCGGGGCGCGCATGGGGAGCGAGGCGCCCAAGCAGTATCTCGACCTCCTGGGCCGCCCGATGATCGGATATGCCATCGAGTGCCTGTGCCGCAACGATGCGATTGACCGCGTTTTCGTCGTGCTCTCGCCCGAGGACGCGCATTGGCCGGAGGACGCGTTGGGGGACTATGGTTCGAAGCTCGAGGTGCTGCGCTGCGGCGGGAGCACCCGCGCCGGTACCGTCTTAAACGGGCTCAGGCACTTGAACCATGTGGCGCAGGGGCAGGACTGGGTGTTGGTGCATGATGCGGCCAGGCCTTGCCTGAGTTCGCGCCTGCTCGCGACGTTGCTGCGCGAAGCGGGCGAAGACGACGTGGGGGGGCTATTGGCGGTTCCGGTGGCGGATACCCTGAAACGCGCGGACCCGGATGAGCGGGTGGCGGCCACCGTGCCCCGCGAACATCTGTGGGCCGCGCAGACGCCCCAGATGTTTCGACTGGGCGTGCTGATCCGGGCGCTGGAGAGCATGGAGGGCCAAGCACCGACCGATGAGTCGGCGGCCGTTGAGCGGCTGGGATTCCGCCCCAGGCTGATACCCGGCGATATCCGCAATCTCAAGGTGACCTATCCGCGCGACCTGGAGCTCGCGCGGCTTATTCTGGAGGACGGCCATGAGTGAGGTCAGGATCGGACACGGATTCGACGTCCATGCGTTCGCCCCGGAGCGCAAACTCGTTATTGGCGGGGAAGTGATCCCCTATCCCTTGGGCCTTGCCGGGCATTCCGATGCGGATGTGCTCTTGCATGCCCTGTGCGATGCCATTCTGGGCGCCTGTGCGCTGGGCGACATCGGCCGGCACTTTCCCGACTCGGATCCGGCGTATAAGGGCATAGACAGCCGCCTGCTGCTGCGCAAGGTGGCCGGGCTCGCGCGGGCGAAGGGGTATCGGGTGGCGAATCTGGACGCGACGATCATTGCGCAGGCGCCCCGTATGGCGCCCTACATCGAGGCCATGCGCGCCCACGTTGCAGAGGACCTCGATTGCCCGAGCGAGTGCATCAACATCAAGGCGACCACGACCGAGAAGCTCGGCTTCACCGGGCGGGGCGAGGGGATTGCGGCAGAGGCCGTGTGTCTCCTGCAGGCGGTCCGGAGCGAGGCATCGGAGTGAGCGGCGCGGCGCCCGCCGCAAATAGCCGGGAACAGCGCGCGGCCGGGGAAGAGCGTTGGCGTCTCTTTTTCGCGCTTTGGCCGGATCGCGCGGTGCAGGCGGCCCTGGCGGCCGTCGGCAAGGAGGTGGCGTCGTTCTGCAAAGGCCGCCTGATTCCCAGGGACAAGCTGCATATGACCCTGGCTTTTCTCGGTCTCGCGGATCGTGCCCAACTCGAGGCCCTGCGCGGGCTTTCCGGCGGGATCCTGTCGCCATCGTGCGAGCTGGTTCTCGGCAGGCTCAGCTGCTGGGATCGCAAGGGGATCGCGTGGCTGGGCATGGATGAGGTGCCCAATGCGATCACCGACCTTGTGACCAGGCTCCGAACCATGCTCCGCGGGGCCGGATTCGTTCCGGAAGAGCGCGCATTCGCGCCGCACGTCACGCTCATGCGCCATGCCCGATGCCGGCTGCCCGAGCACCAGGCGATCCGTCCCGTGGTCTGGCCGGTATCGGAATTCGTGTTGGTGCGCTCCACGCTGGACCCCGACGGGGCCGCGTATCAGATCATCGGCCGCTGGCCGCTGAGCGCGCACGCGCCAGGATAGGCCCGTTCCGGTCGACGCTGCGATTGCGGTTCGCGCAGCATGGCGATGCCCGCTATTGCGTAGTATAGGGGGGTAGGCTATTATGCGCCCATGAGCCATACCACCCGCCAGAAGGCCAAACTGCTCAATCGAGTGCGCCGCATCCGGGGCCAGGTTGATGCCATCGAGCGTGCCCTCGAGACCGAAGCCCGCTGCGAAGAGGTGATGCATGTCATCGCGGGGTGCCGCGGCGCCCTCAACGGCCTGCTGGGCGAAGTCATCGAGGAACACATCCAGAGCCACCTCATCGAGCCGTTGAAAGACCATGATTCCGTGGCCGCCGATGCGGCAGAGGCGCTGGTCGACGTATTTCGAGGCTACTTCAAATGAACGCCGTCTCTACGCTTGCACGACCCGACCACGACCATGTGTTCCTCGGGGAGGGGCATGATCGCAATGCGCGAAGGACCCTTTGGGTGATCATCTTGTGCACTGCCGTTATGGTCGTCGAGATCGTTGGCGGCATGCACTTCGGGTCCCTCGCCCTGGTCGCCGATGGTTTGCACATGAGTACCCATGCCGCGGCGATGCTGATCGCGACGTTGGCCTATACGTATGCCCGACGCCACGCGCATGATGGGCGCTTCAGCTTCGGGACGGGCAAGTTGGGCGACCTCGCGGGGTTCTCCAGCGCGATCATTCTGGCGATGATCGCGCTTCTGATCGGCTACGAGGCGGTGAACCGCATGCTTCATCCGGTGCGGATCGATTTCGACCAAGCCATTGCGATCGCCTTCCTTGGCCTTGCGGTCAACGTCATCAGCGCCTGGATGCTCAGTGGCGACCAGGGTCATGGACACCCTCACGGCCATGCCCACGCGCACCATGCCCATGAGGACAGGCCGCGCGTGATCGATACGCCTGCCGGGCGGTTGCGCTTGTCCATTTTCGAGGATGGTGCGCCACCGCGCTTTCAGGTTCGGTATCTGCAAGTGCCCGGGGCGGCGCACGCCCTGCAGGCCTCCGACCTCATGCTGACCACGGTGCGCCCCGATGGCCAACAGCAGCGTTTTGCTCTGCGGGACGTCGGCGAATACTGGGAGTCTATCGACGAGATTCCGGAACCGCACGAGTTCGACCTCAACGTGGGCCTCGGGTCTCGATCCGACGCATTCGGCGCGACGCTGCACTACGAGGAATCCGCGCACCATGCCCATGGCGAGCATCACCGCGACCACAACATGCGCGCTGCGTTCGTGCACGTGGCGGCAGATGCGGCCGTCTCGGTACTGGCGATCCTGGGCCTGTCCGCCGGAAAATTCTTTGGCCTCAACTTCATGGATCCGGTGATGGGCATCGTCGGCGCACTGGTCATCGCCAATTGGTCCCTTGGGCTGATTCAAGGCACGGGAGCGATCCTGCTCGACATGAACCCCGACCACAGGCTGAGCCACGAAATCGCAACCCTGGTGAAGTCGCAAGGCGACAGCGTCTCCGACCTGCACCTCTGGCGCCTCGGACCGGGGCATCTGGGGGCCATCGTCTCGGTGCAAAGCCAGGACAATGCGAGAGACAGCGCCCATTACCAACGCCTGCTCGCCCGCTTCGCCGACCTCTCGCATGTGACGGTTGAGGTCAAGCACCTGTGCCCGTCCTGAGTATCCGGCGGCGGACCCGCTGATGGCTTTCCCGTCCGGCAACCGTATTGGGCTGGTCCGCGTCGGCGCGCTGTTCGTATTCACGGCAATCGCCGAGATCCTCGGGTGCTATCTGCCTTGGCTCGTGATCCGCCAGGAACGCCCAGTGTGGCTCTGGTTGCCGGCTTTTGCGTCGCTTGGCCTGTTCGCCTGGCTCCTGACCCTGCATCCGGCGGCGGCAGGGCGGACCTACGCGGCCTATGGGGGGTATACATCGCTGTGGCCCTGGGCTGGCTCGCTCTGGTCGAACGCGTGACGCTGACCCGGTGGGATCTGCTCGGGGCCGGAGTGGCCCTTCTCGGAATGGCCATCATCGTGGTTCAGCCTCGCGGCTGACAGCCGCTCACGCGCCGACACCGGGAGCGGCCTGCGGCGCGGTGCCTGTCCGGGTGTTCCGTGCGCGCTTTCCGCATGTCGCCTGTGCTCCGGGCGCTGTGCAAATCGATTCTGATCCAGGACGTGGAGCAGGTGCGGGTGACGGCAAGAAGGCTCAAGGTGCCTAGGGTGAAGCTGTCGATCGACGACTTCGGCACCGGTTATTCGAGCCTGTCGTATCTCAAGCGCTTCGCCGTCGACAAGCTGAAGATCGACCAATCGCTCATCCGCGACAGGGCCGACGACCCGAACGATGCGGCCATCGTTCAGGCGATCGTGCATATGGCGCGCGGGCCGAGTTCTCGGCGCAGGTTTGCCAAGGACGGATGCGGGTGCCGATCGTGGCGTTTTCACCTACCCTGCTGACGTGTCTGCCTCGCCCTTTCCCTGAACATCGTCCGCGCCGCGTGCAGGGCGTCTTGCACCGCCTTTCGCTTATAGTCCCATTGCGTTTCATGCGTCGGCGGCACGATGGTCATCGTGGCATTGGCTTCGAACAGCATCACGCGGCCTTCGTGGTCGACGCAGAAATCGATGCCGCAGTAATCGAGTTCGAGCGCCCGCGCGATGGCGCGCAGAGTCCTCACGGCATCGGCGCCCAGGTGCGCTTCAAAATCGCCCAGGAATGCGGCTTCCTCCTGCCTGTGCCGGGGGTCTTGCGCCATATCCGAGCTGAAGTAGTGGACCTTCCAGTGGCGTGAGATCGCCAAATGCAATGGATACAGCGCGCCGTCGATGGCCATGACGCGGTATTTCCGGAACAGGCCGTCCGGCGTCTTTGGATCGAGGAATTCGGCGGCGAGCCATTCATCGCCCGGCAGCGCGCCGAGCGCGGCACCCACATCATCGGGGTGGGCCACGCGGACGAAGTGGCGGCCGCCATGGAAACCGGGCGCCCGCAAGAGGCAGGGCCAGCCGAGGCTCGCGATGGCCTCGGCCATGTCGGCGATCTGCGCCCGGGCCAGGGCGCGCATGCGCGGGGCAACGACGCCCGGCAAACGGCCCAAATGGACACTATTGGCGAGTCGCCCGGTCCGCGCGACGGCCTGCGGCCGGTTGATCACGGGCGCGTCTGTGCGCTTGAGGAGTTCGCCGGCCGTCTCGAGGCCTTCCGCGCACAGATCGACGTCCCCGATGGCGTTGAAGACCAGGTCGTGCGCGGGAAGCGGGTGCGCCAAATCGAGGTATTCGGCGGCCACGATGGTGGTGTCGAAGACGCTCCGGTCGATGATGAAGCGCCATGGCACGTTGCCTTCGAGGGCGGAGGCGATGAGCAGCAGGGCCAGCGGTTTTCCGTGCCCCCCGAAGGGAAGGCGGGAGACGGGGTTCTTGCGGAAGCCGCGCTCTCGGTGCTCGCGCGCGGCAGCGAGATCGCCTTGCCGGTGACACGCCGAGGCGAGCCCCTGGTGTGCCGACGGAAGGTCGGGATCGAGCGCCAAGGCTTTGGCGAAGTGCGTCCGCGCGGATAGGGGATCGTCCTCGTAGAGCATGAGGTTGCCCAAGTTGACGTGAGGGGCGATTTGCGTCGGATGGTGGACGGCCGCGGCGGTGTAAGCGGTCTTTGCACCGGAGGTGAATCCGCTGTCGAACAGCAGGTTGCCGAGATTGTTCCAGGCGCCGAAGTGTCCGGGCGCGAGCCGGATCACCTCCATGAACGCCGAGCGGGCCTTGACGAGATCCGTGTCCGTGCCGGAACGGGTCCAAAAGTTGGCGGCGTTGAAGCGCACCTCGACCGAGGTTGGGGCCAATACCACGGCCTGCGCGTGGAAGGCGGCCGCCTCCTCCAGGCGTCCGGCGCCTTCCATGAGGAGGGCCAGGTTCGCATAGGCCCGCGCATCCCCCGGCGCGAGCCCCATCGCGCGCCGGAAGCAGTCCTCCGCTTCGTGCCGGGTGCTGCGGCACAGCAGCAAGACGCCCAGATGAATGAGGGCTTCGAGGTTCCCGGGGTCGAGTGCAACCGCCTGGCGCTGACAGGCTTCGGCCTCTTCTCGGCGGCCCTGGCGCGCCCGCAGCACGCCCAAATTGAAATGGGGCTGCGAGGCGGCCGGATTCAGGGAAATGGCGCGCTCCCAACACGTCTGCGCCAAGTCCGGGTGGCCCAGCCGGCTGGCGCAAATGCCGGCCAGATTATGGAGCTCCGCATCCTCAGGGGCCGCCTTCAGGGCGTCCAGGGCACCGTCCAGGGCGGGCTGCAGCTTGCCTTCGGCGAGCAAGCGGGCGAGCGCATGGCCCGGAGTGGCGTCGTTTTCCATCATTGGCTTGGCGTTGTCGGGGAAGGCACTGCGTTGAATGATTTTATCGCTTCTGCGCGAGAAGGCACCAGTCCATCGGCGAGGATGCGCGGCGAAAAGTGCACGGATGGGGACTTGATCCCGGGGCCGTGCAGACGGGAATCACCAATGGAACGGTCGCGTGTCCCCGGCTCGGGGCGCGAGGGCAGGGTGCGAAACAGCGGCGTCCGAGCGCCGCCTATAGGAAAATGTACGGTTCGAGATACGACGCGAGTTCCTTTTCGGTGGCCCGCGTGTAATCCTTCTCGATGCGTTCGGTCACCAGCGTACGCACGCGCTCGGTCAGCCGGCTGTTGAGGATTCCGATGAACGGGGTCGAGGCGAGAAGGATCACGCGGTCGTAGCTGTTCGTCGCACGTCCTTGCTCGAGCTCTCTCGCCAATTCTTGGGCGAAGCGGTCCGCTTCGTTGGATTTGGGATCCGTGGCGGGCACATAGGAGCCATGTCCGTTGCCGTGCCCTTGATTGTGGCCGGGGCGGTCCGATACGAGATTCAAGGCCTTTTCTCGGCTTTCCGGATGGTCGAATTCCCGGACGAGTTGCAGGCCCTTGTTCGGCCCAAGATTGCTGTACAAACGGGCGGTACTTGCGTTGGCAGTCAGGATCCAGGTGGCCATAGAATGCGCTCGACGGTCGGTAAGGGGGCGATTCGACGCAACAAATTTAAGAGTTCCCTGTCTTTAAGATAGCATCTGCCCATCGCGCGTCAACCGGGTCTGCGCGCACGCCAAGCCAGGGCGCGCGTTGCGCTCAATCGGGGGTGGACAAGGCCTGCCGCGCGCTTTGCCGCAGGCTTTCGTCGCTCGAATCGGTGACTTGCACCAGGCGCGCATGGGGAAACTGGGGAAAATGCCGGGTGATGGATTGGCGGTAGGCCGGGTCATAGTGTTTCTCCAGCAGGTCGGCGACCAACGCATCCCACTCCCCTTGGGCGGCGAGCCTCTTCCACGCGTGGACCATGTCGTGCCCGTGCCGGTTCACCAGATAGTCGAGCTGGCGGCAAAGGGTGTCGGGGTCTTCCAGGAAATGCGCGTATTCTTCCTTGAGAAGCCGGAGCCGGACGGCCCGGTCCGCTTCGACGCGCAGGCACCGGCCTTGCCGCATGGACTGAATCAGGGGGTCGGGCACTCGGAGATTGCCGATGCGCTGGCTCTCGGATTCGACATAAACAGGCCGCGACGGATCCATGCGCGTGAGCGTGTCCCACACCATGCTTTCGAACAGTTTCTGCGGCGGCTGGCGGTCGAGGGGCAGGCCTCCGAGCACCGAGCCGCGATGGCAGGCCAAGGCTTCGAGATCGAGAACCTGTGCGCCTTCCAGCTGAAGCGCTTGAAGGAGCCGGCTTTTCCCGGTGCCGGTCAGTCCGCAGACGACATGAAATTGCAGCGCGCACGGAAGCCGGTCGAGATCCGCCATGACGGCTCGCCGATAGGCTTTGTAGCCGCCTTCGAGCTGCCGCGCGTCGAAGCCGACTTCCTTCAGAACGTGCGTCAGCGAGCCGCTGCGTTTGCCGCCCCGCCAGCAATAGACGAGGGGTCGCCAGCCCTTGGGCTTGTCGCTGAAATGCTGCTCGAGGTGGCGCGCGATGTTGCGCGCGACGAGCGCCGCCCCCTGTCTCTTGGCTTCGAAGGGCGAGCTCTGCTTGTACAGGGTTCCGATCGAGGCGCGCTCCGCGTCGTCCAGGACGGGGAGGCTCCGGGCGCCCGGGACGTGATCGTCCAGGAATTCCGAGGGGCTCCGGGCGTCGATAACCTCGTCAAAGTCGTGCAACTGTGCTACGGTAGCGCTATCCACGTGGCTGATCGATCCCTAAAATTCCATGAACGAAGTCAAACTAACCCAATTTTCTCACGGCGGAGGCTGCGGGTGCAAAATTGCCCCGGGCGTCCTCAAAGAGATCCTGGCCAACTCGGCCGCCCGATTTGCCCATCCCGACCTGCTGGTCGGCACCGAAACCAGCGACGATGCGGCCGTTTATCGCCTGAACGAAAGCCAAGCCGTCGTTGCGACCACCGACTTCTTCATGCCGATCGTCGATGATCCGTTCGATTTCGGACGTATCGCCGCGACGAATGCCCTTTCGGATGTCTATGCGATGGGCGGGCGTCCCATCCTGGCTTTGGCTATCGTCGGCATGCCGGTCGACAAGCTGCCTGTTGCGACGATCCGTTCGATTCTCGCGGGCGGCGAAGCGGTATGCGAGCAAGCGGGCATTCCGCTGGCGGGCGGGCATTCCATCGATGCCCCCGAGCCGATCTATGGGCTCGTCGCCCTGGGCGTGGTGCATCCGGATCGGGTCAAGCGCAACGACCAGGCGCGCGCCGGGGATGTTCTCATCCTGGGCAAGGGATTAGGCGTCGGCATCCTGAGTGCCGCCCTCAAGAAAGGTGCCCTGACACCGGCGGGTTATAGCGAGATGTTGGCGAGCACCACACAGCTCAACACGCCTGGAGGGGACTTGGCCGGCATGAGCGGCGTTCATGGGATGACCGACGTCACCGGATTCGGGCTGCTCGGCCATTTGCTCGAGCTCTGCCGCGGTTCGCGGCTCGGCGCGGAAATCGAGTTTGCCGGCTTGCCCCTGCTGCCCATCGCCGCGGACTTGGCGCGCGAGGGATTCGGGCCGGGCGCCATCGAGCGGAACTGGGCGAGTTATGGGCAGGACGTCGTGCTGCCCGCGGACCTGCCTTCCTGGCAGCAAAAGCTGCTGTGCGATCCGCAAACGAGCGGAGGACTTCTCGTCTCGTGCGATGCGGCGAGCGCGCCCGCCGTGCTGTCACTCTTCGCCGCGCAAGGGTTCTCGCGAGCCGCGGTGATTGGCCGCATGGTGGAAGGGGAATGCAAGGTCAAGGTGCTGTAAGTGCCTGATGAACGTTCTGTAATATCGAGGTAGAAGGGCTGCATGCTAGCATCGGGCCGTGTGGCGAATGCGCCGCTCAACGGACTATGGACCATGAAAGTTCTGGTTGTCGAAGATGATGCGACGGCAGCCGACCTGCTGCGCAAAGGTTTGAGCAGTTTCGGCTACGAGGTGGACATCGCCTTCAACGGGCGCCAAGGCCTCGTGATGGCGCAAGAGCACGACTATGCGCTGTGGCTGATCGACGTCATGCTCCCCGAGCTCGACGGCCTTTCGCTGCTCAAACGCCTGCGTCAGGACGATTACCACACGCCGGCGCTGATTCTGAGCGCGCGCGGCGAGGTGGATGACCGGGTCGCGGGACTGCGGTCCGGGGGCGACGACTATCTGGTCAAGCCCTATGCGTTTTCCGAGCTGCAGGCACGTATCGAGGCCCTGCTCCGCCGCGCTCAAGGCAGCGATGTGGCGGCGCTCACGACGCTGGAGGCGGCGGATCTCAGGCTCGACTTGCTCAAGCGCTCCGTCTCGCGGGGAGGGCAAGAAATCACCCTGAAACCCAGGGAGTTCCGGCTCCTGGAATACCTGGTGCGCCATGCGGATCAGGTCGTGACCCGTACGATGCTCCTGGAAAACGTGTGGGATCTTTACTTCGATCCCCAGACCAACGTCGTTGACGTGCATATCAGCCGGCTGCGTTTCAAGATCGACAAGCAGTTCGCGACCCCGCTGCTCCACACTGTGCGAGGCTCCGGATACGTCCTGCGGACGACTGGATGACCTGGCTCACCGCTCCCGGCCGGCTCATGCTGGGGCTGCTGCTTTTCTACACGATTGGCTCCCTTCTGATCTTCGGCTACCTGGGCCTGCAGTTGTCCGACATGTCGCGGCGCCAGATCGACCAAAGTCTGCGCAGCCAGGAGAACCTGTTCATCCTTCAGCAGGACCGCACGGGGCTTGCCGGGCTGCGCCGGTCGATCGAGGATGAACTCGCCGCCGACGGACGGGCCGACCTCGGTTACCGCGTGCTCGACGGCACGGGCCGCGTGGTGTTCGAGGATGGGGATCTCAAGCTGCCTCCCGGCTTGAAGGCCAGGGGCGCGATTCAAGCCCTGAGCGTCGTGTCTCCCCAAGGAACAGCGCTCGATGCGCGGGTGCTGGATTTCCGGCTGGGCGGCATGACCGTTTTTGCGGCACGGAGCTCGCTGGACGCGCAGGCGCTCAAAGACAGTTTCTTTCGCGTGTTCGTGCGAGTCGAGGGGCTCGTCGTCCTGCTCGGCGTGACCATGAGCATTCTGGTCGCCCACCGTTTCCACGCGCGCATCGAAGCGTTCAATCGCCTCGCGCGGAAGATCGTCAAATCGGGTGACTTGTCGAGCCGCATGCCGGTGCAAGGGGCGGACGAGTTTGCGACGCTGGCGCTCAACGTGAATGCCATGCTCGATCGCATCGATCGGCTGATGCAAGGGGTGCGGCAGGTGAGCGACAATATCGCCCATGACTTGCGCAGTCCGCTCACCCGGCTTCGCGCCGACGTCGAGGTTGCCTTGCAGCAAGACGATCCGGCCACCGCGCGTGCGACGCTCGAGCGTGTCCTGGACGAGCTGTCGGGGATGCAGATGACCTTCAATTCGCTGCTCTCGCTGGGGCAGGCCGAGGCCGGCGGCATGCGGATCAAAAGGACCATGCTGGACCTGTCGGCCTTCCTGGCGGAGATGGTGGAGCTTTATGCCTATAGCGCGGAAGAGCGCGGCCTCGCGCTGGAAAGCAACATCGAGGAAGGGCTGACCATCGGCGGCGATCGCCAACTGATGGCGCAAGTGTTGTCGAATCTGTTCGACAATGCGCTCAAGTATGTCCCCAACGGCGGCCGCGTGCGGCTGTCCGCCGGGCGCCGGCTGCATAGCGTCGAACTCGTGCTGGAAGACAACGGTCCCGGCATCCCGCCGGACATGCGCGAGAAGATCTTCGACCGTTTCACCCGGGTCGACCCCTCCCGCACCTTGTCGGGAACGGGGCTGGGACTCGCCTTGGTGCGTGCGTTCACCGAGCTCCACGGGGGCTCGGTCACCGTCGGCGACAGCGTTCTGGGAGGCGCCGCTTTCGTTATCGTCTTGCCGGCGCCGCATCTCGCGGGCGCTTGAGCAGCGGCGCGAGTGCTTTCCAGATGTTGGCGAGCATCAAGGGCTGCGCGCGCGCGTTGGGGTGGAGGTTGTCCGCCTGAAACAGGCTGCGATCGGCGGCGAAGCCCGCCATCATGAAGGGCACGAGCGGCAGCCGATAACGCCTGGCGAGATCCGCGTACATGTCCTGAAAGTCTTGCGTGTAGGGGGGGCCATAGTTGGGGGGCAGGCGCATCCCGACCAACAGAACCTGGGCATGCGCGGCTTGGCAGGCCGCGATGATCGCGGCCAGGTTGCCCTGGGCGCTCGTGATCGGCAGGCCCCGCAGGCCGTCATTGGCACCGAGTTCGAGGATCACGATCGCGGGGTGGTAGGCGCTCAAGGCGCCCCGGATCCGGGAGCGCCCCCCGGCCGTCGTCTCGCCGCTGATGCTTTCATTGACCACTTCGTCCGGGTAGCCCGCCTGCGCCAGCCGATGGCGCAGCAGATTCACCCAGTCGGTCTGCGTGGCCAGCCCGTAGCCCGCCGACAGGCTGTCGCCGTAGACCATAATGATGGGAGGACCGGCCGCCCAGGCGGGCGCCCCTATCAACGCAACGAGCAGCAAGAGGCGAGCCCACATGGCAGACGACCCCAAAAATTGGATTGTGCAGGCGACCGGCCTGTCGAAGCAAGTCGCGGTCGACGGCGAGCGCCTGGTCATCCTGCGCTCGGTCGATTTGGCCGTAAGGGCCGGGGACTCCGTCGCCATCCTCGGCGCATCCGGATCCGGAAAGACCACACTGCTGGGTCTTCTGGCCGGACTCGACGTGCCGAGCGGCGGCCGGGTCCATCTCGACGGGGCCGACCTCTTCAGTCTAGACGAGGATGCCCGGGCGAAATTGCGCGGCCGCATGATCGGCTTCGTCTTCCAGTCTTTCCATCTGTTGCCCGCCTTGAATACGCTGGAGAACATCATGTTGCCCCTGGAATTGGCCGGCGTGCGCGGTGCGCGCGCCCGCGCCCTGGAAATCATGGCGCGCGTGGGCTTGAAGGAGCGGGCAAGACACTATCCGAGCCAGCTCTCCGGCGGCGAACAGCAAAGGGTTGCCATCGCTCGCGCGTTCGTCGCGCGCCCGCGGCTGCTTTTCGCCGACGAGCCGACGGGCAATCTCGATACGGCGACCGGCGCCCGGATCATCGACCTCCTGTTTGCGCTCAACCGCGAGCAGGGGACCACGCTCGTGCTCGTCACCCATGACGAGTCGCTGGCCGCGCGCTGTGCGCACCGGCTGCAATTGCACGAGGGCGCCTTGCAGGCGCTCCCGCAGCCCGAAGACGCCTGAGGCCCCGCGCTCATGGCGATCTTCCTTCTCTCGCTTCGCATGCTCGCCCGCAGCTTGCGGGCCGGCGAGCTGCGCGTCCTGGCGCTGGCCATTTTGGTGGCCGTGGCGGCGGTCAGCACCGTGGGGTTCTTCGCGGGGCGCGTCGAGGCGAGCCTTGCCCGGCAGGCTGTGCAGATGCTGGGCGCCGACCTGGTCGTGGTTTCGGATGAGCCCCTGCCCGCGCCGTTTTCACAGGAGGCGCGCCGCCTGGGCCTTGCGATGGCCCGCAGCCTCTCGTTTCCAAGCATGGTGCGCGGCGCGCGGGTGAACCATCTCGCGCAGATTCGGGCGGTGGGTGCGGGCTACCCCCTGCGGGGGACGGTCAAGATCGCGTCGGCGCCGGCGCGTCCGGGGGTCGCCGCGACGGGCATCCCCGCGCCCGGCACGATTTGGGTCGAGCCGCGGCTGCTGGCGGAACTGGGGGCGAAGGTGGGCGATCGGGTCGGTTTGGGTGACGCCCGGTTCAAGATCGCAGCCGTCCTCCTCGATTGGCCGCATGCACAGGGGGGATTCTTTTCCATTGCGCCGCATGTGCTGATCAATGTCTCCGACCTGGCCAGGACGGGGCTCATCGAACCCGGGAGCCGCGTGAGCTATCGGCTGCTCCTTGCGGGCCCAACGAAGAGCCTCTTAGCGTTTCGTCGCTGGGCCGGGAGCCGGATGGGCATCGGGGAGCGCCTTGAGGTGCCCCACGACGCCGAACGGCAGGTGCGCTCGGCGCTCGCCCAGGCGCGGGCCTATTTGGCGCTGTCTGCGATGGTGAGCGTGGCATTGGCGGCAGTGGCGGTGGCGATCGCGTCCCGGCAATTCCTGCTTCGCGCCCGCGATGGGGTCGCGATTGCGCGCTGCTTGGGCGCAACGCGTGCCGGCGTTTTCCGACTGTATGGCTACCAGTATTTGTGGCTTGCGGCGGCCGCAGGGATCGTCGGCGTGGCCGTGGGCTATGCCGGGCAGGCGTTTCTCGCGGCATGGCTCCATCGCTTCGTGGTCGGGCGCCTGCCTGCGCCGTCTGCGTCGACGGGGCTGGGGGCATGGCTCATCGGCTTGGCGCTCGCCTTGAGTTTTGGCTTGCCCGCCGTGCTTCAGCTCGCCCGCACGCGCCCGCTGCGCGTGTTGCGCAGAGAACGGCGCAATGCCACGCCGCTCCAGTTCGGGGCCTACGTCTTGGGCTTCGCGCTGGTCGGCCTTCTGCTGGTGTCCCGTGCGAATACCTGGCGTGCAGGGGCCTATGTGGCGGCGGGCTTCGCCGGTACGGTGGCCGTGGCGGCGCTCGGGGCCGTGGGCCTGATCCGGCTGGCATCGGTGCGGCGCGGCCATGCCGGCCCTTCGTTTCTGTACGGCCTCGCCAGCTTGCGACGGCGTGTCGCGACGAGCACGCTCCAGACCGTGGCGTTTGCGTTGGGCCTGATGGCCATCCTGCTGCTCACGCTCGTGCGCGGCGATCTGGAGCGCAACTGGCTCGAGCGCGTGCCGCCGGATGCCCCCAACCGCTTCATCATAGGCATTCAACCCGATGAACGCGATGCCCTGCAGGCATTCTTCGCGGCGAGCCGTTTTCCGGAGCCACGCCTCTACCCCATGGTCCTGGGGCGTCTGATCGCCATCGACGGGCGGACGGTGGTGCCCGCGTCCTACAAGACCGAGAGGGCGCGGCGGCTCGTCGAGCGCGAATTCGGCCTGTCGTCGGGAGCGACCCTGCGGACCGGAAACCACGTCGTCGCGGGGCATTGGTGGACCCTGGAGGACACAGGCAAACCATTGGTCTCCGTGGAAGATGGCATTGCCGCCACGCTGGGCATTCGCCTGGGCGATCGCCTCACCTTCCGGATCGCGGGATCGGACTTTACGGCGCAGGTCGCGAGTTTGCGCCACGTGCAGTGGAACAGCTTTCAGGTCAATTTCTTTGTCGTCGCCGCGCCCGCCGCGCTCCAGGGTTTTCCGACGAGCTACATTAGCGCGCTCCATGTCCCGCCGGCGCGCGCCGGGCTGATGGATCGCATGGTCACCCAATTTCCGGGGCTCACGGTCGTGAATGTCGATGCGCTCATTCGCCAAGTGCGGGACATCATGACGCGTGTGGCCGGCGCGATGGAGTTCATTTTTGCCTTTACGCTCGCCGCAGGGATCGCGGTCCTTTATGGCGGTATCGGCGCGACTCTGGACGAGCGGATATACGAGGCCGCGGTCTTGCGGGTGCTGGGCGCCACGCGGCGTCAGATTCTGGCGGGGCAACTGGCTGAATTCCTGCTGATCGGGAGCTTTGCGGGCCTTCTTGCGGCTTTGGGAGCGAGCATCGTCGGCTATGAGCTCAGCCGGCACGTGCTGGACATTCCCTATGCGGTGAGCCTCTGGGTGTGGGTTGCGGGCGTTCTCGCAGGCGGACTGGGGGTATGCGCGGCGGCGCTCGTGCCCATGGCCCGCGTATTGGCGCGGCCCCCGATGCCGACCCTGCACGAAGGCGGATGAGCGTGCGCCGATGGGCGGGGCGCCGCCGCTGATGTCCCCTGTGTCGTGTGCTAGAATCCCTCGACGTTGTGATCGGGGAACGAAATGCGAATAGGAACACCTTTGAGCGCCGGAGCCACCCGTGTGATGCTTCTCGGCAGCGGTGAACTGGGCAAGGAAGTGATCATCGCCTTGCAGCGCCTGGGCGTCGAGGTCATCGCGGTCGACCGCTATGCCCATGCCCCCGGTCAGCAGGTCGCGCATCACGCGCGCGTCATCAACATGGCGGATGCCCAGGCGCTGCGCCAATTGGTCGATGCCGAGCGGCCGCACCTCATCGTCCCCGAAATCGAAGCCATTGCGACGCAGGCGCTGGCGGACATCGAACAGGCGGGGCTCGCAGAAGTGATTCCTACCGCGCGGGCCGCCCAGCTTACGATGAATCGCGAGGGCATCCGGCGTTTGGCCGCAGAGACGCTCAGACTGCCGACGTCTCCCTATGCGTTCGCGGACTCGCGCGAGGCCTTGCAGGCGGCCATCGATGCAAGGATCGGCTATCCGTGCGTGGTGAAACCCGTGATGTCGTCCTCCGGCAAGGGACAATCCAAACTCGATGGCCCGGAAGACGTGGGTCCGGCCTGGGACTATGCCATGCGGGGCGCGCGCGTGGGGCAGGGCCGGGTGATCGTCGAAGGCTTCGTGCGCTTCGATTACGAGATCACCTTGCTGACCGTGCGTGCGAAAGGGGAGAGCGGGGCGGTCGAGACGTTCTATTGCGAGCCGATCGGGCATGTGCAGGTGAAGGGGGACTATGTCGAAAGCTGGCAGCCCCAGCCGATGAGCGAGCGGGCACTGGAGCGCGCCCGGGCCATGGCCAAAGCCGTCACGGACAATCTGGGCGGACGCGGCATTTTTGGCGTCGAGTGCTTCGTGAAAGGCGACGACGTCTGGTTTTCGGAGGTGAGCCCGCGCCCTCACGACACCGGCATGGTGACGATGGTCAGCCAGAGGCAGAGCGAATTCGAGCTTCATGCGCGCGCGATCCTGGGGTTGCCGGTCGACGTGCGGCTGCGATCGCCGGGTGCGAGCGCGGTCATCTACGGCGGCATCGATGCCGAAGGCATTGGGTTTGAGGGCGTGGATGCCGCCTTGGCGGTACCGGAGAGCGAGATCCGGCTGTTCGGCAAGCCGGTGTCCTATGCGCGCCGCCGGATGGGCGTGGCGCTGGCCACCGGGGAAACCATCGAACAGGCGCGAAGCCGCGCGGCGGCGGCCGCAAGCCGCGTGAGGCCGGTCGCGCCATGAGCGCGCATTATGCACGCCTGGGCGGCGAAGCCGGCGTGCGCCGACTGGTCGACCGGTTCTACGACCTGATGGACAGCGACCCCGACTATTACGCGGTGCGCAAATTGCACCCGGGCGACTTGGGGTCCTCGCGCGAGAAACTCTTCCTGTTCCTGTCCGGCTGGACGGGAGGGCCGCCCCTGTACACCGACAAGTTCGGCCATCCGATGCTGCGCCGCCGCCACCTGCCTTTCCCCATTGGCGAGGTGGAACGGGATCAATGGATGGCCTGCATGAACCGGGCGATGGACGAACTTGGCGTGGAGCCGGCGCTGCGCGAGGAACTGACGCGGGCGTTCTTCAAGACGGCCGATTTCATGCGCAACCGCGAAGGCTGAGCGGATCAGTTCTTCGGGGCGCTTGCATTGGCGGCGCGCGCCCCCATCTTGAGCGCAGCCCCTCTTCGGGCCCAAAGCGGGCTTGGCGTGCCCATGCCTGCAGGCCGGCCGAATTTGGGCGACTCGTTGTGATACAATTGCGCACTTTTTAACCCCGTTTTGGATCCCCACCATGTCCCGCGCCCTACGAAACATTGCGATCATTGCCCATGTCGACCATGGGAAGACCACCCTGGTTGACAAGCTGCTGCACCAGGCCGGCACCTTCGCCGCTCACCAGCATGTCGCCGAGCGCGTGATGGACAGCAACGATCTCGAGCGCGAGCGCGGGATCACCATTCTCGCCAAGAACACCGCGGTGGACTACGAAGGGATCCATATCAACATCGTCGACACGCCCGGGCACGCCGACTTCGGGGGGGAAGTGGAGCGGGTGCTGTCCATGGTGGACGGCGTGCTGCTGCTGGTTGACGCCGTCGACGGGCCGATGCCGCAAACCCGCTTCGTGACCAAGAAGTCGCTTGCCCTCGGGCTCAAGCCCATCGTGGTGGTCAACAAGGTCGACCGCCCGGGTGCACGGCCCGACTGGGTGGTGAACCAGACCTTCGATCTTTTCGACAAGCTCGGCGCCTCCGAGGCGCAGCTGGATTTTCCCGTGGTCTATGCGTCGGCGCTCAATGGCTACGCCACGCTCGACTTGAGCGAGCCACGTTCCGACATGCGGGCGCTGTTCGACACCATCGTCAGCCACGTTCCGGCGCCTGTCGGGGACCCCGAGCGTCCCTTGCAGCTGCAGATCAGCGCGCTCGATTATTCCAGTTTCGTGGGGCGCATCGGTGTCGGACGCATCGCCCGGGGGCGGATCCGGCCGGGGCAGGAGATTGTGACCTTGCGGGGGACGGAGAAAGGGAAGAAGGCGCGCATCAATCAGATCTTCGGCTTCCGCGGCCTGGAGCGTATTCCGCTCGATGAGGCGTGCGCCGGGGACATCGTGCTGGTCACCGGTGTCGAGGAGATCGGCATCGGCGTGACGCTCTCCGACCCCGAGGCGCCCGAGGGGCTGCCCATGCTGGCGGTCGATGAGCCTACCCTGACCATGAATTTCCAGGTGAACACGTCACCTTTCGCCGGCCAGGAAGGCAAATTCGTCACCAGCCGGCAGTTGCGCGAGCGGCTCGAGAAGGAACTGCTCACCAACGTCGCGCTGCGGGTCGAGGACACGCAGGATTCCGACATCTTCCGGGTTTCCGGGCGCGGCGAGCTGCATCTGACCATTCTGCTCGAGAACATGCGGCGGGAAGGTTACGAGCTGGCGGTGTCCCGTCCCCGCGTCTTGCTCAAGGAGGACGGCGGAGAAAAGCTCGAGCCCTACGAACTCCTCACGGCCGACGTCGAGGAAGCGAACCAGGGGGCGGTGATGGAAGAGCTGGGGCGCCGCCGCGGCGAACTGATGGACATGGTGCCGGACGGGCAAGGACGCGTGCGGCTCGATTATCGCATTCCGGCGCGCGGGCTCATCGGATTCCAGTCCGAATTCATGACGTTGACCCGGGGGACGGGGGTGATGAGCCATGTGTTCGACGAATACGGGCCGCTGAAACCCGAAATCCCTGCGCGCCGCAACGGCGTCCTGATTTCCGCGGAGCAGGGCGAAGCGGTGGCCTATGCCCTATGGAAGCTTCAGGAGCGCGGACGCATGTTCGTCAGTCCGGGCGACCGGCTCTATGAAGGCATGGTGATCGGGATCCACAGCCGCGACAACGATCTCGTGGTGAACCCGATCAAGACCAAGCAGCTCACCAATATCCGCGCCTCCGGAACGGACGAGGCCATCGTCTTGACGCCCCCCATCCAGCTGACGCTGGAATCGGCCATCGAATTCATCGATGACGACGAACTGGTGGAGATCACCCCGAAGTGCATCCGGATCCGCAAGCGCTACCTGACGGAGAATGAGAGCAAGCGCTTCGCGCGGGCCGAACCCCTGCTCGCCTCCGCCTGACGGCGGCGAGATTCCGCACCCCACGACCACCGACACCGGACCGCCGTCGGCGAGGCGGCCTCAAAAGATCCGGGCGAAGCGCGTTATAATGGGCTTCCCAAAAAGGAAGGAGCCCCCAGATGGTTCTTGTCGTGGCGGCGTTTTTCAGCGTGCTGGCTGCGGCTTTGGGCGGTGGCGTGCTGTGGTTTCTGTCTCGGATGCGGCACGCGCTGCCCGACTTGGTGGCGAAGCCGCTGGAGGCCCAGCACCGCGAGATGCTGTCCGGGCTGCACGAGGCGCTGGCGCGGCAATCCGAACGTACCGGGGTGGCCCTGGCCGACAGCCACGAGCGCCTGCGCGCCGGACTCGTGAGCGAGACCGCGCAGATGCGGGCGAGCCTTCACGCGCTGGAAGTCTCCCAGGGTCAGGGATTGAGCGCAGCCCGGGAATCGATGTCCCAGAAGATCGCGGAACTGTCGGCGACCCTGCAGGCCAAGCAAGATGCGCTGCGAACCGAGATGCTGGCGACCGTCCTGGAAAGCTTGGCCGCCCAGGGGCGGGCGAACCAGGAGCTCATCGGGACCACGTTGCGCAACATGGCGCAGGTGCTCGGCGCCTCCCTGGAGCAGACCACCAAGGCCGTGGACGGCCGTCTCGAGCAGATCGCCGGACGCGTGAACGAGCGCCTTGACGAAGGATTCAAGAAGACCAACGAGACCTTCGCGAACGTCATGGCGCGGCTTGCCACCATCGACGAGGCGCAGAAGAAGATCGACGGGCTGACGTCGAATGTCGTCAGCCTGCAGGAACTGCTGGGGGACAAGCGCTCTCGCGGCGCGTTTGGGGAAGTGCAGCTCGAATCCCTGGTGCGCAATATCCTGCCGCCTTCCGCGTACGCGTTGCAGCATACCCTGTCGAACGGCACGCGCGCGGACTGCGCGCTTTTCCTGCCGGAACCGACGGGACTCGTGGCCGTGGACTCGAAGTTTCCGCTCGAGAACTATCACCGGATGTTCGGTTCGGATGCGGGGGACCGGGCCAAGGCCGAGAGGCAGTTCAAGCTGGATGTCAAGAAACACGTCGACGACATCGCCCAGAAGTACATCATTGCCCACGAAACCTCAGACGGCGCCGTGATGTTCGTGCCTGCCGAGGCGATCTTTGCGGAGATTCACGGGCACCATCCCGAAGTGGTCGATTACGCCATGCAGCGGCGCGTCTGGATCGTCTCGCCGACGACCATGATGGCGGTGCTCAATACGGCGCGAGCGGTGCTCAAGGACGTGGAGACACGGCGCCAGGTGCATATCATCAAGGAATCCTTGGCGAAGCTGGGACAGGAGTTCGCGCGCTTCGATGTGCGCATGAAGAAGCTCGCCGATCACATCCGCATGGCACACCAGGACGCGGAGGACGTGCAAGTGACGAGCCAGAAGATCACACGCCGCTTCGCCCAAATCGAATCCGTCGAGCTCGAGCGGCCGGAGGAAGGATTCCTGGCTGTCGCAGGCCCCGACGACTGATCGGGGCGCGGCCGTGGGCCTTTTGACCTCCTTGCGCCGCCGCTCGATCCTGCGGCGCGCGAGTCTTTCCCCGAGCGCCTGGGCGGGGGCCACGGATTTTCCGCTGTTTGCGGGTCTGTCTCACCCGGAGCATGCGCGGTTGCGCGAGTGGGTCGTCCTCTTCCTGCACGATAAACAGATCTCACCCGCGGCGGGCATGGAACTCTCGGAGGCGCAGCGCCTCGTCATCGCGGCACAGGCGTGCCTGCCCATCCTTGCGCTCGACCTCGGCTACTACGGCGACTTCGTGGAGGTGATCGTCTATCCGGGCGATTTCATCCCGCGACGGGAATATCGCGATGAGGCCGGCGTCGTTCACGAAGTGGAGACGCCGCTGGCCGGCGAATCCTGGACGCGCGGTCCGCTGATCCTGTCCTGGGATGCCGTCGAGCGTTCGCGCGAGGGGCGCGGCAGCGTGGTCATCCATGAGTTTGCGCACAAGCTCGACCTGCGGAACGGGCGCATCGATGGCGTGCCGCCACTTCATCCGGGCATGGCCATCGAACAATGGGCACATGCGTTTTCTCAGGCGTATGGCGCGCTCGATGCGCAGATTTCGCGGGGCGAGGAACCTGCGATCGACCCCTACGGCGCCCAGAATCCCGCGGAATTCTTTGCCGTCGCCAGCGAGGCGTTCTTCAGCCGGCCGCACGCCCTGCGAGCGGCGTTTCCAGCCGTGTATGGCCAGCTCTCGCTTTTCTACCGCCAGGATCCGGCCCGCAGGCGGCCCGAGTAAGCGCCGCGAGGGAATCGGCGGGCGCGCGCAAGGTTCGAGAGTGCCGGGAAAGCCTTTTGAGGCTAAGCACATCTCGCACATACATGCAAGGTCGGCGTATAATGCCGGCACAGATCGAGCGGTGTCCTACGGTATACCCGTCCATGCAGCGCAACCATCCATCGTTTGGCGAGTCCTATTGTGGTAACGGCGTCGCCCTAAGGTAACGAGTCTATGTCCTTTGCAACACTTGGCCTATCGGCCGAACTTCAACGTGCGATTTCCGACCGCGGATATTGCGAACCCACGCCCATCCAGGCGCAGGCGATCCCTGTCGTGCTCGAGGGGCGGGATATGATGGCGGGCGCCCAGACCGGCACCGGGAAGACCGCGAGCTTCGTGCTGCCCATCCTCGAACGTTTGAGCCCCCATGCGAACACCAGCGTATCGCCCGCGCGCCATCCGACGCGGGCGTTGATCCTGGCGCCGACGCGGGAACTGGCCGCGCAAATAGAGGAAGAGGTGCGCGCGTTCGCTCGGCACAGTGCCCTGCGCTCGACGGTGGTTTTTGGGGGCGTGAGCATCAACATGCAGATCAAGGCGTTGCGGGACGGCGTCGAGATCCTGGTCGCGACGCCGGGACGGCTTCTCGATCACGTGCAAAGCCGGAACGTCAACCTGTCCGGCGTCGAGGTCCTGGTGCTCGACGAGGCTGATCGGATGCTGGACATGGGATTCATGCCCGACATCCGGCGCATCCTGGCGCTGCTTCCCGCCCAGAGGCAGAACCTCTTGTTCTCGGCAACATTTCCGGAAGAGATCAAGAAGCTCGCGGCTACGCTCCTTCGCCTGCCCGCCGTGGTCCAGGTGGCGCGCCCCAATACCGCCTCTGAAACGGTGACCCAGGTCGCCTACGCGGTCGACCAGGACCGCAAGCGGGCGTTGCTGGCTTCCCTTGTACGGGAAGGCGATTGGCAGCAGGTGCTCGTGTTCACGCGCACCAAGCAGGGGGCCAATCGGCTGGCGCAACAACTCGCCCGCGAGGGCATCGCGTCTTCGGCCATCCATGGGGACAAGCTGCAGAGCGCTCGCACGCAGGCGCTGGAAGAATTCAAGACAGGCACGATCAGGGTGCTGGTCGCCACGGATATTGCGGCACGAGGACTGGACATCGATCAGCTGCCTTATGTCGTCAACTACGAATTGCCCAACGTGCCTGAGGATTATGTGCATCGGATCGGCCGGACAGGCCGTGCTGGCGCCAGCGGGCACGCCGTGTCCCTGGTGTCTCCCGAAGAGCGCAAGATGCTTGCGGACATCAGCCGTCTCATCAAGCTGGAAATTCCTCTGGAGACGTTTCGCGGGATGGGCACGGATGAGCCGCCGCTGCCCGCCAGGTCCCCCGCGCATACTGCCCGCGTCAGTGAGGCTCGCGTCAGTGAGGCCCGGCCTTCCCGAACGCGGACTCCCGCAGGCGGGGCGCCGGCCCCACGCGAGCGGCAGGTGGCCGCGCTCTTCCTGCCCCCGCGCCGGACCGAATCCGAGCTGACCTGAGGCACATCCGCACGCCGTCGCGCCGACGGCCTCGGCTGTTGCGCGGGTGTGCGTGTTCCTGACCTCCCCATCCTGCGGGCGAGCGAGGCAGCCGGAGGGCCTGCCCTACTGGGCCGAGTCCGGAGGGGCTGCGCGGGTGGCAGGCGAAGGCGGCACTCCCCCTTCTTGATCCTCTTCTTCCTCCTGCTGCAGCCGGCGTGCCCCGCCCGGAAGGAGGCTCTGCCGTCTTTGCAGGTAGGCATCGCGCGTATAGGCATACGGATCGATGGCGGCCTGCTCGATCAGAGTCTCAACGCCCAGCAGCCGTGCACGCTCGTCGACCGCGCGCAGGACGACGGCGCTGTTGCGCTCTGGCACATTGGGATCCATCCAGACCGGGTCAAAGTACGCGCCGTCGACATATAGGCCGAGCGCGTCTCGGAAATCGCTCGGACCGAAGAAAGGCAGCACCAGGTAGGGGCCCGGGCCCACGCCCCAACGGCCCAGCGTCAGGCCGAAATCGCCGGCGTGCTTGGGGAGATCCCAGTGGCTTGCGACATCGAAAATACCCAGCACACCAAAGGTCGAATTGGCGATGAACCGTGAGGTGTCTTGTCCGGCCCGCACGAAGTTGAGCTGGAGGAGGTCATTGGCCGTCACCACGACGTCGCCGAGATTGGAGAAAAAATTGCCCACCCCCGTTCGCACCGGGGTGGGGATGACGGCCTTGTAGACCTTGGCGGCGGGCTTGACGGCGACCTTGTCCAACTTGTTGTTGAAGCTATACATGAACCGGTTGTAGGGTTCCAATGGATCGGTCCGGGAAGTTGAGCACCCCGCGAGAAGGAGCATGGCAAATGCGAGGCCCGCTCGGCTGAACGAAATGGATGGCATATCCGGCAGTTGTTGAGTTGGGATGCCTTCATTATACCAACAGGATGCCGCGGAGGCGATTTGGTGCGCCGCGCGACGGCGGTTCGCGGCCATCCATAATGACCCGCAATGGCAATCGGCGCATAATGAAGAACGAATTCGCCGGCAGGATACGAAGCGGGCCTGCACGGTGGACACGGCGGTGGGCAGGGCACGCCGGCAGGCGCGCGCAAGGGGGGATGGATTGGCTGACGATGCTGACCATAAATAACGAAACGTCCGGTCCGCGCACGGATCGCGTCATTCTGGCCGGATTCGTGGCTGTCCTCGCCTTGTTGGCCGTCGTCGCCGGCGTGGGCCTGTCGCGGATGGTCGGGCTGCATGGCCGCACGGAGAAGATGCTCGAGCGCGACGAGACGCGGGCGGCCATCCTCTCGAGCATGCGGTTCGTGACCCGCGAGCGCTACGTGGCCTTATCCCACATCGTTCTTCTGCCGGATCCCTTCGAGCGCGACGATGAATTCGTGCGTATGCAAAGACTCGCATCCCACTTCGTGGCGCTGCGCGAGCGCCTCATGGCGATGGGCTTGAGCCGTCCCGAGCGCGACCAGTGGGATCGCATCCGTCGGCTCATCCTGAACGATCAGCGTTATTACCGCCAAGTGGTCGGCGCGGCCACGGCCGGGCAGATGAAGGTGGCGGCGGGCGCGCTGCTGCAAGGCCTTCGACCGCGTGAGCACGTGTTGCTCGGACAAATGAGTGCGCTGCTCAGGCTGCAGCGCGCGCAGACGCAGGCCGCGCTGGCACAGGCCGATGCCGCGTACCGGAAGACCTACATTTATCTGGCCTGGATCGGCGGCTTCGCCTTGCTCGTCGGCGTCGTGATCGCCATTGTGGTCGTGCGGCATGCGATGCGTGCGCAAAGCGATCTGCTGAAGGAAAAGGAGCGCGCGGAGCATGCGGCCGAGCAGCTTTCGTGGGCGGCGGCCCATGACGTGCTGACCGGACTTGCCAACCGGCGGGAATTCGAGCACCGGGTGGCCGAACTCATCGCCAATGCGCACACGCTCAAGAAGCAGCACGCCTTGCTGTATCTGGACCTTGACCAGTTCAAGGTGGTCAACGACACCTGTGGCCATGCCGCTGGCGACGAACTGCTGCGCCAGTTGTCGTCCATTCTGGACGCGAGGCTCCGGGCGAGCGACCTGCTGGCCCGGTTGGGCGGCGATGAGTTCGGCGTTTTGCTGGAGGGGTGTACGCTGGAGGCGGCGCGCCAGATTGCCGAGTCCCTTCGTTCTGCGGTGATGGCTCATCGCTTCGTGTGGCACGGGAAGATTTTTGTGGTGCGTGCGAGCATCGGGGTGGCGCTGATCACCCCGGACAGCGAGCTGGCAACCGTGCTTTCGGCGGCCGATGCCGCCTGCTATATTGCCAAGGACGAGGGCAGGAACCAGGTTTATGTGTACGCCGGGGAGGCCGAGGGCGGGCGGCGACAGGGGGAGATGCAATGGGTGCAGCGCGTCGCGCAGGCCCTCGAAGAAAATCGCCTGTGCCTGTACTACCAGAAAATTGAACCGCTGGTGCCGAGCGCTTCGCAGGAGCGGCACTTCGAGCTCCTGCTGCGCATGAAGGATGCGTCGAGCGCCCTGATTTCGCCTATGGCGTTCATTCCGGCCGCCGAGCGTTACAACATGATGCCGGCCATCGACCGATGGGTCGCGCAGGCCGCATTTGAGCACATGGCCTCGCGCCCCAGTGACGCGTCGTCGATTTGTTCCATCAATTTGTCCGGACAATCGCTGGGGGACAAAGCCCTGCTGGAATTCCTGGTGGGCGAGATGCAGCGCACCGGCGTCCGGCCGCAGTCGCTGTGCTTCGAAATCACGGAGACCGCCGCCATCGCGAATCTCAGCCGGGCAACGGCCTTCATCCAGGCGTTGAAGGGCCTGGGATGCCGCTTCGCCTTGGACGATTTCGGCAGCGGCATGTCGTCATTCGGCTATCTGAAGCATCTGGAGGTCGACTGCATCAAGATCGACGGCTGCTTCGTGCGCGGCATGGCGCGTGATCCCGTCGATTTCGCGACGGTCGAAGCGATCAGCCGCATCGCGCAGGTGATGGGCATGAAGACGGTGGCGGAATTC